>CAJXQE010000256.1 GCA_913058215.1 uncultured Verrucomicrobiales bacterium
CGAGATCAGCCTCGGTCTCGTGGGCTCGGAGATGTGTATAAGAGACAGGACTACATCATCGGCGTCTTCTGGTGCAATCCTGTCGACACGCCCAAAGGATTCAACAATCCCGGTGTGAAGCAGGGTTTCTTCGGCGAAGGGATGTCGAAGCGTCCCGGGTTGGCGGAGTCAGTGAAGGAAGTGAACGCCTATCGTGAAGAGATCACTCCAGTGACCAGAAATTAGTCATCCGTTGTTAGTGATTAGCTTTCCTGGCCATGGCAGAAGCTCTTTTTCTTTTTCCCTGCGGTCGATCAATCAGCCGAGTCTTTTAAGGGTGAGAAATAGATGCGTTCCAATAAAATTCGCAGGGTAGCCGCTTTCCGTGCCATGAAGATTGCGATTTCGGCCCAATAATAAACTCCGCTATTTTCATGAGCCGACTTTGTTTCTTCACTTTTGCATCCATCGCCCTGACCACTCTGGTTTCGGCCAGCGAACCGTTCGACACCTTTCTCGAAGCGCATTGCGTCAGCTGCCACGGTCCGGACAAGGAGAAGGGTGATCTTCGTGTCGACGAACTTTCGCGCAATTTTCGAATGGCCGAAGACAGTCATCTCTGGGCAGAGGTCATCGAAAAGGTCAACAGTGGCGAAATGCCACCGGAAGACGAGCCGCAACCGGCACAGGATGAAATTGCGGCGTTCGTCGCCGAACTCGACACAAAGCTCAAAGAAGGCAAGGCGGCGCGCAAGGCGGCCAGGCCCGCGGTGGCGCATTATCGCCTGAGCCGGAAAGAGTATCAGAACACGGTCTATGATCTGCTCGGCGTGCGCTACGATCCGACAAAGCCGGGGGAATTAAACGAGGACACTCTTTGGCACGGGTTCGAGCGCATTGGCTCGGAACTTTCGCTCTCGCCTTCACACATGGACCGCTATTACCGCGCCGCGGAACTCGTGCTCGACCGTGCGTTCCCCACAGAGTCGAGCGAGGCCCGGAAAGTCCGCAAAACGGCGGCGGAACTTCGCTACGGCGGCGGCGAGAAACAGCAGGAGGCACTGGATCGGTTCGGCATCAAGGGACCGCTGAGATATCTTCTTTTTCCCGGTCGGGTTCAGTCCGCGCTCCAACCGAACTGGTTCGGAAAGACAGGGTCGGAACACAGCGGCCTCTACAAACTCCGCCTCCAGGCAAGTGGAATTCGTCCGCCCGGCGGGCAGCCGGCGCACCTCAGCATTGGCAAGAAAACCAGTGAGGAGAATGTGGAGGGCATCATCGAATTCGATATCACGGCAGCAGAGGACAGTCCGGAGGTTTATGAGTTCGAGGTATTCCTCGAAATGCCGACAAACCTGGATTTCGCCGTGGTGGCAACGGATGTAGTGGACCGCAGGGGCGGCGCTGCTTTCCGCAACGCGCTTGCCAGCCGGGGCGGGTATATTTTCACCCACAGCAGCGAGACCGTGCTCCTGAACCCGAATGCTCCGCAGATGTTCGACGAAAAAGGAAACGGCATCTTTTCGACGGTGATCCTCGACTGGATCGAATGGGAAGGTCCGCTGGTGTCGGAGCCGGAAAAGGCCCGGCGAAAGGACGTCCTGCCACCGGAGGATGCGGCGCCCGGGGTGGTCGCGGAGCATCTGCAACGCTTCGCCGAACGCGCCTGGCGACGACCGGTGAAGAAGGATGAACTGGAGACCTATCTGGCATCCTACCGAGCGGATCGCGAAGCAGGCGAAGAGATGGCCGATGCGTATCGCGGGGCGGTGCTGCGAGTGTTGACGTCGAGACACTTTATTTACCTTGTCGAGGGAGATCCCGTGACTCGCGAGCATCTTACTGACTGGGAACTCGCTTCGCGGCTCTCGTATTTCCTCTGGAGTTCGATGCCTGACGATGAGCTCTTTGACGCAGCCGTAAGCGGCACGATGAACGACGATGGGCTGCTGAAAGAAGTGGATCGAATGTTGACCGACGACAGGATCAATCGCTTCATAGACGATTTTTCCAGGCAGTGGCTGCAATTGCACCGTGTCGGCATGTTCCCGCCGGACAAAAAACTCTATCCGGCATACGACGACTGGCTTGAGACAAGTATGCGGAACGAGCCTGTGGAATTCTTTCGCGAGATGCTCGCGAAAAATCTGCCGATCGATCATTTCCTCGATTCAGACTGGACCGTGGTCAACTCCCGCCTCTGTGATTTCTATGGACTGCCGGAGCCGAAGACCGGCGACTTCCAGCGCGTTTCTTTGCAGCCAACTGATCGACGCGGCGGACTGTTGACGATGGGTGCAGTGTTAGGGTTGACCTCGGACGGCACCCGGCACCGGCCGGTTCACCGGGGCGTCTGGCTCAGTGAAGCGATTCTCAACAAGACTCCACCTCCCCCTCCGGCGAATGTGGATCCCATTGAGCCCGTTCCGCCTGAAGGTGACAAGGTGACCGTCCGCCAGAGACTGGAAGCGCATGCCACAGACGCGAATTGCGCGTCCTGCCATGCGAATATCGACCCCTTCGGCTTTGCCTGGGACAATTACGATGCGATCGGACAGTGGCGCGAACGTGAAGAGGTTCCAAAGGGCAAAGGGGAGAATCCTGTGGTCGACGCTTCGGGATTCATGCCCGGAGGACGCCCGTTCGAGGATGCCAATGAGTTCAAGAAACTCCTGCTCGAAGACCGCGATAAAGTCGCGAGAGCCTTCATCGAACACCTCTCCACCTACGCCCTCCGCCGCGTGCTTTCTTTTGACGACGAGGACGAACTCAACGCCATTCAGACCGAGGCCGAAAAGAGTGACTACCGCGTCAAGGACATCATTCGTGCAGTGGCTCTCTCGGACCTGATCAAAAAACGCTAATCATTTTACAACCATCTTTTACTCTCACATCCAATCGCTGCCTAAGAGATTGAAATTAGAAGCAAGAGTAAGAATTTACTATGAACTATCTATCACAATCCTGGCGGATCGACCGCCGCCACGCCCTACGCGCGATGGGAACCTTTATCTCTCTGCCGATGCTGGAATGCATGGTCCCGCTCCGCGCGTCGGAAGAATCAACTGCATCGCCCCGTCGCAGTGCCTTCATCTATCTCGCCAACGGCGTCCACTCGCTGAACTATCAGATTCTCACACCGGGGAAAGACTACGAATTTTCCCAGTCACTCAAGCCCCTCGAGAAGCACCGCGATGTCATCACGCCCATCAGTGGACTGCATCACCCGGGAGCTCTCGGCCACCATCACAACTGCATCAATGTTTTCCTGACCGGAGGAAAGCTCGGCCCTTCGGACCGCAACACGATTTCCGTGGATCAGAAAATGGCGGAAGTCACCGCGCAACACACTCGCTACTCCTCGATGGAGATCGCCCTCACGCAGGGTTCTCTCGCCTGGACCGCGGACGGAGTGCAACTGCCCGCGCTACGTCGGTGCAGTGAAATCTTTTCATCGATGTTCGAGGAACCGAAGGGCGGTATCGAGGCGCAGCGGAAGGCGCTTCGTCGCAAGGCCAGTGTGCTCGATGATAACCTAGCCGAAGTGCGACAGTTGGAGAAAAAGATGGGCGCGGAAGACAAGGGCCGCCTCGACCAATACCTCACCTCCGTGCGCGAGGCGGAGATTCGAACTCGTCGGGCCGACACCTGGCTCGACACACCGCTTCCCGAGATCTCCGACGCCGATCGCAAACGGACCAATCGCGACATTCCCAAGACGCAGGCGGGCGATTATTTCCGCACCGTCTATGACCTCATGGTGCTCGCTTTTCAGACGGATGTGACCCGCGTCGCCACCTTCAGCCTGGGAGGGGAGGGGGATGCTTTTTCCATTCCCGAGATCGGCATCACCGAGTCGCGCCACCAGCTCAGCCACCACGGCGGCGATCCGGGCTACATGGAAAAGCTCACCAACTACGACACCTTTGCTATCGAGCAGTTCAGTTACTTCCTCACTCGTCTCGCGGAAACCAAAGACCTGAATGGCAAACCGCTCCTCGGGTCGACGATGGCACTCTTCGGTAGCGGTATGTGCTACGGCCACAGCCACGGAAACGCTAACCTCCCGCTCGTGCTCGCCGGTGGCTCGGACCTCGGCCTGAAGCACGGCAGCCATCTCGACCTTAACAAGTCGAGTGATGGCTTCGAGGGCTACGCGCTCGACCCGGAAGGAGCACTCACCTCAACGCACTACCAGATTTGCGGTCGTCCGGTGAACACGGACGCCCACATGAGCAACCTGCTCCTTCTCATCGCCCAGCGCATGGGTGTGGAGACCGATCAATTTGGTGACAGCAACAAAGTGATCACCTTATGAATCGGATACTTGTTCCCTGTTTGTCATTCCTGCTTCTCGGCTTGTGTGCCGCAATGGCCGGAGAGGAACCATTTCGCCCCGAGCCGGGAAAATTTCCTCCTCTGGAAAAGGCGCACGCCTACCGTGGCGAACTGATTTTTGTGGATCATGCCAACCGCCGCGGCAGCATCCGTGTGCAGGGGAATGGCAAGTTCTTCCGAAACGATCCACATCCTTTCGCCATGCTGCCTTACGGGATCGTCCGTTACCACGGAGCGCCGGCGGATCTTCGGGATATTCCGCTCGGCACCGTGCTGCATGTCCGCGGCTTTCTCCCACCGGACCCGAAAATCTCGACGGTGCCCGTATTGCCGGTCGACAACAAGGAGAATGACGCGAACCACAATCGGGGCGCGGGAATCTTCCCCGCCGAAAATCACGTCCTCCTTCTCGAAGACGAGCCCAGCCACTGCCTGCGCCAGGGCAAGGTCTGGAAGCTGAAGCAATTGGAACTGAAAGACCAGCAGGGTACGATCATCGCCAGTCGGGAATTCAAAGCAGGAGGAGCCGGCAAGACCGATGAGGAATCTATGACCTTCGACGCCGCCACCCGTATCTGGCGCGGTCGCGAGCGCCTTGGAGTGAGTGACCTCATCGACGAAGGAATCTGGCCTGCCAGCGGAAAAGAATCTCTCGAAGGCCAATCCGTCCTGCTTGGAGTCACCTGGAAGCCTACGCCCGATGGTGTGTTCACCCGTTTCCACATCTCGGACATCTGGCTGGACGACGCTGCGATGGAGCGCGCTGCCCAAAATCAAACCGAGACGCACAAAGCCTTCATCCGCAGCCGTTGGATGCCTGCCCGGGTCGATGCGGTCGAGTATGGCAAGTTCGGAAACGCCACCGTGACAGCGACTCTCTTCGGAGGCATGGACGACTCCCTCTATGCTGATTTCAAGAAGGGTGATTCCGCTCTGATGACTGCGGTCGAAAGCACCTTGAAGCACAACCATGGAGCCTATGGCCCCGCGCATATGGCTTGCAAGGGCCCCATTCTCGATGTCACCAAAACGGAAAGTGAGGCTCCCCCGGGGAGCAGTGGCATTCAAATTCAGTTTCAGACAGACCTCATCATCGAAGGCATCCGTCCCGGGCGGGTCGTCCGCGTTCGTCCCGGTAGCTGGCCCCAGGTCCAGATTCCCCGCGAAGAGTATGTCGGAGACAGCATTGATGCCCGCTTCCCGACTCCGGCCATCTTCCCCAAGTATTGATGCGTTCCCTGTTCTTCCTTACTGGATTTTCGGTCCTCGTTCTTGGTTTGTGCGCCGCATTCGCCGAGGAGGAACCGTTCCGTCCCAAGGCAGGAGAGTTTCCCCCTCTGGAAAAGGCACACTCTTACCGCGGCGAACTCGTCTTCGTGGATCATGCCAACCGCCGCGGCAGCCTTCGCGTGCAAGGAGATGGCAAATTCCGGTTCATCAGCCCGAACCCGTTTGCCATGCTGCCGTATGGCATCGTCCGCTATCACGGCGCACCGGCAGATCTTCGGGATGTCCCGCTGGGCACGATGATGCACGTCCGTGCCTTTCTCCCGCCTGACCCAAAGATCTCGTCCGTGCCGGTATTGCCAGTCAACAACCGAGCGAAGAAAGAAGGCAACGCCGGCGTCGGCTCGTCGCCTGCCGAGAATCACGTCCTTCTCCTCGAAGATGAGCCCAGCTACTGCCTCCGTGAAAAAAAAGTCTGGAAGCTGAAGGAATTGGAAATCAAAAACAATCAGGGGATGATCGTCGCCCGGCGCGAACCCAGGGAAAGCGGAGACACCCGGGCTGAGGAGGAAACGATGACCTTCGACGCCGCCACCCGCATCTGGCGCGGTCGCGAATTCCTCGGGGTTCAGGAGCTGATTGCCGAAGGTATCTGGCCTGATGGCGGCAAAAAATCCCTCGATGACCAGGCCGTCCTACTTGGGATCACGTGGAAGCCTACCCCCGGCGGCGTGTTCAACCGCTTCCATATCTCCGACATCTGGCTGGATGATGCCGCCATTCAACGCGCCGCCCGCCATCAGAACGAAACCCACAAGGCCTTCATGCGCAGCCGCTGGATGCCCGCCCATGTCGACGCTGTCGAGTATGGCAAATTCGGCCGAGCCACCGTGACCGCGACTCTCTTCGGCGGCATGGACGACTCCCTCTACGCCGATTTCAGCAAAGGTAGCAGGGCTCTGATGGCCGCGGCGGAAAATACATTGAAGCACTGGGCGAGTGGAACGGCGGGCACCGCCCAAATGGCTTCAAAAGGTCCCATCCTGGATGTCACGAAGGCAGGCGGAGCAGTTCCACTGGGAAGCAGCGGTATCCAAATTCGCTTTGAGTCCGGCCTCATCACCGAGGGCATTCGTCCCGCAAGAGTCGTCCGCATCCGCCCAGCCAACTGGCCCGACCTCCACGTCCCGCGAGAGGAATATCTGCGAGATCACAAAGCCACCCACGAAGAGCGCTTTCCAACCCCGGATATTTTCCCGAAGTACTGATGATGAGAGATCGCCGGCCAATCCTTCCAGGGAGTGACAATGTGATACATTGATCCCATGACTCGTCTTGTCTTTTGCCTTTTTCTGCTACCGGTGATCAGCCTCCATGCTGACGACCCGCTCCTTATCGCTCATCGGGGACTGCTCCAGCATGCACCGGAAAACACCCTGCCGGCCTTCGCCACTTGTCTGGAACTCGGGATGGGATTCGAACTGGATATCCGGACGACCAAAGACGGGAAGCTCGTCGTTTTGCACGATGCCACGCTCGCGCGAACCACGGACGGCCCGGACCGACCTTTGACTGAATTCACGTGGGATCAACTCCGCGAGTTCGACGCGGGAAGCTGGTTCGATCCGCGTTTTGCCGACCTGCGTGTCCCGAGCCTCGAAGAAACGTTTTCCCTGATTCGGGAGCGCAAGCGCCGGTCCACCCTGATCGCTCTTAACATTAAGGGCATTACACGTGAGGGCGAACGGGAGCTCATACGGCTGCTGGCAGAGTTCGCGCTGTTCGAGGAGTCGTTTGCATTCGACCAGAGCGTTGAATGCAGCCAGCGTCTCAAAGCGCTCGACTCGCGAATCCGGATTGGTAGCAATGTCAGACGCGAGGAGTTGGACTCCCGCTTAGCCGAAGACGCGATCGACGTGTTTCTCCTGACATTCGTTCCAGGCGAAGCGGAGGTGTCATTGATTCGAAAGCGTGGAAAAAAGATCCTCTTCAACTACGCCGGAACGGGGGAGCATCGCAGGGAAGAGAAAAACTGGCTCCGCGTCCGCGAAGTCGGCATCGACGGCATGCTCACTGATTACCCGATCGACTGCGCGAAACTGTGGCAGCTTGAAAGAGTATCGGCGGACGGCACGAAGGTAAAACCTTGATTCAAACCAGTATAAATATCATCCTCATGATTCGCCGGCTGGTGGAGATATTACGTTTCGGGGTCAGAAGCATCAGATGATTTCAATTAGGACGAGGACAGCCGCATCGGGATCTACGACCGCGCGGCGACGATCATCATCAGGAGTTCCGCAGGGGAGCTCAGTCAAGCTACACTGACAGGCGAGCGGTCTACTCCTTCGCCTTTTTCTTCGCTTTTGCGGCGGCCTTTGGGCGAGGCGTGGCAGTTTTTGTGAGATCAATTTCGTCGGTGCTCACCAGCTTGGCGGCTTCGTTGCCGAGCGCGAGAGCTTTCATGCCGTCGGGATTGCAGCCCTTGCTGACGGCCACTACTTTGCCGCCTTTCTCGATGAGAAAATTGCTCGGCATGGTTTTGGTGCCGAACACCTTCCAGCTTTCGCGTTTCGGATCGAGGGCGTAGCGCATGTCGATCTTGTTGGCCTTGGCATACTCGGAGAATTTTTCATCGGGCTCGGCGAACACGGCGAGACTGGTCAATCCCTGATCCTTGTAGGCTTCGTGCAGTGCCTGGAAGTAGGGCAGCTCCATGTCGCAGCCGAGGCAACCACAGGTCAGGCGCACCAGAACAGGACCGTCCTTGGTGAGGTCAGCGAGGTTCACTTCCTTGCCGTTCGAATCGTTGATCTTGAAATCCGGAGCGGCGTCGCCGACTTTCAGAGCTGGCTCGGCATTTTTGGTAGAAGCTGCTTTGGACTTCTTGCTGCCTTCCGCTTTGGGGCCGGCGAAGGCCTGAAAGGAGAGGGTGGAGATCAGGGCGAGGACAATGATATTTTTCATGGCTGGAATTCCGGGAAGATGTTGAAGAATAGCGGTTTGGAAACAGTTCCGGCAAGCCCGTGTTCGCGTAGCCCGGCAGCTTGCCGCTTCCTGTGTTTTGCACCTCCTCAATCCTGGATCTACCGACGCGCCGATAGAAATATTTGATAATGCAATTTCCTATCATTCATTAAATTGCTATCAGTCGGCTTTCCATTTGTAATTCCGATGTGATATCATCCCAGCTCAACGTATACATCGCCGCCATCATGAGAATTCCAATCATTGCCGCCCTCGTCCTCGCACCCTTGTTTCTACAAGGAGACGACAAGAAGTCCGGTGAAAGCAAAACTGTCTCGCTGTTCAACGGCAAAGACCTCAGCGGCTGGCATGCCGATATTCCTGCCGCCGACAAAGACGCAAATCTTGCACCGAGCTTCATCATTCGCGATGGGATGCTGGTCAGTCTGGGGACGCCACGGGGACACCTGATCACCGACAAATCATACGCCAACTACAAGCTGGTGGTCGAATATCGCTTCCCGGGAAAGCCGGGCAACTGCGGTGTGTTGGCACACAGCTCCACCCCGCGGGTATTGAACAATATGTTCCCATCATCGATTGAGGTGCAGATGAACTCCGGGCATGCCGGGGACTTCTGGTGCATCGGCGAGAATATCGAAGTCCCCGATATGGAACAACGTCGGCCGCGTGGAAAAAACCAGAAGTGGGGCGGCATGCGGGGTGATTCCCGACGCATCTTCAACCTGACCGACGATTCCGAAAAGCCGCTCGGCGAGTGGAACTCCTTTGTGATCGAATGCACTGGAAAGGAAATCAAGGTCCACCTCAACGGCGTGCTGGTGAACCACGGCTTCAACTGCACGGTCAACCAGGGGCAGATCGCGATCCAGGCCGAAGGGGCGGAAGTGGAGTTTCGAAAAATTGAGCTGTCCCCCTTGAAATAGCGGATTCTCGCCGATGTGGAATCTCATTCGCCTCGCTGGAGTTAGATATATTTGGCACTTATACGAAACAAACACTCACACTATTCATCACGTTGCTTCTGATTCCGGCGATTCCGCTATGCGTGATTCGCGCTGCGGACATCAAGGGAGTTGAAACCAGCGAGGGCCTGACGATTCTCGGGCGCTGCTACGTCGCCGTCGACAGCCGTGTCCACATCTGAGTCAGTTTGAGCCAACCAACATGCAAGCAGGTAAAAAGACCGTCACCGTTTTGGGATGCGGCGTATCCGGGCTGACCACTGCCATTTGTTTGCAGCGAGCAGGGTATGAGGTGGAGATAGTGACCCGGGAGTTGTCTCCTTTTACCACTTCGGACAAGGCGGCGGCGATTTGGTTCCCTTTCGCCGCCGGACCCGCGGATAAGGTGGAGCAATGGAGCCGTGATACTTACCTGGAATTCGAAAAACTGAGCAAGAACCCCGATTCCGGAGTCTACCTTGTCGAACTATTTCTGCTGGCGGAAGACGTGAATGAATTGGAGCCTGGCTGGTCGCTATCTTTACCCTCGAGTAGTTGGCGGGTGGCGGAGCCTGCTGAATTGCCGGCTGGTTATGAAACTGCTTTCGCTATCAAAATCCCCTTGATCGAAACACCTATTTACCTGCCCTTTTTGGTTTCGCGTTTCCAGGAAAGTGGAGGCACGATTCACATGCGAACGGTTACCTGTCTGGAAGGATTGCGGGAACCAGGTAGACTTGTCGTAAACTGCGCAGGACTGGAGGCAAGAACACTCACTGTTGACGCGGAACTTTATCCCATCAAAGGCAATATCATCACGGGCAAGATCCAGGGAGATGAGCCTTGGCTGAGGTGCCTGGTGGACGATGCAGGGGAGAATAGATTGGCATATGTTTTGCCTCGAAAACGGACAGGGGATATCATCCTTGGCGGCACTGCGATGGAGCATGACGATTCGCCTGAATTTGGCCCTTCTGAGGTAAGTGGCATCTATGAGCGGTGTCTGAAACTGATTCCTGAATTGAAGGATCTTCCTGTGATCAGTATGGATGCAGGCCTGCGGCCCGGACGGAAGGAGATTCGTCTGGGTTGGGATGCAGAGTTGAAGGGATTAATTCATAATTATGGACATGGTGGGAGTGGGTTCACAGTGGCTTGGGGGTGTGGGAGGGCTGTCTTGGAGTTGATTGAAAAAGCGGGGGCTTGACGAGCTCCGGCACCTCGGCATCCGGGATATGCCAGTCCGCCCCGGCCAGGCGGACTCTGCTATAGTGCCTCTACGGTTCCAACGGTCCGAATAAACAGCCGTATTGAGGCGCTGCAGGAAACCTGGAAGTCGAACGATTGTGAATCGGTTTTGCGCCATTCTATAGCATTGCCCTGGCGCGATCGAAATCCTATTGTCGCAGGCATGAAACGACGTTCGTTTTTCCAAACAGCCACCGGAGGTCTCGCTTTCGCAGCAGCTCCTGAATTAAAAGCCGCCCAAAGTTCAGGCATGCGACTCGGGCTTGTGACCTACAACTGGGGTAAAGCCTGGGATCTGCCGGAGCTTTTGAAACAATGTGAGAAAGCGAAGTTTTCCGGGATCGAGTTGCGATCCACTCACGCCCACAAAGTTGAACCGAACCTGACTTCAGATGAACGGAAGGAAGTCGCTAAAATGTTTGCCGATTCGTCGGTGGAATGTGTCGGGCCCGGCACGGCGTGTGAATATCACTCAGCGGATCCAGAGGTTGTGAAGAAAAACATAGAGGAAACTAAAGCCTTTATCTTGCTGTGCAAAGACATCGGCGGCACGGGGATTAAAGCTGTCTCTTATACACATCTGACGCTGCCGACGAAGAGGATAGTGTAGA
>CAJXQE010000257.1 GCA_913058215.1 uncultured Verrucomicrobiales bacterium
GTGGGCTCGGAGATGTGTATAAGAGACAGACTTATAACGATTCAAGAAACCGCAACAAAGCGGCCCGGTCTTCGGCGGGCAGGTTTTGGAAAAACTCACGCGACTCCTCCGATTCGCCTCCATGCCAGAGAACGGCTTCCTCCAGATTTCGCGCACGTCCGTCGTGGAGGAAATAGGTATGGTCGTTAACGGTTTTTGTCAGTCCTATCCCCCAAAGCGGTGAGGTTCTCCACTCCATACCGTCCGCCTCGCCATCAGGACGATTGTCAGCCAGTTCCTCTCCCATATCGTGAAGGAGAAGATCGGTAAAAGGTCGAATCATCTGATTTTCCAGCTCTGGAATGTCGGGAAAGTCGCCAGTCTTCATTTCAGGAATATGACAGGCGGTGCAGTTCGCTTTTTCAAAAAACTCACGCCCACGCACGACTTCCGCTTTGTTCCAATCGCGCCGCGCCGGGGGAGCCAGGGTTTGTTGGTAGGTCACAGTTCGATCGAGAAGCTTATCTTGCAGCTCAGGAAGATCATCCGGGTCGAGCCCGCTTTTCAGCTTTTTTAAAACGGTCAGCTGTCCGTCGGAAAAGTCGGCACGAGGATGAATCGATGAAGTAATCCCAATATCCCCGAGAAAGGCCGAGGCCGTCTGATGACGAACATCCGGCTGATTCGACTTCCATCCGAAACGGCCAATCATCGTCTTCTTCTTTTCGGCATGCCAAACGTGGTTCGCTTTGCCGGAGATCCCATCCTTGTCAGCATCTTCCGGATCAGCAAAAGATTCGAGCGTTTCCACTGAAATCGCTTCCAACAAACCCACACCAAATACAGGGGGAGCGATCCTCGGGCTGAACAGAACGTCCGGACTGAAGTCTCCATATTTCCCCGATGACTCAAGCGTATAGACAGGCTTGCGAAGAGTCACTTTTGTCCCGTCAGGATAATTCCGTTCCAGATCCTCGTATTCGATCTTCACATTTCCTTCCGGATCAGCACCGGGAATTGCACGCACTCCGAGTTGACCTCCGTAATTTGGATCGGGCAAAGTTCCACCGTGTGGTCCTTTCCCGGGAACGCTAAGCCTGAACAACAGGCCGGTCATCAGTTCACCTTCCGCCGGAGGCGCTGCCCGTCCGTCCCGGGTATGGCACTCCGAACACGAGCGGGCGTGAAACAAAGGCCCAAGCCCATCCCGGGCGGAAGTCGATGCCGGAGCCACGACCCAGTTCTTGTTGAAAAAAGAATTCCCTACGACGTGTTCCCGACGCTTTTCGCGGGAGATGTTCGCCAGAGGAAGGGCATACGCATTCTGCCCGGTCTGAAAAACCGTAGTTTCTCCGCCGCTGTGTTCTTCACCGGCATGACCGGCAACACCAAGGAAAAGAGGCAGGAGCAGCAAGTTTAAAATTTTCATCTTCATACACCCAAGCCTGTTGGATCGATTAGCTGACAGGGTCAAATTGTTCGCTCTTTCAATCAACCATCGTCAGACGTCTCGGGAGCCTCACGAAAACCAAGAACTTTGTTCACCAGCTGCCCGAGCAACCACGACAAGTCTTCGAGTGTTTCCACCGAATTCATGATCGCTTTGCGGGAAGGGCCATCATCGTCACCGTGAATGGCTTGATCAAATGGGGCAGGAATCTTTTTCACCCGTTCGAGTGCTGTATCCATGCTTTCTGAAATCTGTTTACTCAGGTCTTCGTCATGCATCTTCGCCACAGCGAATAGTCCCGGCCCCTCGATCACTGAACCATCAACACGGGTGTATTTTCCAGTAATCAAATTCTGAACTCCCTTTGCGTCATAAACGGCATCCTGAGTCGTCGTGTCACTGAAACAACTGTGCTCATCTTCCTGTTCCTGCGTATCCCAGGCCACGAGCAGACGTTCGCCGGAAAGCTCCTTTCCGCTCAGCGTTTTAGCTCCGTAGGCCGCGCTCCACATCGACAGAACCGGATCGTCTGCGTTTACAAAACTGTCGCGGTAATTGCCTTTTTTGCCCGGTGCCCAGGCGGTTTCGAGGTCTTCGAGGTGCCCCACCAAAAGTGCCGAACAAGCTTGAAGATAAGCTTTCCGACGGTCCGCATTTTTCCCAGTCGTGTAGTCGGTCACCGGGCGATTCCCGGGGCCATCAACATTGAAATCCTGTCCCCACAGCAAAAATTCAATCGCATGATATCCGCAGGAGATCGCGGTTTCGCCGGCCTTTTCGTTGAGGTCTACGATAACTTTCGGTGTGATCTCAGGATAGGTTTCAGCATCGTTGATCATTCCAGCATTCGGCGCTCCCTCGACATAGTCGATGTAGGATTCATCCATGGGCCATGCATTGATCAGGGCTTCAGGACCGCCCTCACCATCTATCGGACCGCCGTAGAACCGGAATGCTTCCGATTGCAGATAGGGCTGACGGGACTTGATCCACTTCTCTTTTGCCGCCTTGAGATTTTCCTCGTTTGGCTTGGAGACAAATGCGGCAATCACTTCTTTCAGTTCCCGCGCCTCGTTGAGCGAATCCTCGTAGGTCGCATGGACAATTTTTACGTAATTCTCCAGCGCCGGTTTGTAGTCGACTTTCTCCTCTGTTCTGGCGGTGCTTGCCAACGTAAATATCGCCGCGGCGATCAATGTGAGATGTTTCATATTCACTTTTCCTCTCTACAGAAATGAGACCCAGCCTTCGCTGCCCTCTTTTAAATCCTGACCGTCTTCTAAAATTAGCATCCAGGGCTCACCACCACCATCATGTGTGCTGGAATGGCAATCCACAATTGCTTCGCGATGTCGCCCCGTATCTTGAATCCCCCGAACCCGAACTGGAACTCCACTTTCGCCCTCCGGTTTATTGACAGTTAAACGCATGTGCTCCGGCCGAATCCATTTCACACCCGACCCGTTCATTTTAACCCGATTGGAAGGTCCAAAAAGGCGGGCGCAATATCCGTTCTTCGGCTCGCGATACAATTCACCGGGCGTTCCGATTTGCTCGATGCGCCCTTCGCGGAAAACGACCATTCGGTCCCCAACAGCTGCGGCATCTTCGGTGTCATGGGTCACGAGAATGGCCGTGGCATTCACTTTCTTCAAAATCCCCTGAATCTCCTCGCGAAGCGAACGCCGCAGGGAAGGATCGAGATTGCTGAAAGGCTCGTCGAGAAGGACAAACTTTGGATGAGGTGCCAGAGAGCGGGCCAGGGCCAATCGTTGTCTTTCCCCTCCTGATAGAGCGTGCGGAAAGCGGTCGTGAAATCCATTCAAGCCCACCATCGCTAACATGTAATCCACCGCCGCCTGAGTTTGCTCGCGTGAACGCCCCCGCAATCCATAAGCAACATTCTTTGCCACCGTCAGATGGGGAAACAAAGCACCATCCTGAAAAACAAAGCCGACATTCCTTTTTTCCGGCGGCACCCACGCACCATCCCCTGCGACAATTTTGCCATCGACTGAGATGATGCCGGAATCCGGAGTTTCGAGACCGGCTGCCAGTCTCAACAGGGTGGTTTTCCCGCTGCCGCTTTCGCCGACCAGCGCGACAATTTCCCCTTCTTCGACGGACAGGGATACATCGTTTACCGCCGGGAGTGTTCCTCCCCGGTATGTCTTGGAAACACTGGAAAATTCGAGAGTCAGACTCATGCTTCTTTGTGTCTCATGAATCGGTTGAGAATGAAAAGACCAATCGCACCGGCGGCGATGATGATCAATGAAGGAACACTGCATTCGTGAATTCGGCCTTCCTTGGCGTAACCGAATGCGGTCGTGGAAAGGGTTTCAAAATTGGTAGGACGCAAAATCATGGTGAGCGGCAACTCTTTGAGAATGTCTACGAACACCAGCATGGTCGCGGCGAGGAGAGTGCCGCGAATCATCGGGATATTGATGCGAAAAAGTGTCCCCGCCGGAGAATGTCCCATCGTCCTCGAAGCTTCATCGAGATTCCCGCAAACCCGTGTCATCCCGGCCCGGACCGGCTGATACGCCACGGTGAGAAAACGGACCAGATAAGCGAAACAAATCGCAAAGATAGTCCCACTTATGAATGGACTGTCGGCTAAGCCCAGCCACCCTGAGCCGGCTTTCACACCACGATCAATCATGCCGAAGGACACCATCACCCCTACGGCAATTACAGCACCGGGTGCGGCGTACCCCATCGTTGAAAACCGGATGATCCCCCTGATCCATCGAACCGGATGCAATCTTGAGGTATAAACCAGGAGCACGGCGATACCGGTGAGGACTGCCGCTGTGATCAATGATAAAAGGAGGCTGTGCAAAAGCTGTTCACGAAACGTGTTGCGAATCACGGTGTCAAAAGTCATGACGGCCCAGCCGATCAATTGCCAGAGCGGATAGATCAGACCGATCACCAGAGGGATCAGGCAAACGGTCATGGCCACAATTCCTCCACCCGCGCCGAGTTTTACCCGCGAAGTTGGGGATTGGTCCCGCGAGAATTCGGAGAACCTTGCTTTCCCTCTCTGCCCTCTTTCGATCAGTAGAACGAACAGCACTGCCAGCATGACAAGCCCGGCGAGACGCAAAGCCGATGACCTGTCCCCCAGCCCGAACCAGGTCCGAAAGATTCCTTCCGTCAAAGTCGGTACTCCGAAAAAGTGGACCGCTCCGTAGTCGTTGACTACTTCCATCAAAATCAAACTGAGTCCCGCAACAATGGCCGGTCTCGCCAGAGGAAGCGCTACTGTAAAGAAAACAGAAAAGGGACCGCGCCCCAGTGTTCTGGCTGCTTCGATTGTGGCCCTTTGCTGTCGCGAAAAGGAAGTTCTCGCGCTGATATAAAGATAGGGTGACAAGACGCCGGCCATGAGGATGGAAAGCAGCCCGTAGCGTAAAATCTTTTCCGACCAGATAAAGGCGTCGACGCCAAAGGACTTTCTGATTTCCACCAAAGCCGGGATGGCTGCTTCCGTGTGCTGGAAATAGACGAACGCCGCGACATAAGTCGGAATCGCAAGAGGCATCACCAGAGCCCACTCAAAAAACTTCCGCCCCGGAAACTGAAATGCTGAAACAAGCCAGGCTTGCGGAAGAGCAAAAAGCAGAGATAAAATCGAGACGGTACCAACGAGAATCACCGTGTTCCAGACATAGGTCCAGAGCACGGTGGATGCGAGGTGATCCCACTTTGGCCCGGCCTGAACCAAACCGATCACGACCGTGGCCAAAGGGATCAGAATCAGAAGCGCCACAAAAAGCGTCGAGGCGGACCATGGGTCCACCTCACGACGAAAATGTTTCTGGATTATCGTAGCCAAAAAATTGAAAGATTATTCCCAACCCGCCTCGTTGAACACTTCCACAGCAGTTTCGTTCAATTCACCGAGCTTGGAGAGATTGAGCTCATCGGCTTTAAATTCACCCCACTTCTTCTGCATTTCTGCCCACTCGACGGACTCAACTACGGGATACTCGAAAGTGGATTTCGGAAAGGAAGCCTGCGCTTCATCGGAACAGAGAAATTCGAGAAACTTGATGGCACCCTCTTTGTTTTTTGATGCTTTGGTTACGCCTCCGCCGCTGACATTGACGTGAGCGCCCCGGCCATCCTGATTCGGAAAAAAGATGCCTAGAGACTCAGCCACTTTGCGATCTTTTTCGTCTTCGGAAGTGAGCAACAAACCGACGTAGTAGGTGTTTACAATAGCGACATCACCGAGTCCAGCGGCAACCGCGCGCATTTGATCCCGGTCACTTCCCTGAGGAGGACGCGACATATTTCCACGAACTCCTTTGGCCCACTCGCGAGCCTTGTCTTTCCCCTGAGCTGCAACGACGGAGGCAAGGAGAGACTGATTGTAAATATTGGAAGAGGATCGAGCCAAAACACGCGCCTTCCAGGCAGGCTCGGCCAAAGCTTCATAGGTGGAAAGTTCGTCAGCTTTTACGCGGTCCTTTGCATAGGCAAGAATTCGTGCCCGCATGGTGAAGCCGAACCACTGGCTATCTGTGTCGCGCAAATTCGCCGGGATTCGATCACTGAGCGTTTTGGAATCCACAGACTGAAGAAGGCCGGCGGCCTTGGCGCGTTGCAGACGTCCGGCATCGGCCGTGATGAGAATATCGGCTTTGCTGTTTTCACCTTCCGCTTTGAGACGTTCAATCAACTCATCTGCGCTGGCTTTGACCACATTAACTTCGATCCCCGTCTTTTCGGTAAACTTCTTGAAAAGAATATCGTCGGACTCGTAATGGCGGTGACTGTAGAGCGTAATTTCCTCCGCAGAAACGGGTGACGCAAAAAATCCAAAGCCGACAGCTGCGGCAAAAAGAGAAAGGGCTGGTAGGTGTTTCATATTATCCGTATTGAGACTCGATCTCAATACGGATAAACTCGAATAGATTTTGGAGGATTCAACGAAAAACTCAGGAAAGGCGTGTTTACGTGGCTGTGAGGCAGGACTTGTGAAGAAGAAGTCCACGGAAAACACAGAACCTATCTATGAAAGGATAATCCAGGCGAGATCCAAAACTACAATTCGCTCGCCAAAAACTCCTATGAGCTCTGTATCCCCGGTCCTGCTTGATGGATTCAAATGCTGATGGCCATGAAGGAAATATCCCGGCGGCTAAATCGCAGGCACTTTCCTCACTTCTTCTTCTTTTTTTTCGGAGCCTTCTTCTGTCCAAACTTCCAGTTCGGAGAAGGAGTGTGAGCTTCTTTGAAAATCTCTTTGGCCTTCTTCACCAATTCCGGATGATCGGCGGAGACATCATTCTGCTCGCCGATATCTTTGGCCAGATTGTAAATCGCGATGGGACTGTTCGGATCTTTATTAATATTCAGCTGAAGCGCTTTCCAATCACCCCACCGGGCTGCTTTTTTTCCCCCGCGCTCATAGAATTCCCAGTAAAGGTAGTCGTGCTCTTTCTGTTCACCTTCACCGGTGAGTTCAGGAACAATAGAAATCCCGTCGGTCTTATCCGGAGTATTCGCGCCAGCCAGTTCACAGATCGTAGGCAACATATCCCAGTGCGCAGAAACCAACTCGCTGGTGCTGCCGGCTTCGACTACGCCGGGCCAACGAACGAGAAAGTGTGTCCGGACTCCACCTTCGGTGAGGTTACGTTTGTAGCCCGTAAGCGGTCCGTTGCTGTCGAAGAAATCCGGCTTGTGCCCCCCTTCCTGATGAGGGCCGTTGTCTGAGGTAAACATGACGATGGTGTTCTCGTCGATTTTTAGTTCCTTCAAGAGATCCAGGAGGCGCCCCATGTCTTCGTCGACCTTTGTCATCATCCCGGCAAACGCAGCGACCGGATTTTGCACATTCGGTCCCGAATATTTCCCGATGACGTCCTCGAACTGGGAAAACTCTTTCCGGAACGGATCGGAATACTTTGCCGGAACATGCATCGCCGCATGAGGGATCGTTACCGGCAGATACACAAAGAAAGGCTTGTCTTTGTTGTCACGGATAAAGGCCAGTGCTTCATCAGTAATGGGATCGTGAGCGTATGTCTTGCCATCAAACTCGACACGTTTATCATTTTTCCAAAGATGGTCTGGATAGTAGGAATGCGCTTCCCGTTGGCAGTTGTAACCATAGAAAAGGTCAAAATGCTCGACGGGATCACTGACCGAGCCCGGAAAACCCAGGCCCCATTTCCCAAAAGCACCGGTCGTATATCCAGCCTCTGAGACGAGTCGCGGAATCGTCACAATGTCCGCAGACATCGGAGCCTGCCCCTCGGGTTGAATCTCACGATTCCCCCTGACTTCGGTGTGGCCGGTATGAAGACCGGTCATCAATGAACAACGAGTCGGAGCGCACACCGTACTCCCGGAATAGTGCTGGGTGAACTTCATCCCCTCGCTGGCAAGACGATCAATATTGGGAGTAGAGAATTTTTTCTGTCCGTAGCAACTGATGTCGGCGTATCCGGCATCGTCGAGAAGAACGTAAATAATATTGGGCTTTTCAGCTGCGCTTACCGAAAAGGAACAAATCGCGAGAGTCGCGGCGAGAAAGAGATTTTTCAGAGACATCGCAGGAACTTTCGCAATCTCTCGATGCTGCGTCAACTTCTCAGTTTTAACACAGAGAACACGGAGGGTATGAGAAACGCAGATCCAATCCCATGGAATTTCCCACAAAAGACCTCTGTGGCCCTCTGTGTCTTTGCGTTTTAATTTCAGGCGTTAACAATGTCTCCGACTTCTCCAGCCAGGCCGCGAAAGATCTTTGAGATTTCGTCTGTTTCCGGATCGAGAACGGCAACTGGCTCGCCGCGGTCACAGCGATAGCGTGTTTCCACATCGAGAGGAATCTGAGCAAGCAGAGGTACACCGAGACGCTCCGCTTCTTTCTCCCCGCCACCGTCTCCAAAGATCGGATATTTCTCGCCATGATTGCATTCAAACCAGGCCATGTTTTCGACGATCCCGAGAATCGGAACATTCACTTTCTCAAACATCGCAGAAGCTTTGCGGGCATCAATCAAGGCGATTTCCTGAGGAGTCGTCACAATCACAGCTCCATCGAGGGCGACGGTCTGGACAATCGTTAACTGAATATCACCTGTGCCCGGAGGCAGATCGAGAATGAGATAATCAAGATCACCCCAGACACATTGCCGCAAAAACTGCTGCACGTAACGCGTCGCGAGCGGCCCCCGAACGATCACAGGAGAATCATCACTGATCAGAAATCCCATGGAGATTGCTTTGATCCCGTGCGCTTCGATGGGAAGAATTTCATTGTTCTCGTTGGCAAGCGGCTGCTCATCTGTGGCTCCAAGCATCATGGCAACACTGGGACCGTAGAGGTCACAATCACAGAGCCCCACTTTTGCTCCACTCCGCTGCAGTGCGATCGCAAGATTAGTCGAGACAGTCGACTTTCCTACTCCGCCTTTGCCACTTCCCACCGCAATGATCTTTTTAATTCCGGGAATCGAGGATTGCCCGGCCGATGCGGAAGCAGGGGTTCCGGCAACCGGTTCAGGAGGGTCCGTGATATCGAAATCCAGAGTTACTTTTCCGATTCCGGCAATCTCTTTTAATGCCGCATCCGCTTTGTCGTGAATCTCTTTGGGAATCGCGGCGTCCTTTGTGGCCATGCTGATTTTGACCACAACATCGTCGCCGGAAACTTCGATTCCTTTAACGAGGCCAAACGAAATGATATCCCGGCTGAACCCGGGGTAGTTTACGCCTGCCAGTTTTTCGCGAATTTGCTCTTCGGTAATCATGAAATTATTTTCCCTATCTTGATAGGCCAATACGCCGCGATGTCCAATCCGGAGGCGGATTTATACGTTTCCTTCGGGAGTGTCGCTGTCAGAACCACTGGAATTCGCCTTGGATGCAGCTTCAAGCGAAGAGGCAGAACGGTGAACCGCTTCCTGTGCTTCCAAAGCAGGCCGGGTTCCGACGGTAGAGAGCCTCTTTTGAATCCGGTCCAGATTAGGAGAAGACTGGGAGAACTCCCGCGTGTAATCATGGAGCGGGGCACGAAGGATATCGAAGGCCGGCCCTGACTCAAGCAATCCGCCTTCGTAAAGAACGGAGATGTCGTCCGCAATTTTTCCGGCCCGATTGATATGCCCCAAAGTCAGAAGGACTCCAATGTTTCGATCATTTTTAATCTGACCGAGCACTTCAAAAAATTGATACTCTGCAGCAATATCAAGTTCGGCGGTCGGATCATCACAAATGATCAAGCTTGCACCCGTAAACAATGCAGATAAAAGCATGACCCTTTGAATCATCAAACCGCTCAGATCGGAATGCCGCGCCTCCAGAATTTTTTCCGGCTCAACAATTCCAACTTCGTAAAAGTAGGGACTCCATTCGTCTTCATCCCCGAGTTCATCCATTCTGCCGGAAATCTCAATACACTCCCACAAATGCTGATGAATCGTGGTCGAGGGGTTAAGCTGGCTTTCGACATCGCTTCCGATAAAGGCAATTTCTGAACGCCTCACCTTCCTCATTCCGCGACGCGACAACTTCAAGAGATCCTGCCCCTTGAGTTCGACACTTCCCCCGATCACTTTTCGCCCCGGACCGAGACAACGCATAATGGCTCTCGTCAGAGCCGACTTTCCGCATCCTGTTTCACCGCAAACGGCAACGGCGCGCCCCGCCTCAACAGTCAGAGAAACATTCCTCAGCCCAATCTGAGCTTCGCTGAAAAGCTCACGCCGTTCAACGGTGAGGTCTTTGACCTCCAATAAAACTGGATCGTCTTCACTCATCAAAAGGCCCGTGGCATGGGTTTACATTTGCACACTCCTGAAACGCACCAACCTAAGACAGCAAAAATGGAAATCACCACTGTCGCCATGATTCCAGGGTAGAACGACACCCATGGAGCCTCTACCATCACGGCGCTTCCCTCGGCAATCAAACGGCCGCAACTGATTCGGTCTCCCATCAGGCCAAGAAACGACAATGTCAGCTCTGAAAGCATCACCAGAGGAACGAGCACCGTAAAGATCCCGAAACATTTCTTTGCCACTGCAGGAAGATCACGTTTCCAGACAATTGAAGTTCTCGACATCCCGAGAGCCAGACCCGCAGTAACATCCCCTCCCGACTTCCGTTCTTCAAACAGGGAATGAACCTGCCCCATGTAAAGAAGACCGATCAGAATTGAAAAACCCACCAGAATTACGGTCGGGTCCCCTTCACTACCTGCAGCGAGAACAAGGAATATAAAAAACGAAGGCACCAGACCGAAACCTTCACTGACACGTGCGGCCAGGCGCAGGTTCTCCGCCCCGGACGTGAAAGCGATCAGCCAGCCTGACAACAAGGCAAAACCAACTCCTAATGCGGAAACGGTTATCGCGAAAGCTGCTGAAGTGGCCATTCCCAATCTGGAAATATCGAAGAGGTCGATACCGGATGCTGTCGTGCCAAAAATGTGCCCGCGCGCCGGTGGACTCCATTGAGGAACACCGGGTGTTTCGTAAACGGATTCCCCCGTACCCGCTGTTTCGACATTACCAAACAACAGCCAGAAAAAGACGGCCAGGTAGCCTGACACCAGCGAGATTGCATTGCGGCGCTGATAGAGTTTCGCGGATAAATCCGCACCCCACCTTGCCACCTTTGATCTCTTCTTATTTGCCATCTCTCGTCTCTAAATCCTCAAACTCCCGGGTCCACCATTCGAACCAGGGTCTCACGAACCCACTTCATCACCACCACTGTCGCTCCCATCCAGATTCCGACAAAGAGGATACCTCCATAGTGTCCCGCCAGCGCACTTTTCACGAGATAATATCCCTGTCTCTTATACACATCTCCGAGCCCACGAGACCGAGGCTGATCT
>CAJXQE010000258.1 GCA_913058215.1 uncultured Verrucomicrobiales bacterium
CGAGATCAGCCTCGGTCTCGTGGGCTCGGAGATGTGTATAAGAGACAGCCCCGGAGGACCCGACGCCATTTTCGGACGAATGGATAAAGATAAAGACGGCAAACTTTCCAGTGAAGAAGTTCCTGCTGAAATGTGGGCCAAACTTTCCAAGGCCGATGAAGACGCCGACGGCCTCGTCAGCAAAGTAGAGTTGGAAAAAGTTTACAAAGCCCGCGGAGATTCCGGCAGAAAGCCGGATGCCCCTAAAAAGAAACGTCCGGAGCTTGAAAAGGAATCCGCATAAGGACAGTGCTCCGGAATAATTTTTAAACGTTCTGCAAAAGCCCGGAGGTGGAGACGCCTTCGGGCTTACTCTTTTTCACCTGGCTGAGATCGGCCGCCGTTTTACCCTTACGATTCTCTCTCCTGCGTTGATTCCTTCCAACGCTCCAGAAATTCGGAGCGGGGCAGAATGACGGCACCCAGGTCGGTTTTGTAACTCATGTAAGGATGACCGAGATTCCAGAATGCAAAACCGGAATCGGAAAGGTGGCGAGCGAGGTGATAAAGCCGGTACTTGCCGACGTTGCTGTAGCGCCGGTCGCCTCGCTCAAAGAAACCGGTCAGACTGGTGTAGACGCGACCGATCCGGTACCCTACTTCCCCGCCAATGAGTCGGTGTTCGCGATCTCGAACACCGAAGCAGAGCACCTCGAAATTGTCACACTCCCCCTTATCATACAATTCACACAAGAGCTCACGGTAGCGCCCGAAAAGCCAATTATCGGGACCGAAGGAGGTGTCGATTCCCTCTATAATCTCATCGGGATGACAGTCGGTCCGGAATTCCAATCCCAATTCTTGAAATCCATCTGACCTCATCCACCGTCGAGTTGAGCGGGACAGGTGCAGATTTTCCCAGTCAAGCACAGCATACGCACTCTGCATTTCCGGCAAAAGAATTTGTCCAAGCGGAGGATCAGAAATCTCAAGGGAAACACTTATGAAACCAACGGCAGCCAGCGCCCGATAGAATTCCGGCGACCAGTTGTCCGTCCAATAATGGGTAGCAGGACTTTGATATATCTCCTCAAGGGTCTGTCCACAAGAGAGCTCAGCTGGTGTAATTTCGTGGAGACTCATTCCTCTACTCCGGCTGCGGGCCCATCACTATGAGACCGCACGGTGGAGAACATTCTACCGCGAGGCGCTCTCCCTTTCCAAGCTGCAATTTCACTCGTGCCTCAGAGCCTCAACCGGACTCATCTCAGCGGCACGGAACGCTGGATAAATCCCGAATAACACCCCGATCCCCACCGAAATAGTGAAGGCCAGTGTCGGTGCCCAAAATTCGATGATGGTCACCATATTGGCGAAATGAGTAATGATCAGAGGAACCGCCAAACCAAGCGCGACCCCAACCACCCCTCCTGCACCGGAGAGCAAAACTGTCTCCACGAGAAACTGCATCACAATATCCTTTTTCTTCGCACCAAGCGCCCGCCGGATCCCAATTTCACGAGTCCTCTCTGTAACCGTCGCCAGCATGATGTTCATGATCCCGATACCGCCGACAAGGAGCGAAATCGCCGCGATGGATCCGAGCACGATATTGAAAATCTGCTTGGTCCGCTCCGCCCGTCGCAACAAGTCCAGAGGCACTGTCATCTTGTAATCCACGTCCTCATGATTTCGCTCGAGGATATGGCGGATCGCCAGCGACGCCGGCAACACTTTGTCCGCACTATCAATTTTCACAGTAACGCTGTGCAGCTCCACTTTCTCGGCTTCAAAACTCCCTGATCGATACTTGAAAAGCACCTCACCAAAGTGATCGCTCAAGGTCGTAATCGGAATCAGCATTTCCATCCCTTCGCCGTTGTCCTCTTCCATACCCGACTCGTCATCGCTCTTGCCTCCCGTTTTCGCCGGATCATCTTCAATCACTCCAATGACCCGGAAATAGCTGGTCTTCATCCGGACGGTCTTTCCGAGTGGCTCTTCAATCGGATACAATTGCCGCGCCAGGCTTTTCGTCAGCACACAAACATTGCTCCGCCGGGCGTGCTCAATTTCGGTAAAAAACCTTCCCTGGAGAACATCCCGACTCTTCATTTCCGGAAACCAGGAAACGGTTCCCATCGCGGACGCATCCACGCTGTTGGAGATATTCCAGAGAAAGTCTTTCACCTCGCGGGTCGGCACGGTCACCGTTACTCCCGGGATCGTTTGCTGGATCTGAGAAATATCTTTAAAGGTCAATCCATACTCAAGAATAGTACTTCGCTCCTCTTCCCCGGCCGAACTCTTGTTGGTCGGCTTCACCGACTCGAGAATGATATTCTGACTGCCAAGATCTTTGATCTGCTGCTGCGCCTCGAAACTGGCACCTTCACCAATCGCCAACATCGCGATCACCGAGGCAACCCCGAAGACAATCCCCAGCGCAGTAAGCATGGACCGCAGTTTGTGCATCCAGAGACTTTTAATCCCCAGAACCACAGAGCGTTTCAGCCGGAACGGACTCAACTCGGAAATGAGCGAAGAAACCTTCATTCCTTTCCTCCGTCATTGTTGGAGTCGTAATGAACCATGCCGTCTTTCAGACGAAGAACCCGGGGAGTCCTTTCCGCCATCTCTTCATCGTGAGTGATCATGATAAGCGTTTTTCCAGCTGCATTCAGATCATCAAAAATCTGTAAAATATCACCACCTGATTTCGAGTCGAGGTTCCCCGTCGCTTCATCCGCAAGAATCACCGCAGGATCATTGGAGAGAGCCCGTGCAATCGCCACCCGTTGCTGCTGCCCCCCTGACAACTCAGTCGGTCGATGATCGAGCCGTGTTCCCAGGCCAACCTGATTGGCAAGCTCGACTGCAATTTCGCGACTCTCCTTTTCAGACACTCCCTGATAGTATAGCGGAACTTCGATATTCTCTAAAACAGTCAACTGCTGAATCAGATTGTAGCTTTGGAAGATAAAGCCCAGCCGTTTTCCTCTTACTTGGGAAAGCTCATCGTCTTCAAGCTTCGAGACGTCCTGATCCCCGAGGAAATACTGACCGACACTGGGCTGATCCAGGCAACCTAGAATATTCAGCATCGTCGATTTACCGCAGCCTGAGGGGCCGAGAATTGAAATGTAATCCCCGGCAAAAATCTTTAAATCAATTCCCTGCAGCGCCTTCACCACAATCGAACCCATTTGATAGTGCTTCTCGACACCCTTGAGTTCGATCACGATTTTCCTGGAGGATTCACTCGACATGAAAACGGGGGTGCAAAGGAGACAGTCTAAAACTGCGTCCTCTCACAGATAATCAGGCACTCTTGTCTGTCTTGGGTTGTTTTGCGGGGCGGATGGCGGTTTTCTCCGCTTTGCGAGCCCGCTTCTGCGAGGCACTCCCGGCCATCTCAGAACTTGTTGGCGGCTCGTAACCATCAGGCATTTTCAACATGACCGGCTGCAACTCTTCCAGCCCTTCAACAATCTCAATAAATTCGTTATTATTCGCACCGACTTCAACGTTCACTTTTTCAAAACTGGAGCCCTTTTTCAAAAAGACTACATGCTGATCATTCTCGATAAAAATCGACTGCACCGGGACATACACCACATTCTCCAACTCCTTCACAATGATCTCCACTTTCGCGGTCATGCCCGGTTTCAGAAACTCGTGAGTTCCTTCAATCTCGACAGTGGCTGGATAAACTTTCAGCGATGGATTGTAGCGTGAAGCATTGGAATCCGGCAAAACGGCAACCTTGGCAATTCGCCCGGTCAGTGTTTTGTCAGGAACAGACTCAGCGGTGATGTAGACCGTCTGCCCCAGCTCGATCTTCTTGATGTGGGACTCGTGAATATTGACTTCAACCCCCAGCTGGGACATGTCCGGAATCGTAATAATAGGCTGACCGGTCTTGAGCGTTGCCCCTTCCGAAATCCCATCGTAATAGCGCGAGGTGTAATAATTATCATTGGCTCCACCGTAGGCAACCAATCCGGGAAGCTCTGCGCGGATCACACAACTGGCCAACTGCTCTTCCAGGTTCTTGCGTTTCTTTAACTCCAACTCATAGCGTCGCTTGTAGGAACGATACCTGGCATACACCTGAGCCATCTTCGCCATCTTCTCACGCTTGGTTCGAATCAGTTCAAGAAGAGCCTCTTCAAAATTCGAAAGCATCTTCTCCGCTTCCTTGGGAAATTCGTAATCCTGGAAAAGGTCGAGCTCCGTCTCTTTCGTCTGAAGCGTCAGCTTGGCTTTATCCAGATTCACCAATTCATTTTCCAATGTTTGTTTGGTAATGAAATCACGATCCCGCAAACGTTTTGCGCCCTGAACCGATTCCGAGGCCACTGCTAACTGCGATGCCGCTACCAGTGATTCGTCCCGCATCCGGCGAATCGTCTGCTCCGCTTCACCATCCCCCAGCTTCTCATCTGCAAGGAAAGCCTCAAAATTCACCCCGGCAGCAAGACTGTCTCCCGCCTGCCCGGTGAACGGCTTCTCTTCGACATCTTCGCTGGTTGATTCCGCAAGATTTTTGGTGTCAAAAGCCGTGACTATCAACTCCGTAGCCTTGGCTTCATACGCATCCAGACTGTCTGTGTCATAGGGAAGCTTTAACTTTTTCAAGATCTCCTGAGCTGCGCTTTCACCGACAAATTTCTCAAAATCCAAAAGGGCAAACCGGAGAATCTGACGCTCGGCTTTGATATCACTAAGCGCCTCACTTTCTTCGATTTCAATATTCTGCTTCGCTTCGGCGTAAAGAGCCTCTGTCTGCTGAAAATCCACATCATGATCTACGATCTGCTCCTCAAGGCCCGATTGATCCAAACGCACTATCACTTTCTCATTTTCGACATCCTCTTCGGTGACCATGTACCCCTCTTCGATGATCTCGAGAATCTTGACACCTGCCGATGACTTCACCTCATTTCGAAATTCCAGATAATTGAGAGCCTGGATATTCCCGCCCTCTAACACGTCGATAACGAGATCGCCGCGTTGAGATTCGTAGACAGGAACGTCCGTACTGTCACCGACTTCCCCGCTATCACGGAAACTGAAAAACACTCCCAGGCCGACCGCCGCGACCAGGATAAAAACCAACCACTTTTTCATTAGACTAACGGTCTTCGTTTTCGAGTTTTTTAACCCAACTTCCGTTGCTGTTAATATACAGGATACCCATGTCCCGCCATAGACGTAATCGTGCTAAGGTGTGATCAACAAGGGTTGAAGTGCGTTGATTCTGTGCATTCACCAAATCGTTTTGGGCATCAACAAGGTCGCGTGCCTCCCCTTTTCCCAATTCAGCAAGCAGACGCTGTTCTTCCAGCCGTCGCAGTGAAAGGGAGACTCCCTGCTCAGCAATTTTGAAATTGGTCCGCGCCTGTTCAATGGCCCTCCAGTCATCGTAAATCTGTAGGCGAACTCTCTCACGTGCCAAATCATCAGACCTTTTGGCTCTTTCCAGAAAAATGAAACTGGCCCGATAATCATTCCGCTCTGACTTGCGGTCCAGAGGAAGATCCAGATCAAGCGACGAGGACCAACTGCGTCGCGAACCGTTAAGGTCCGGCGTAGTATCACCGGGATTGCTGATCACATCGTAACGGACGTCGACATCAAGACCGGGAAGAAGCCCGTTCTTAGCCACTTTCACTCTCCGCTCGGCATCCTCCACCTGATTGGCGGCGGTTACGAGATCGGGGCGCGTCACCAGAGCAATCGTAACGGCCTGTTCACGAGTCAGATCCGGATCATCGATCGCCAGCCTGCTCAATTCACTTTCCTCCAGCACGACGGACTTATCTACCGGCACACCAATGGAGACCTTGAAATTGTCGAGTCGGGTTTCGTAGTCTCTGACGGAGTTCACCCATCGACTTTCTGCGGAAAGGGTTGCCTGACGCAGCTGCCCAATCTCCGTCTGCGTACGCCGATCCTCCTCCGCAAGCGCTTCCTCCCGCTCAATATTCTTCAGGAAGCCCTGGTAGGCCAGCCAACTGTTATTAACCTGATCCCGTGATCTCAGCACTCCGTAGTAGTCACTGACGACATCAACAACAAAAGTCCGCCGGAAATTGGCAAAGTCTCGCAAATCATAGAGTAAATCCCGCTCGGCCTGAGTTAACGCTTCCAACGTCACCTTGGTCCCGCCTCCCTGCAGTAATGGCTGGGCGACCGCAATAGCCAGAGCTGAGCTGTTCACCGAGCGATTGCCTGTCATAAAACGGAGAAAATCCTGAGTGAAATCAGCCGAGATTCTGGCGCCTGTCCGATGGAGCATGGAAAACCCCGCCCCTTGATTCCTCGCAAAGGTATTGGTGGCGACGAGGTCCGTCATCCCCTGCTCCAACTGGGCACTTCGCGCATCACTGCGGCGGAGACCGCTTCCATTCGCGGAAAATATTGGCGCCAACTGATACCGGGCCAATGTCAGGTTCAGAGCCGACAGATAAACCCTTTCTTTTTCGCTCAGATAATCGCGACCATGGTTCACGCTGGTTGAAAGAGCTTCATCGAGAGCCAGAACACTTGCTCCCCGCTCACTTCTGGCGAGTTTTCCCAAAAATTCGACACCGGTACTCTTCTTCCGGAATTTCCCCAGATCGATTGGCTCCGGCGGCGTAATATCAACCGACTCCTGCTCCACATTATCCACCTCGGGGGTCTTATCATAGAGAATCGAGAATGACTCCCGATCAGCCCGGGTATGGTAAACCTCAGGAGTACAACTCACCGCCCCGGAAATCGCCAGAACTAGCGCTAATCCATATCCAATTTGTGTTTTCTCAGGCTTCTGAAAAAGCCCGAAAAATACTTGTCCCATCCATTCTCGCATTTCGTGTGTCACTCCCCTTCGTGTCGGGTCATGCATCATGCAAGCGGCGGTAATATGCTAGGAAAAAAGTTTCTTCCTTTTGTAAAATCGACCCAACAGGGCCAAATCGATGACCTGACCCTGTTGAACCGAAAAAGTGAAACCAATCACCGTAAGCCGGATTCTGTTCACCCCGCTGCACGAAACATTGGGGCGGACGATCATTTTTCTAACGGCTCGCCGGACCTGCCGACGCTCCGCTTCCTGCCGAAGCAGGATGCGACTAATACCCGAACTCATCCGGAAACCGAAGTTCCCGGGCCGGGCAGGCAACCCGTTTGTTCTGTTATGTCTTGCACCGCGCGGGGTTTTTCCTGACCCCCTCAGTCACCCTCGGGGCGGTGAGCTCTTACCTCGCCATTTCACCCTTACCCTTCTCCGCCGAAGCAGCGAAAGGCGGTTTATTTTCTGCGACACTATCCGTCGATCCCGCATTACACGGGGCCTCCCCGATTTTCATCGGGCACGCTACCTTGTGGTGTCCGGACTTTCCTCTGACTCCCGAAGGAACCAGCGACCATCTCCGATTGGTTTCGTCGGGAAAATAGCGCGGACTTCAGGCAAGTCCACCGCTGAATAAACAATCAACGCCTGTCAGAAAAAGTTTTCGAGGCCTCACTTCCGGTCCGGATCCGCCATTCCAGGAGAGCTTCGCGGAGTTGATTCCGTGTTTCGGAATGCTCGCTGCTGTTCCACAAATTCTTTGTTTCCAGCGGATCGCTTTCCAAATCGAAAAGCATTCCTTCACGTCCACCCGCAACCTCGTCACTTCCGTAAAATTCAACAAGCTTCCATTTTTCGGAACGCACCATCACCTGGTAATCGGCGGTCGTGAAATTTCCGTCCCGGGGATGTTCGGCGAAAACATAATCGCGCCCCGCCCAATCGGAATCTTCTTCCAGCGCAGGAATTAATGACTCTGCAGAAAAATGAGCCGGCACTTCACATCCGGCCATTTCGAGAACAGTCGGCCCCAAATCGAACAGCGAAATCAACTCCTCGACTCTTCGCCCTTTTCCAAACCGACCATCAGCTGTCCAGACGATCGCCGGAACCCGGGTTACCTGCTCATACATCGTCCACTTTTGGGAATGCCCATGATCAGTCAGGCAATCACCGTGATCACTGGTGAAAACGATAATGGAATTGTCGAGGTATCCTTTCTCGTCCAATGCAGAAATAATCTCTCCCACCCGCTGATCAATCATGCTGACATTGGCGCAATAATGCTGCCGTTGTCGCAAACGCTGATCCTCTGACGGCTCCAGCGGAAGCACCACCGAATCGTGATCGACTTCGTTATTGTGAACTCGCATTCCCTGATACGCCTTCGGCTGCCCCTCCAGATCTTCGGAAGTCACCGGATCCAGCGGGATTTCCCGGTCAGCATAAGGCTCCAGGGCTTCCGGAGTCGGATCGTAAGGCGGATGCGGCCCCGGAAATCCCACCTGTAAAAACAGCGGATCACTCTTCGGATAATTCCGAATCCACCAAGCCGCCAGATCCCCGACAAAATGATCAGACTGCATTTCCGGCGGCAGGTCCCAGGTAAAAGAACCGAGTTCCTCGTTGTAATCCTCCCTCTTCCGATAGAGCTCCCTCTGCTGCTTCACCAACCCACGGGCAGCGAGCGCTTTGTCCCATTCATCAAAAAAGTAACGCCCTTCCAGAAAGCGATCTTTGTTCTCCACCACATAACGCTGATGAAATCCGCACGGCGTCGTGAAGGGCCAGGTGTGCATTTTCCCGATATTGGTGCAGTGATATCCGGTGTCCGCCAAATCCTCAACCCAGCTTCGGGTCCATTCGTCGGCGTTCTTCAAAATGCCCGTCGTATGGGGATACTGCCCTGTAAAAAGACTGGCTCGCGACGGTGCACAGCTCGGAGCGGTGATGTGGCATTGATCAAAAGAAACCCCCTCATTTACCAGCCGATCCAGGTTCGGCGTATCCATGTGAGGGTATCCCAGCGCTGAAATTGTATCGTAACGCTGCTGATCCGTAATGATGAAAATGATGTTAGGGCGCTGCTCAGCCATGGACAGGGGGCAAAAGTTCGTGTTAGTCTGCGTTTATTCGACCTATGATCTCTAAACGCTACCCGATAACCTTTCACGGATTTTTCGCCCTGATTCTTTCACTTTCTGCGATTGCGCAGGATCAGGCACCTCCACCCGTTCGTGTCACTCACGGCCCCGTTCTTGGACGGCCGGAAACCACCTCAATGACGATCTGGCTGCGGACTGATCGCGCCGGGGAAATTGGCATTTTCTACGGAAAAAATAAAGATGCCCTCGATATGATTTCAAAGCCGGTGGTGACGAAGGTGGACAAGGACAACACCGGAATCGTCACCATCGAGGGACTCGAGCCGAACACGCTGTATCACTATCGCGTCGACGATCATCAACTCACGGGAACTTTCCGGACCATGCCCGATCCCGAGCATTTTAAAAACGGGAAGACCAATCCCAAAGGGCTTTTCAACTTCAACTTTGAATTTGCCTGTGGAAACAACCACCGCGGTGGTGGCGACAGCGTTGGGCCGACCCTTCCGGTTTTTGACACCTTGAATCGTCAGGAAAAGGACAAGGTCCACTTTGCAATTCTCAACGGAGACTGGCTCTACGAGCAACAGCGGGATTACCCGCCGGAACAGTGGCTGCATCAGGTTGGAATCGATGCCGACCGCATGCCAAGGATCGTGGAACAGGCTCCGAACATCACCGGCGTCTGGGAAAACTACAAAAACTTCTGGAGTCGCGGGCGCAATCTCAGCGAATGGCATCGTCATGTGCCGAGCTTTTACACCGCCGATGATCACGAGCTGCTCAATGACATCTACGGAACTGCCGAAGCCGGCTATGTAAATCGCCGTGCCGTCTTTCGCGATATCGCGATGCAGGCCTGGTATGACTATCTTGCCTGGGCAAACCCGCAGGAACACGAACAGCCTATCTGGTTCAGCAAAGGAACTTTCAAAGCCGGCAGCGATATCCTCGAGGATCCGTCAGCAGATTTCACCCGCCTTCCGCTGGAGGAAATGGCCAATCTTCATGTGCATTGGGGAACCCCTACTGCCGGCGTTGCGGATGCGGTCTACGATTCAGAGCCCGGAGACCCCAACTCCGCGGTCTATGATATTGTCGAAGTCATTAGCCCGACTCAGGTCAAAATTTCCCCCGCCGCAAAAGAAGACGGGCAGGCCGCCTATTCCATCGGACGCCGGGCCTACGGAAAATTTACCGTTTCCAATTGCGACTTTTTCCTACTCGATACCCGCTCTCACCGCGATCTCCACGATGTCGATAATCCGGCTAAAGAAGGTGAATCCATGCTCGGCAAACAGCAGTTCAAATGGCTCATGGACGGAATTGCTGCGAGCGAAGCAGATTTTCTCTTCATCGTTTCCTCCGTCAATTTCATGGTGCCCCACGTTGGCAGCGGCGGCGGAAATGACAAGCAACTCACGATTAAAAAGGACGACGCCTGGACAGTGTTCCTCGATGAACGTGAAGAGCTGATCAATACTTGCGACAAGCTGGAAAAACCAGTCTTCGTCCTGACCGGGGATCTTCACAATTCCTTCGCGATCAAGATCACCGACAACGTTTACGAGTTTGCCAGTGGCCCGCATAATTCCATTAACCACGCTCCGATGAAGGACGAAGGCGGACGCCCCGTGAATGGAAAATTCAAATACGGACCGCGCGAATGTGAGATTCGGTGGTCGAGCTATGCGATGGAAGACATCCCCCGCCCCAACCGGACTTTTCCTCACTATTGCGTGGTGCAAATCAACAATGTTTTCAACAATCCGATCGAACGCGGCGCAGAGCGCTGGTTCGCCTTTCCCCATCCACAGGTCATCTTTCAGTTTTACGATGCCCTCACCGGGGAGTTCCGCTATTCCGAAACGATCGTAAAAGGGCTGCCCTGACAAGTCCGCGATTAATTCTCATTCTTGGTGTTTCAGGCTTGCTGATTCCGCCACCATCCTATTCAATCGCAGCATAGTGAAAGGTACACTGGAAAATCTAAAAACCGGCGAAATCGGTGAACTGCGCTCTGTCTCAATTATGGGACGTAGCGCCGAGTGCAATGTCATGATCCCCGACCCCAGGGTGTCACGGCGTCATGCCATGATCCGAAAGCAGGACGGTGGGTTTCACATCTTTGATCTGGGAAGCTTTAACGGCAGCTATCTCAACGGCGTCCGCGTCACCGCAGCCCGCCAGTTGGAAACCGGTGACATCATCAACCTCGCCGATCACGAATTTCGATTTGATCAGGAAGGTGGGGATTCCACTCAAAAAATCGAGGATATCGGTGGGTCCACCATCGCTCTGATTCTGTCTCTTATACACATCTCCGAGCCCACGAGACCGAGGCTGATCTC
>CAJXQE010000259.1 GCA_913058215.1 uncultured Verrucomicrobiales bacterium
CTATCCTCTTCGTCGGCAGCGTCAGATGTGTATAAGAGACAGCCGGAAGGGGAGGGTCGTCAGGATGCATCGCCAGAGTGACGCCAGCCTGCTCTGCAATTGGAATGATCTTTTCAAGGAACGATTTGAGGTTTGCCCAAAGTTCAGAGGCTTCGATCCGATCTTCGGAAATGTCGCGGGATTCGGAGTTGAGAGAAACGGCGGCTTCGGCTTCGGCTAGAGAGAATGCGGTTACTCTTGCTCCCCCTCTTTCCGGCGCATCCAGTTTTGTCCGGACCCAGTCAGTTCCGGCCATGAAGTTGTAGCAAATCAAATCGAGCCCGACTTTTCCCATGTTTTCGATCAGGCTTTTCGTCTCCGCAAGGTCGCGGCCGTCATGATCTTGTCCCGCTTTGATCTTTTCGATGGGGAGAAATCCTTCCATTGCGATTACTTTGAGGCCGTGCTTCTCAACGTTTTCTTTCGCTTCGGTCAGGGCCTCCAGTCCCGGGCCGGGGTAGTGAATGACGACACCTTCCACCCCGCATTGAGCAGCTAGTTTGAGGTTCTCTTCAGAGAGGGGAGTTAAAACGGAAGAAAGAATCATGGCTTACGAGTTTGGCTTCAGGTGACGATTAAAAAATTCAATCACCATCGGGCGAAGATCCTCTTGTTTCGGTTCCAGATGAAAGCTGTGTTTAGCCCCCCGAATAATGTGAAGAGTGCTTTCGACGCCGGAATTTCCAGCTGCTTCGTGGAGGAGTTCAGATTGCTGAACGGGAACGAGAGGATCGGCAGTGCCGTGAATGATCAGAAAGGGCGGATCGTCTTTTGAAAGGTAGGTGATTGGTGAGGCCTTTCGACAGAGCTCTTTGTCCTTTAGGGAAAGCTGATCGATAAGTTCCTTTTTCTCAGCGTAAGCGATCAAGTCATGAACTCCGTAGAGAGGGATCACAGCCTGGATCTTGCTTGAGACTCCGGGATATGGGGAATCAGCAGCTAAGCTTTTGCTATCGCCAATAGCACCAAGCATCGCAACAAGGTGCCCGCCTGCAGATCCCCCGACTGCCCCGATTCGTTTCGGATTGATTTGATACTCCTCGGCATTTGCTCTCAAAAAACGCACTCCGTTCATGCAGTCCTGCAGGTTTTTCGGCCAGACCTGCTTCAGATTGTCAGTGAACAAAGTTTTCTTCTCAGCGAGGACGTAGTCGATGCTGGCACAAATGAATCCGGCCTTCGCTAAATTCGATCCGATATTTTTCTCACGGGCCGCGGCTTTTCCTCCTCCATGCCACCCTCCTCCGTGGACCACCAGGATTGCTGGCCGTGACTCTCCTGGAACAATGTCTTCCGGAAGGTAGAGGTCCATCTTCTCCTTCCGATCTTCACCTAGAAAGGAAATGTTGGGAACAATTTTGACCGAAACTTCTTCATCTTCTCCCCGGGAAATTGTGGCTGAGAAAGCGCAAATGAAGGCAGCAAGGGTGAGAAAGTTTTTCATGGAGTTGAAGCTACCCTAGAGAGACAGCGATTCTCTGGCAATACTCGACCTCCCCGCATCATCGCGGCGTAGGACAGTAATGAATTTAACGGTATGATATTTTTCGATGTCAGCATCCTACCGAAATTGTCTATTCCTCTTCGCTGGGATTTTCGTGTTTGCTCCATTCGAATTGGAAGCCGGGGAGAGCATCAATTTCAATCGTGATATCCGTCCTATTCTGTCGGAGAACTGCTTTTTTTGTCATGGTCCGGATGCGAATGAGCGAAAAGCGGACCTGCGACTTGATGATCGAAAGGCAGCAATTTCGGCTGGCGCATTTGTTCCGGGAGATCCCGGGAAGAGTGAGCTTTTCTTCAGGGTCTATCACGAAGACGGAGATGAAATTATGCCGCCTCCCGAATCGAAGGTGAGCCTGACAGAGGTGCAGAAAAAACTTCTCGGTCAATGGATCGAAGAAGGCGCAGTCTACGAAGAGATCTGGTCGTTTGTTCCTCCCCGCAAAGCGGATCTTCCGGAGCTATCGAAGGCGTTGGAGAAGTGGCCGCGAAATGGCATCGATCACTTTGTTGCAAAGAAGTTGGCTGATGAAAGGCTTGTTCCCTCGCCTGAAGCTTCCAGGGAAATGCTGATTCGCAGGGTAGCCCTGGATTTGACGGGACTGCCTCCGACACCCGAACAGGTGAAAGCCTTCCTGTCTGATCAGTCTGAGAAGGCTTACGAAAAAGTGGTGGATCAATTCCTCGCATCACCACATTACGGGGAGCGGATGGCCTTGCCCTGGTTGGATGCGGCAAGGTATGCCGACACGGGAGGCTATCAGGGGGATTTAAAGAAGACGCAGTGGCCGTGGAGGGATTGGGTGATCCATGCATACAACGACGGTCTGCCGTTTGATCAATTTACGCTTCAGCAGTTGGCGGGTGATTTATTACCCGATCCGACCGAAGAGCAAAGACTGGCGACGGCTTTCAATAGAAATCACCGGATCAATGACGAAGGGGGGATCATCCCGGAGGAATTTCTCGTGGAATACGTGGCGGACAGAGTTGAGACGACCAGCACGGTGTGGATGGGGCTGACCGTTGGGTGCGCCCGCTGCCACGACCATAAGTATGATCCGATTACGCAAAGGGATTTCTATGAGTTGTATGCCTTTTTCAACAGTGTTCCGGAAAAAGGGAAAGACGGAGATCTGGCACCGGCTCCGAATATGAAGGTCTATACGGGTGGGACCAGGGCCGAGCATGAACAGGCAACTCAGAAAGTGGCAGGGCTGAAAGAAAAACAGGCCGGCTATGCGAAGGTTCATCAAAAGGCATTTGCAGATTGGGTGAAGGCTTATGGCGGAGAGGCACAAAGCAAAGCTGAGTTCGAGCCGCTTCCTGCGCCACTGTTTCACTTGCCCCTGGATAAGTTTAATAAAACTCAGACTTTGAACCTCGGGAGTCACGGAAAGCCCGCCGTATCGCGCGGGATTAAGTCGAGGCTTCAAACCAACAAGGATGCGAAATATGGCAAAGGAGTATTTGTGGCACAGGGAGCATTCCTCGATCTTGGAAAGCCAAAGGGTGGCTATCGATCCGATCAGCCGATGAGCTGGAGTGCCTGGGTGAATACGACCACTGGTGTTTCGGGGATTGAAGGGCCGGTTTTTAGCTGCGTAACTCCTGACAAACACCGAAGAGGGTATCATGTGAATCTTCGTGAGAAGGAGAGTAAGAAATTCCAGGTGGTGTTCCGGATTCACAGCGACCGGTTTGCGGGCGAGAGCATTGATGTCATTTCCTCTGAAACGATCACAGGTGGGGAATTTTCCCAGATAGGGGTGACTTACGATGGTTCCGGGAAAGCGGCCGGCGTTCGGATCTACATAAACGGGCAGGCGGCTGATGTTTCGATAAGCAAAGACAATCTTAAGGGAACGGTTGCAAGCAAAGAGGAAACTCTTCTGGGATGTGAAACTGAGAATTCATCTCTCAATTCCATTCGAGATGAAATGCTGGCCAATACCTTTGTTGATGATGCGCGAATCTACCGCGAAGCGCTAACAGCCAAACAGGTGAATGCCCTTTTTGAAATCTCTCCCGATCAGATACTGGCTGCGAATCCAAACCGCTCGAAGCCGGAGAATACTTTTCTCTCGCGCTCCTACTTTCGCAATCATGATGAAGAATATCAGAAATTGAGTAAGGAACTCACTACGGCGGAAGCAGTGCTGAAGGGCTTTGAGACTAATAAGATAACAACGGTCTCCGTAATGGAGGAAATGCCTGAGCCGCGGGAGACTTTTGTGCTGGATCGCGGAGCGTATGATCAGCCGAGAAAGGAAGAGAAACTATCACCCGCAACCATTGCATCGCTGCCTCCAATGGATCCTGAATTGCCGCGAAACCGGCTGGGTCTGGCACAATGGCTTTTAAGCCCGGAACATCCTTTGACCTCAAGAGTAGTGGTGAACCGGTACTGGCAATTATTTTTCGGAATCGGATTGGTGAAGACTCCGGAAGATTTCGGTTCGCAAGGGAGCCTACCTTCTCATCCTGAACTTCTCGACTGGCTTGCAATTGAGTTTCGCGAGAGCGGATGGGATGTGAAAGAAATGCACAAACGAATCGTGATGAGTGCGACCTACCGCCAGAGCTCAGTCGTTGACTCGACTTTGCAGCAGCGGGATCCGGAGAATCGACTGCTCGCCAGAGGAGCCAGATTTCGTTTGAACGGGCAGGCGCTTCGCGATCAGGTTCTATCGGTGAGTGGGCAGCTGAATTCAAAAATTGGTGGGCCGCCTGTAATGCCCTATCAACCTGCCGGCTTGTGGGAAGAGGTCAGTGCCAAAGGTGTGAAATACATCGAGGCGAAGAATGAAGATCTCTATCGCCGGAGTCTCTACACGTTCTGGCGGAGAACGGTTCCGCCACCCTCAATGATGAATTTTGATAACTCCTCGCGGGAAATCTGTTCCGTTACTTCGACGCGGACGAACACTCCTTTGCAGGCGATGAATCTTTTGAACGATCCGCAGTATGTGGAAGCTGCCCGTTTGATGGCAACGCGAATGATCAAGGAGGGGGGTAAAACTGTGGGTGAGCGTATCGCCTTCGGACATTCCCTGGTGTTGGCTCGAAAGCCGCATGATCGGGTTTTGCAGATTCTAACGGACAGCTACGGATCTTATCTGACGAATTATCAGGAGAAGCCGGAAGCCGCCGGTTCATTGATCAAAGTTGGAAATGCCAAGCCCGATGAAGAAATTAAGCCGTCCGAACTGGCGGCGATGACGGCAATTGCCAGTGTGATTCTAAACCTCGACGAAACGGTAACGAAGGAATGAACCCGATTTTTGAATCCAGTTTAAACGAAACGCGGAGGCAGTTTTTTGGAAAAACTGCAACTGGAATAGGAGCTGCTGCGCTTTCGGGTTTATTGGGGAATGATTTGGGGGCGTCGTCGGGTGGGTTGCCGCAGTTTCCTACCTTTGCGCCGAAAGCGAAAAGGGTGATTTATCTCTTTCAATCGGGAGCTCCGTCGCAGTTGGATCTATTTGATGATAAGCCTCAGTTGAAGAAGCATTTCAAGGAGGAGCTGCCGGATTCGATTCGAAAAGGGCAGCGGCTGACGGGGATGACGGCCGGGCAGAAAAATTTCCCGATGGCTCCAACGGTGTTCAATTTTTCGAAGCGAGGGGAATCCGGTGCCACGATCAGTGAATTGATGCCCCACATTTCCGGAGTCGCTGACGATTTGTGCTTTATCAAGTCCATGCACACCGAGGCGATCAATCACGATCCGGCCATTACCTTTTTTCAAACGGGCTCTCAAATCGCGGGCCGACCGAGTATTGGAAGCTGGTTGAGTTACGGGCTGGGAAGTGTGAATTCCGATTTGCCTGCGTTTGTTTCCATGGTCAGCACGGGGACGGGGCGTCCGGGAGGTCAGCCATTGTATGATCGACTTTGGGGAAGTGGCTTTCTGCCAACAACTCATCAGGGAGTGAAGTTTCGGGGAGTGGGGGATCCCGTTCTCTATATGAATGATCCGCCGGGAATTGATCGGAAAGTTCGCCGTCGTATGCTGGACGACATTGCTGCGATCAATCAGCACAAGCTGAATGAATTCGGTGATCCGGAAATCGCGACGCGTATCGCCCAGTATGAGCTCGCATATCGAATGCAGACTTCGGTTCCGGAATTGACCGATTTCTCAACCGAGCCGGAGTCTGTTTTTGAGGCCTATGGACCTGAGTCAAAGAAACGTGGGACCTATGCTAGTAATTGCATTCTGGCGCGACGACTGTGTGAACGGGGGACGCGCTTTGTGCAGCTTTTCCACATGGGATGGGATCAACACCGTAGTTTGCCATCTCAGTTGAAAGGACAATGCTATGACACCGATCAGGCGACCGCTGCCTTGATTCGGGATTTGAAGAAACGCGGACTACTGGATGAAACCCTGGTGGTCTGGGGAGGGGAATTTGGGCGCACCGTCTACTCTCAGGGATCCCTGACAGAGAAAGATTACGGTCGCGACCATCATCCGAGGTGTTTTACGATTTTCATGGCGGGCGGAGGGATCAAACCCGGGATGACCTACGGAGCGACGGATGACTTCAGCTACAATGTCACCGAAAATCCCGTTCACGTGCATGACCTGCACGCGACGATGTTGCATCTGTTAGGTATCGATCACGAACGCCTCACCTACAAATTTCAGGGGAGACGTTTTCGCCTGACCGATGTTCACGGTAAAATCGTGAATGATATTCTGGCGTGACCGCTACTTGATCTCAGACATCCGCTTGCCCGCTTCTGCCTGCGCTTTTTTCATGACGCTTTCGAGTGTTACCTCGGCACCATTTTGTCGTTTGCTTTCGTCGGCTGCTTCCATGAAAGCGTAGATCTCAAGAGTTTCAGGAGCCTCAACGGGCATGGCCCCGGAGACAAAGTAATTCGCGATGTTCTCGACGAGTGGCTTGTAGCCGGGGTAGGCACCAACTTCGCTTTCGCCTTTTTCTCCCTTTGCTGTTCCTCCGTAACCTTTGCGCTCTTCAAATCTTCCGGTGCGACTTCCACTCCATTTTCCGTCGACGCGAATCATACCTTCATCCGATTTTGAACGCGTTACGGATTCACAACCTGTGCCGAGGACGGTGAAAAGTGATTCCACACCGTGGATTCCATACCAGAACAAATCGGGGTGGGTTTTCTCAAGGGAGGCAGGGCTTCCAGTTTGGCAATGAGTTACTTTTCCGAGAGAGCCGTCGCGAACGGCCAGAGTGTTCGGACCGAAGCGCAAAGAAGAGGAGGAGAACAGTGGGAGCTTGTGAAGCTTGGACGCTTCAAAAATCAGAATCGCGTCGGTCAAAGAGCCGGCGATGGGCTTGTCGATGAAAACCCGCTTACCGGCTTTTAAGACCGGAATGACCTGCTCAAGATGGGGGCGGCCATCATTGGTTTCGAGAAGAACGGCATCCACTTTTTCCAGTAGTGCCGGAATTGTAGGGACCACTTCGACTCCCATCTCTTTGATCTGTTCCGTGTATTTGGGAACCCGACTGAGGCTTGATTCGATGTCAGGACTGCCTTTGGTGTAGACCGCGACGACTTTACACTTGGCCAAATTCCCTTTAGCGGCCGCATCATTCATCGTCTTTGTGAACGCGAGTGCGTGGGAAGTATCAAGTCCAATGATTCCGACTTTAATCTCCTCTGCGTTGACATGAGGAAGGAGAAACAGTCCGGAGAGAATTAGAGGTAAAATCGAAAGAAGTTTTTTCATGATGAATGTCGGTAGGGAAATCTGACTTTCTTCCCGTCATCTGTCATCCCTTTCCGGAGACGCGATCCTGTCAGCCGGGGGCCGTGAAAGGGAAACGATTCAAGCCTCTTTGAATGTCGATTCAACAGGGTTGCGCCTTTTTCTTTTCTTGCGGTAGATTCGGTTTCGCTGGCAGGATTGCATTTATGTCGAAAACGGAAAAAACTCCACTAAGCCTTTTCATCTCCCTAAGTTCGATGATGTTTGTGCTCTTCTTCGTTTGGGGAGCCTGGTTCGCTTCGGTCGGGATCTTCATGACGGCGGCGGGAATGTCGGACTATATCGGGTGGGCCTACTCAACTACGCCGATTGCCGCAATCGTCACTCCATTCTTCATGGGAGTGTTTGCCGACCGCTACATGAATGCGGAACGTCTCCAGGGAATCCTCTTGTTGGTTTCCGGGCTTTGCATTGCGATCGCTCCGAAATTCGCAAGTGCAGAAACGCCCTGGATATTCATCGGGATACTTCTGCTTCACGCCTTGTGCTTTATGCCGACATTGGGATTGTCGAATACGATCTGCCTGAAGCATCTTGGAGATCCGGAGAAGGACTATCCGATTGTCAGGGTGTTCGCGACGCTGGGATGGATCGCTGCAGGCATTCTTGTGAGTAAAGGGCTGAAGGCGGATGCAACGGTGACACAGTTTTACGTTTCAGCGATTGCGGCAGGGGTTGTCGGTATCTTTTCATTCTTTGTGCCGCGGACTCCTCCTCCTGCAAAAGGAGGAGGCATTTCTATCGGGGATATGTTTGGTGCAGGAACCTTTCCTTATTTCAAGAAACCGGCATTTGCGGTGTTCATGATTGCTTCGCTGCTCGCTGCAGTGGCGATGATGCCCTACTGGGCAAATGGCGGAACGTTTCTATTCCAGTCGGGAATCGTTGAGACGGCGGCCTTCCTGACCTATGGGCAAATGGCGGAGCTGGTGGTTTTGGCTTTCATTCTTCCTCTGTTCATTAAGAAATTCGGTATCAAGTGGACGATGATCATCGGGATGGCCTGCTGGATTGTTCGCTACGTTCTGTTTTCTCTGGCGGCGGGAGGTTACGCAGATGCAGGGTTGGAGATTGGCTCATTGACGAGTGCACCGTCGAATCTGATGCCGCTGCTATTTGGTGCGGTGATACTGCACGGTTTTGCCTACGACTTTGTTTTTATCTCCGGCTATCTCTACATTGATAAGATCGTCAGTGAAAAAGTCCGGGCCCAGGCGCAGGGATTGCTGACTGTGGCGACGCAGGGCTTGGGATTTTTGCTCAGTTCGCAGATTTTCGCGACCTTTATTTTCAATCGATCTGTGGGGGCGGAAGCGACCTTCCCCGAATGGAAATCCTTCTGGCTGATCCCTTCGATCTACCTGGTGGTCGTGCTGGTGTTCTTCTGTTTCATGTTCCGACCGAAGAAAGAAAATGACAAGTCGGCCGAAGAATCAGCTTCATCCTGATTTTGGCCTTTTCCGGATTTGTCCCTGAATCGCGCAGAATAGGCCTGTCACAACAACAATTGCCCCGATGATTTGCCAGGGGACCAGCGCCTGATGGAGAATGACGACTCCGAGGAGCGCTGTGGAAACCGGCTGCACTAATAAGGTCACCGAAGCAAGGCTCGAAGGGAGACTTCCGAGGCTCCAGGCAATCAGTCCCTGTCCGCAGGCGTGGGAAATAATCCCGAGTCCAAGGAGAGGGAGCCATCCGCTGAATGTGGTCGGCATGAAGCGGTCTTCGTGAATGAGGGCGAGCGGAAGCAATACCATGGCGGCAACTGCGCTCGCCCAAAACATCAAGACATGAGCGGAGTGCTCGCGCCGGTAGCGTTTCATTGAGAGTTGATAAGACGCGTAGAATAGAGCGGTTAGCAAACTGAGAAAGTCTCCGAGTACCGGATTTCCATCAGTTGGCGGTATTCTGCCTTTGGAACTGAGCATAAGCAGGATCATGCCTCCGAAAGCGACCGTTGCTCCAATGGTGAACAGTTTCGTGATTCGTTCTTTCCAAACCAGCCAGGCAAAAAGAGTGACCCACAGAATGGCAGTATTGGCGAGTAAGGTTGCGTTGGCGACTGAGGTATTATCAAAGGCCCAGTGCCACGCCCAGAAGTCGAATCCAAAGGCAATTCCCGGCAACCAGATCCAGGCGTGACTTTTTGCGAAATCTGCCCGGGACGGAATGATGTTCTGTCTACGAAACCCGAACAGCACGGCGAGAGCAATCGCACCGATGGCGACGCGCCAGAACGCGGCGTCCCACATTCCTACTCCGTCCGCGCCGCGGGTGCTGAGGACGGCGAAGATGGGGGCAAAAGCGATGCACAATGCCCCACCGAGCAATCCCATGAGGTGAGGGATTGAAATTGACTGGTGCGGAGAAGACATGCTGAGGAGTGGATTTTTTACACGAATCCGGATGCGATGAAGCGAATGGGGACGAATGAACACGAATCGGAGTCCTTCGCAATCACGTGTTGAATATCAAATCCGTGATTCTTTTTCCTCGAAACGTTCCGGATTCTACTTACCTTTCCCATCTATGAAATTTCCGACGCTGCTTTTGTTATCCTGCTTCCTGGTCTCACTGTCTTTCGGGGAAACCCAGGAGCTCAAACTAAAAGGAGCGAAGGTTGAGGTTTATAAAAACGCATCCGGTGATGATTTGCGAATCTACCGTTTCGATCCTGAGGGCTTGGATCCGGAGAAAGATAAACGCCCCGCTGTGGTTTTCTTTTTCGGGGGAGGCTGGAATGGAGGGAGTCCGACTCAGTTTGAGCCGCATTCCAATTATCTGGCCGGTCGGGGTATCGTTGCATTCGTTGCGGATTACCGGGTGAAGAGCCGTCAGAAGACAACTCCACGTGAATGTGTTGAAGATGGGAAGTCGGCGGTTCGCTGGATTCGAGAAAATGCAGCGCGTCTCGGAATTGATCCGGATCGAATTGCAGCAGGAGGTGGATCAGCAGGAGGTCACGTAGCTGCGGCGACAGGAATTTGTGAGGGGTTTGAGAATCCGAGTGAAGATTTGAAGGTATCCTCGAAACCACAGGCACTGCTCCTTTTTAATCCGGTTTATGACAATGGCCCGAAGGGATATGGAAATTCCAGAGTGACAGAATGGTTTCCGGCGATTTCTCCCGCACACAATATCACCAAAGATGATCCGCCAACGATTGTGTTCCTCGGAACAAAAGACACGCTCATTCCGGTGTCTACAGCAGAGAAATTTGATAAGGACTTGAAAGCTGTTGGTGTAAAATCAGAGGCGCATTTTTACGAAGGCGAGCCTCATGGATTCTTCAATTTGAAGCTGGGAAAGGGGAAAGAGCAGCACTTTGTCGATACGGTCTTGAAGATGGACAAGTTTCTTGCCGGGATTGGATTTCTCGAGGGAGAGCCTGACCGAACAATTCTCGATAAAATTGTTTCGGGTGAGAAAAAGGCGAAACCAGCTGCGAAGCCCAAAGCGAAAAAGAAAAAGTAAGATGTCGATCGCGGCTCTGGAGCATCCGGCGGTCTGGACCGGTGACGAGATCAAAATGCGTTGCGATTGGTCGCGTGATTTTTCAGCGGTGAATCCAGCGGCGATTCGGGATCAGCTGGAAAACGGTTCCGGCGTGGTTCTGCTTCGCGGATTTCCCCTGGCCGCTTGCGACAAAGATTCGGCGCGCGAAGCTTTCGTGAGCTGGTGCAGTGATATCGGGACAGCGGTCTCTCAAAATGAAAAAGGCTCGCGCGTTTTCGATGTCAGTGATTCCGGTTTTGGAAAAGAAGACCCCCGAACCCGCGGTCCAAATACCAACAAGAAACTTTCGTTTCACACGGATCGTTGTGATGTGATTGCCTTCCTTTGCTGGAAACAGGCGAGAGAGGGCGGCGAAAATGAGCTGGTCCTGTCTCTTATACACATCTCCGAGCCCACGAGACCGAGGCTGATCTC
>CAJXQE010000260.1 GCA_913058215.1 uncultured Verrucomicrobiales bacterium
CATGACTGAACTGTTGTTCATTTTTGCTCATGTCCCCATTTGTTGATGAAGAGCCTTATATCGATTGGGATAGAAATCGCAGATGTCTCCTTCTTCCTCAGATCGCCGAAGAGGACACCGAAATGAGCCTTGAAAACGGAGCCCATGTATTCGAGCATTCCCGCCTGTGAGTCTCCCAGAATCTACCCCCTCTCTGACCTCGGTTCCTACTGATCCCTATGCCCTCAGTGCAGGGGGAAGAGAGTTTGGCTTGACGGTGGATACAGACATCTCTCTCAACGGCGAAACGGCTCGGCATTGGCTCCTCAGCGGGGAAAAGAATCTTGAGGTGAGAGATAATGAGAAGGCGCTGATTGCCTCCTACTCCTGGGATGAGATTACCTCGGTTCGAACGGTCACCTGTGTCGGGTGCGGGTTGCTGCAGGTCAAGGTGAATGAGGAGTGGCGCGATGCCCTCCGCTTTTCGAACGCGCTCTCGGATCGCTTTCACAAGGTCTCTCGACGCCTTGACCAGAGTTGCGAGAAAGAGTCGGACGAGGATTCTGCGACTGAGGAAGAGGCAACATTACCGCTCTGGACAGACGCCGACCCGCTAGATCCGCCGCGCTGTGCCGACTGCAACATGCGCTTGCCTGCCCGGCTGAATAGCTGTCCGAGGTGCCTCCAGAAGGGGCAGATATTCACCCGCGTCTGGGAGCTTCTACGTCCCCATTGGAAGGGCGGGGTCATGGTGATTTTGCTGACAATCGTCGGGATTTGCGCCGAGCTTGTTCCGCCCAAGCTCCAGCAATACATGGTCGACAGCCTTCTCACCGGGAAGGTCGCCACGGACGTTGATGTTAATCAGGCGCTCCTCCTCGTAGTGCTCGCTCTCGCCTTTTCCAGAGTTCTGCTTTCGGTGGTCGGAGTAATCAAGGGGCGGCTGTCCTCGCTAATCGGGAGTGGCATCACCTGTAATTTGCGGAAGCAAATGGTGGAGAAGCTCCAGAGCATGGCTGTCTCCTACTACGACAAGCATCAGGTCGGGGCGCTTATCAGTCGGGTGGCTCATGACAGCGAATCCCTCAACGGTCTCATGAACCAGTTAACCGGCGGGTTTTTGCTCCAGATTTTCCAACTCCTTGGCGTGGGAGTGATGCTCTTCAGTATCAATGCCAAGCTCGCGTTCTACACCCTCATTCCAGTTCCCTTCGTCCTTCTCGGTTCCTGGTTTTTCTGGAAGAAGGTCTACCCGCGCTTCTACCGGCTCTGGGACGCGGCTTCCAAACAGATGACCACCCTCAACGGCATGCTCAATGGTATTCGGGTAGTAAAGGCCTTCGCTCGGGAAGACAGTGAAAATCAGCGTTTTGTCGCCGCCGCCGATCGCCTGCGTGAGTGGCGTGTCTGGGTCGCCTATGCCAACGCCCGATACTCGGCTATGATGCAGATAGTCTTCTCCCTCGGTGGTTTGATCGTGTGGTATGTGGGTGGAAAAGATGTTATCGAAAACGATGACATGACCCTCGGTCAGCTCATCGCCTTCCTGGCCTACCTCGCCATGTTCTATGCGCCGCTGAGTCAGCTCTCGAATTTCACCACTTGGCTTACCAGTTTCCTCTCCGGGTCAAAACGGGTCCTGGAACTGATGGATACTCCGGTCAGTATCATGGATCCGGATGAGCCCGCCGCCTGGTCAGATCCGCGGGGCGAGTTGGAATTCGACGGCGTCACCTTCGGGTACGACGAAGACCAACCGGTGCTGAATGACATCAACTTCACGGTCGCTCCCGGCGAGATGGTGGGAATTGTCGGCCGCAGTGGATCTGGCAAGACCACGATGGTGAATCTCCTCGGGCGCTTCTACGATCCACAGGAAGGATCCGTAAAAATCGACGGTCAAGATATCCGCAATTACCCCATCAAGGAATTGCGCCAGAACCTGGGAGTAGTCTTTCAGGACTCTTTCCTCTTCCGGGGGACGATTTGGAAAAACCTCGCTTACGGTTGCGATGACTTGGCCGTAGAGGAAGGCCTGGCAAAGACCAAAGCAGCCGGAGCGCACGACTTTATCTGCAACAAGGCCCTCGCCTACGAAACTCAACTCGGTGAGCAGGGAGCCGGGCTCTCTGGAGGTGAGCGCCAACGTCTCTCCATCGCTCGAACCCTTCTCTACGATCCCAAGATCCTCATCCTCGACGAGGCGACTTCCAGTATCGATGCCGAAGCGGAGAAGACCATTCAAGATGCCCTCCAGGTACTGGTCAAAGGCCGCACCACTATCGCTATCGCACACCGGCTTTCCACTCTGCGCAATGCTGACCGAATCCTTGTCTTCGACCGTGGCCGCCTGATCGAAGAGGGATCGCACGCCGAACTCCTCGACGCCGACGGAACATACGCACGCTTGGTTCGGATCCAGACGCAGGTGTCGAAAACCCCCAATGTCGATCGCCTTCTCGTGGAAGCCGAAGGTGAGCTGGAGGATGAGAAAAAAGACGCTGCCCCTTCCGCTTCGGAAATCAATTGGCTCACTCCCGATAACGCATCCCTCACATCCCGTGACGGCCAGCCCACCTTGACGCATGATGGCGAGACCCACGGGATTTTTCTCATCCGCACTTTCCCAGCCTCGCGACCCGAGTCCTACCTCAGCGTTCGCACCTGGGATGAGGATGGCGACGACTACGAACTCGGCATCATTCGTCATCTCGAAGATTGGACGATTGAAACCCGGGGCCTTCTCCGGGATGCCCTCGAACGTCGCTATCTTCTCCGGGAAATTACTGCCATTCACGGAATGCGCCTCGATCTCGGATTCCTCGAATGTGATGTCGAAACGCCGAAAGGGCGGATGCAGTTTGCGATGCGTTGGACTTCCGGGCGGGGGCCTGAATTCGGCGAAAATGGCAAGCTCTTGATTGATATGGACGGAAATCGCTGGGTGGTTCCCGATGTCGAAACCCTCCCTCCCGGCGATCGTGAAAAGTTCCTTCAACACATCTATTGGTAGGTCGCGCCGGGCGGCCCACCCCTTGCGTCCGGCTCAGGAGATCAAATCTTGAAATGTGATTCCCAATTCTCCAAGCGGCGTCACTTTCACGGATGAGAATCCGGCGATCCATGTCGCCCTCAAAAAGTCGGAGACGGAAACCTACCTGGTGATTGCGAATGATTCACGCGGACCGGAATCGGCGACCGTGAGTTTCGAAGGCATTGAAAACGCGACGGCAACCAATCTCGCTGATGGAACGACTTTGAAGATTGTGGGCGGAATTCTCAGGCTCGAACTCAATCCACTCGTCTCCGGCGCCTACCGGATTGAATAGACTCAACTCTTTCCGGTGGGAGATCTCCAAATTGGCACTAACGGACGAGGAGATGATTTTTGCGTTTCACCGATGGTGACGAAATGAAAGAGCCGGCTAAGAGAATGTGTTTGCGAAAGGGTGGCATATCCCGGTAATCTTGTGGAATGAGATTGAAGGACAAGACCGCGATCATCACCGGTGCCGGATCGGGTATTGGAAATGCGACTGCCCGTAAGTTTCTGGAGGAGGGGGCGGATGTCCTCGTGACGGACGTTGACGTGGCCGCCCTTGAAGAACTGGTCCGGGAATTTCCTTCCCTCGAAATTCTTTCCGGTGACGTGAGTCGGCGGGAGGATGTGGAGGGGATTGTCTCAGCTGCAATGAAAAAGTGGAAGAGCCTGGATATTCTGGTCAACTCGGCAGGGATCACGGCACGTAATGTGGGAGATCACGCGAGTCTGGAAGAAAGATGGGACAAGGTCATGGAAGTCAACGTGAAAGGCTCGATGCTCATGGCCCACGCTGCAGTTCGAGCGATGAGGGAATCGGGCGGCGGCGCGATCATTAATTTGAGCTCGGTGATGGGGTTCGCCGGGTACCCAACCGCTCTCGATTTTTCGGATGGCTTCAATCCCTACCCGAGCAGTAAAGGTGCGGTCAGCCAGTTGACCCGGGACATGGGGGTGCACTTTGCCGGGGAAGGCATTCGAGTCAACGCAGTGGCTCCGGGGTTCGTCCATACGTCGCTCACTGCAAATGTCACGCAGGACCCGGAGATTCTGAAGACTCTGAACGGCCTTCACCCTGCCGGGCGGATGGGGACGGCGGATGAAGTGGCGAATGTTATCGCGTTCCTGGCCTCGGACGAAGCATCCTTTGTGAACGGCGCAGTCTGGATGGTCGATGGCGGATACTCGGCGCAGTAGGAACTCCGCGATTTCCCCCTGAGCCTTGCTTTTGATTCCCGCTTTGCCGGCGATAGAACGGAAGAAGATGTTTCACATTTACGTCTTCGCATTTTACTTGATCGCCTCATCTATGTTCTCATAGTGCACGATACCCTTGCATCGCTCATCAAAGCACGACCTCCAACTCCACCTGCCTTGTTCCACGCGACCCACGCCAAAGCGGGCTCCACCTGGATTTGCAATATTCTTTCCAACGTTTTCCCGGGAAGGGTGTTTGCGCGATTTGGTGGGAAGGTGGAGAGATACCGTTGGAACAGGGGAGACGTTTATCCGGCGATATTCCTCGATTACGAGCAGTTCCTGAGTATCGAGAGAGACGCAGACTCAAAGATATTCTTCGTGATTCGTGACCCCCGCGACACATTGGTTTCCCTCTATTTTTCTATGCGCTATACGCATACGAGTCGCGGCTTCCCTCATGTGAGCAAGTTCCGGGAAGAAACTGAGGGAATGAGTGATGCGGAAGGAATTTTGTACACTTTTAAGACCAGGCGAAATGGCATAGCAAGGATGCAGAAAAGCTGGCTCGACTCCGACGAACTTATTGTGAAATACGAAGACCTCATCGCTCCCACAGGAATCACCCTTTCGGATGTTCTGCGAGAGCTCGATTATTCGTTTGACGAAAAAGCAATGGAGGCAGCTATTGCCAAACACAGCTTTGAAAATGCCTTCGGTCGCAAAATGGGTGAGCGTGATAACTCCTCCCACGGACGGCAGGGGCTTCCCGGAGATTGGCGGAACTATTCTTCCCCGAACTGAGTGAGCTAATTGATGCCGATTTGCGCCCGCTTCTTTTAAAAGGGGGATATGACCCGTCGTGAATCGAAATATTCCATTCGTTTCCAGAGAAGGTGAAGGAGGCGGTTCTCAGTTCGACTGCCAGGTAGAGTCCTTACTTTGCCCTATGGTTCTGGCGTCTTACATTTTCCCCGGAGTTTTCGGCATCCGTTCATCTTCTGTTGAATCGGAGAGGCGCGTTCGAATTGTATTTGTTGGCAGGAACAGTCGAGAGATAAGTTCCCGTGTTATTCTCTGCCCTGTTGCGTCCGAAATCTGGCACTTCCGCTTTACCGGGAGAATAAGACCGGGAGTTTTGAGTATTTGTTTTCTGTTCGAATGTAAGAACTCCAGCGGAAAATGGCGTCCTGTTTCAAGCCAGATGTATCCCGTCTCACTGTGGCCTCCGGAACGAGTCCCCTGGATTCGACGGGGGATTTTCCGGCGGGTGAAGATCGTAAACTATCTCTTGTTCTTCCGAATCCCGATGAAAGCGGCTCACTACTTTCCCTCCATCGTGGAGGTATTCGTGAATCCCGCTTTTCGACGGTTTCAAAAACTCTGTCGCGAACGCATGCCCAGGGATGTATGGGAGAACTCACTTTCAAAATCTGAACGAGTCAGAGTTTGGTCAAAAATCAAACTTCGACGAAACTGTCTCGGGACCTTCCATCAGAATTCCCCAAGAAACGTTTTGTTTGATGATCTCCCCGGCATCAAAACAAGCCGTTCCCTGCCCCGATTGACAGTGGTCACACCCTCTTTTAATCAGGCAGAGTTTCTGTCAGCGACCATGGACAGCGTTCTTAGTCATGGCGATATCCCCCTGGATTACATTGTCATGGATGGTGGATCAACAGACGGCAGCGCCTCGGTCATCAAAGAACGGCAATCATACCTCAAACACTGGCAAAGTGGTCCCGACAAAGGTCAATCATCAGCGATTCGCAATGGTTTTAAGCACATGGAGTGCGGCCCGGATGACGTGATGGCTTATCTCAATTCAGATGATTTGTATTGCCCCGGAACCCTCGAATACGTTTTACGCTTTTTTGCTGAAAACCCTGATGTAGACGTGGTCTACGGTCATAGAATAGCGATCGACAAGGCAGGAAAGGAAATCGGTCGCTGGGTCCTCCCACCTCACGACCCTGAAGTTTTCAAACTCGTGGACTATGTTCCTCAGGAAACTTTGTTCTGGAGGAGAAGAGTTTACGATGAAGTAGGTGGAATTGATTCTTCTTTTCAGTTTGCAATGGATTGGGATCTCCTCTTAAAGATGCAGAAAAAAGGTGCCCGCATCGTAAGGCTGCCCTGGTTTCTGGCCATGTTCCGTATTCATCAAGCTCAGAAGACCCAGCAGAACATAGACGATATTGGTTCTGCAGAAATGAAGCGACTCCGCATAAGGGAAAATCATAATTCGCCTCCACTGCCTGACCAAATTTGGGAGGCTGTCCGGAAGTCACAGGTTGAAAGTGCCTGGTATTCTGACCAATGGAAAGATGGCAAAAGAATCTGAACTCAATAAACTTCCGGATTGGACGGCTGACCGTTCACCCGACGAGAAATTTCAAAACATGGCAGACAAGCAATTCTCACTTTCAGTCGTTCTTCCCTGGTGTGAAGATAGAGGGGAAGATACCAAGCATTTGCAAAAATGGACAGAGGGCCAGAAGCTGCCCCGCGAAAACTACCAGCTTGTAGTTGGCTATTCTGCAGAAGATTCAGACGCTTTAACGCTTATACAATCTGTTCTGGCCCCGGGCGACCTCGCCATAGCTTCTCCTTGCGGGGAGGCTCTATCACAGTGGCAGGAAGCGATTCTTGCGGCAGAAGGCGATTGGGTTTTTGTTACAGAATTGCATTGCCTGCCAGACAGCGAAACTCTCGCACAGATTTGCAAGGTAGCCTCAGAGACAGAGCTCGATGCTTTTGTGGTGAAGACAGGGCATATAAACAAATCGGATGTCGCCTGGATGGAAGAGCAGACTTTCCATGAGATCGAACCTGAACTCACGAATCCGGATCAATGGAACCTGTTGCGCCTGCGGGGATTCGCGATCAGGAGAGATTGGGTTCACAAGCTGGGAGGTTTCAAGACGGAATACGATCTTTTTGCAGAGATTGTCATGTCGCTCGAACTCGACCGAATGGGCGCCAAAGTGGGCACCGCCTTCAATGCCACGGTTTATCATGTGAACCAGTTCTCAATGCCGCTGCACAGGGATGACATTATCCGGTTTGTCTTCGGCGAGATGAAATACCGCCACGATTTTCCTGAAGAGAACTGGCTGCAGTATCTGGATATTCCATTGGATACAATAGGCCACTGGCAGTTGATACCCGCCAGGTCGCGACGCCTTCTCAAAGAGACCTGGAAAACTGCGCTCGCCACAAACTCCGAAGCCTTCCAGGAAGAGTTGGTGGGAAGATTACCCCATCTGTTTTTCTCCTCACTTTTTGGCCATTTGGCAGTCTATCTTAAATTGCTTTCTACCCATCTTCGATGGGAAGCTCAATTCGCAGTCATGCGTGGGCGAACAATGGAACGGTACTCCGTCTATCGAAATCAGACTATTTCCCATGTGGCGCTCTGCCGATTGAAAGAGTATTTCCGTCTGAGAAGCCTAAGTCACACTTTTGAGCAGCGGATCGAGTCAGATGGACAGTTCGAGTGTAAAGACTTCTATTCGAACAATGACAAGCAGCCTCTTCCGCTCGAATGGCTGGGTTTCTCCGGATTGGAAACGCACAATGGAAAAACCTTTCGCTGGGGAACCTCCCCTTGTGGGTGGAGGGTTGCACTGGCTCCCGGAACTTGGAATTTCGAAATCGAAACAGGGGGACTTCGATCACTCGATGATTTGAAACACGCAGTCGCTTATTGGAATGGTCGACAGGTGAAAGTCGTACCCATCGACGATCAGAGGCTGGAAGTGAGATCGTGCGTTCAAGTGGATTCTTCTCCTCCCACCGGTGAATTGATCCTCCATTTGCCCACTTTGAAAAACCTCGCAGCAGAGGAATTACGCGAACTGGCGCTCCCGGTTTATTCTCTCAAATGGAAGCGCTCTCATGGATTACCTGAATGAGTAGCTCTCGCCAGATTCTTTCCCTCTCGACTACAGACGCCGGTGGAGGTGCGGAAAAAATGGCAGTAACTCTCCAGCAGGGGTTTCGCGATCGGGGTTGGGACAGCCGGATGCTGGTTGGCAAAAAGCAGTCGATTGATCCTGATGTGGCGGAAATGCATGCCAGCCCTTGGTTTGATTATGACTCGGTAAGAAAGAGGCGCGAAGTTCGCTTCCAAAAACTCCTCCTGTGGAGGGACAAATTGCTTGGGCGTGAAGCCTTTCAATTTCCATTCACCAGGTGGCTGACTTCCCTTGCGGGGCAAGATCAGCCGCGTGCCATCCTTGCGCATAACCTGCACGGCGGATACTTCGACCTCAGGATGTTACCGGGCATTTCTCAAACGCATAAGGTCTTCTGCTTTCTCCATGATCTATGGCCGCTGACCGGACATTGCGCTTTTCCTTTTGATTGCGACCGATGGGAAACCGGATGCGGAAAATGCCCCTACCTCGGGAGCCCTCCCGCTCTTCTCCGAGACAACACTGCCAGTAACTGGAAGAGGAAAAAATCCATCTACCGCGATTCAAAACTCCACGTGATTGTCCCCTGTCAATGGTTGGCATCCAAGGTCGAAAAATCAATCCTTGGAGAGCACTGCGCTCATGTGTCAGTGATTCCCTACGGGATTGATCTGGACAAGTTTTCACCGGCGGACACGGACAGTCGGCGGAAGCTACGACAAGAATATGGTTTCTCTGACGATGAACTCATCGCTGTTTTTATCGCCAACTATCCGACTCGCAACCCTTACAAGAATTTTGCCGCTCTTGAAGGGGGCATGCCATTGTTGGAAAGGCTCATGAAGAAAGAAATGCCGGATGCGAAGCGCCTTCGGATACTCGTCCTGGGTGAGCCCGAGGCCGGGATTCTTCACGAATCGGATCAACTCTCACTGGAACTGCTTCCTTATACCAGCAATGCGAAGGTCGTTTCACTTTTACAGTTGGCCGATTTCTATCTGCATCCAAGTCATCAGGAGATTACTCCTGTTGCGATCTACGAAGCGATGGCCTGTGGGCTCCCTGTTATCGCCTCAAGTGTCGGTGGGATTCCTGAAATGATCACCGAAGGAGAAGAAGGTTTTCTCCTGGAGAGAGACAATTCGGAATCCTGGTCGCAAACGATTCTCGAAATAATTCGTTCACCGGAAAACATGAAAAGAATGGGGCTTAATTCCCGTTCCAGAATGGAAGCACTGGGAGGAGCTTCAAGAATGCTGGATCAGGTCGAACAAGGGCTCATGCTTAACAAATGGTGACATGATTAATAGTGAGCAAGAATTCATTCGTGTCAGAGTTAATACAATATATCGGAATAGCAGGGGATCTGCTTGAGGAAATTGAAGAACGCCGACTTCAAGACTGACATCAGCACAAAGTGACGGTTGCTGAATACACCCTTTGCACCTGGTGGCCGAATCACGACGCCATGCGAGCGAAACGAATTTTCAATCAATAGTAGCCCCCATGGCTGGTTCCTGTAGACTCCCTGCAGAAACCAAAATTGCGATGTCTAAACTGCACCCTCATGATTGACGACGCCATCATCATCGAAGAGTTCAAGCGCCTCACGCTCGAAATTTTACACCATGATGGGCCGAGGGGCATTCTTGTCGGCTTGGTCGGTGAACTTGTCGACATCCTCGAAAACGCCGCGGATACTCAATTCGAACACCCATCGGATATCACTGAGGGAAAGACGTCCTCCCGCGATGGGCTTGCCATTTCGCCTACGCAGGCCGCGATGTGCGCCACTGAGGAGCAGCGCACCGCCCTTTTTCTCCGCGGGCTGCACGATGCAATTACAGGCGCCTTGGAGTTGAAGTCTTCAGAGCCTGTCCGTGTCCTCTATGCCGGCTCGGGCCCCTATGCGACACTTGCTACTCCTCTCATGACTGTCTTTCCGCCCGGGAAAGTCCAATTCACGGTACTTGATATACATCCTGCTTCGATCGACTCGGCGAAGTCGGTCATCGGTCGACTCGGCCTCGAACAAAGCGTGGAGGAGTTTGTTGTGGGAGACGCCTGCCATTACATTATTCCCCGGGAGGCAACTCCGGATGTTATCGTATCCGAAACTATGAGCACGGCGCTTGAGAAGGAACCACAGGTTGCGATCATGCGTCATCTTTTAAGCCAGGCACCGGAAGCCGTCATCGTCCCTGAATCAGTGAAGTTGGATGCCTTTCTCGTCGATACTTCGAATGAGCCCGAGAGGATTGTTCCCGATTGCGAGGGCTCAGCGAATAGTTCGCAACCCGATCGGATTCCCCTGGGGCCGGTCTTCGAACTGAACGCTTCAACGATCCGTTCGTGGGATGCTCTTTCGACAGAGCGTTTGCCCGCCGCTCAGATCGAAGTAGCACACCCACTCAAGCCGGGTTACCGACCTTTTATTTTCACTACCATTACCACCTACGGTAAGCACGTATTGGGTACTCATGATTGCAACCTGACAGGCATTCGCGAGATAAGCGGCATCGACCATCTCGCTCCCGACAGCACGCTTCAGTTTCATTATCGCCTTGGTCCGGACCCTCGTCTCGTCGCTGAGGCGACGGACTAACTGTCTGCCAAACCACTTCCTCGACAGCGGAAGTTCAAATAATGAACTCCACCAGAGCAGAGAGATCCTCAGCTGGAGCCACCGGACCACCGACCAGCGTTGCGGCTACTCGACTTGCCTGACCGCGAAGTTCTGGCACGGCGATGGTTTCCCACAGCGTTCCACGTAACAGGGGACCCAGCGCCAGCAGAACCTCCGATTCGTTGCCGTCCTTTGTCACCACCGTGTGATCCTCTGCGATACGAATTCCCATGTCCATCTCGTCGGGTGAGATCAATCCTCTCTCCAGGAGTTTACCCAGGAGGATGGACTTGCTTGCCGAAAATCTTGTCTGTGGCCCTGTTGCATTGATCACCAGATCTCCTGTCAGCGATGGTTTGCCCTCCAGGTTCACCTTCACTTTTCCGCCTTCTGCTTCGACCCCCACGACTGTCTCTTATACACATCTGACGCTGCCGACGAAGAGGATAGTGTAGATC
>CAJXQE010000261.1 GCA_913058215.1 uncultured Verrucomicrobiales bacterium
GAGATCAGCCTCGGTCTCGTGGGCTCGGAGATGTGTATAAGAGACAGGGCTGATCATGTGATTTTCATCAGTGGTGACCGGCATTGGTCGGATATCTCCATGCAGAAGGACGGCGCGGCACCCTATCCGATTTACGATTTAACCTCCAGCGGGTTGAACCAGATTCATCCCCGGGGAACTCCGACGGATAATGACTATCGGATCACGAAGAAAACCTATCACAAGCCGAACTATGGTGTAATTGCAATCGACTGGGAGAAGGGGATCGTGAATCTTGAGATCCGCGATTTGGAGGGCGCTTTGGTGATGGAGGAAGAGGTGTCGCTGGCGCTGTTGAAGGTATCGGGCGGTGAGAAGTGAGGGCTGGGAAACAGCGGGTGATTCATGGTCTCTTCCTGATTCCTCAGGCTTTCTTCCTGTGGATCGTCATCGTCTGGATTCCGGATATCATCTCTGGAATGGGTGAGATCTTTTCCTTTCTGATTGGAGACAAGCCGCTTCCCGAACTGACCGCCTGGGTTTTGTCCTTCGAGTCGGCTTTTATGAAAATGGAAGCGTACTCGATCGAGATCGCATTCCTGCTTTCTTCCCTCTTTCTGTTCGCCGGAATTTGGATACTTCTTGGGAAGCAAGAAGATCGAACCGTGTTGTTTCGGTCCTATGTGTTTCAGGGCGTATCGGCGATGGCCGGTTTCTTTGCCACCTTCACGATTACCCTGGCAATCACACTTCCCTTGATTGCAATGCAGTTGATGAGTAGCCGTCCACCACCTTCTCCAGTCTGGGCCTGCCTGCCCTGGGTAATTGGACTTGTCCTCGCTGTAGCACTGATCCCAAGGCTCCGAAATTTTCGAAACCACACTCAGAGGAACAGCCAGGACCGGGAAAGTTGAATCAAGGATTGTCCACGTGATTCCACTCGGGGCTTCCTTTTGGATCAGGAAGATTCGGCGTTTTACCCAATCCGAAATCTTCTGCCTGCAGATCGAGGCCGGGATACCATTCCTTGTCTTTGATGAAGCCATAGAAGCTCGGGTAGAAAGGATCAACATAGGCAACGTTAGCCTTGTCAGGAACCTCGAGTCCGGTGAGGTGATAGGAAGCATTCACGAGAAGGCGGCGGAGGTCTTCGTCTATGAGATCCACAGAAGCGCCGGATGTCGTGCAGAAAGAAGTGCCTTTGGCTTCACCGTTTGGTGCTGTGTAAGGATGGAGCCATGCGAAGGGCTGCATCGGATCATTCTTTTCGCCCTCAATGTTTTTCGAGTCAGGCTCAAGCGTCTCGGTAACCGCACCGCGAAGGAGAATTTTATCGACGTCTGTCAGGTGGGTCACTCCGTAAATATCAGACGGGACAAAAATTTCGCCCACTCCATTCAGGATCGCATGATCAGCGTTGCTTTCTTCGACAACACCTCGACCACCCTGGCTCTTATGTCTGCCATGGTGGCTGACCCACTGTTCACCGAGGACTTTTCGTCCCCATTCGCCGTAGTTCATTTTTCCGCCGAAAGAACCTTTCCCATTGAATGCGTGAGTCGCTGTGCGGATTCCGATAACTGGCTTGCCGGCATTCATAAATGCGGTGAGGTGGGCGGCTTCTGCTTCGGATGGTTGACGGAACCGTGTCCCGATGATCATAAGGTCGGCATCTTTCAGTTCGGACAGTCCGATCAAACCCTGTGAATTGTTTGAGTCGATATATTTGCCTTCTTTATCCCACGAAAAGACGACAACACAGTCGAAGCCGTGCTTTTGGCTGAGGATTTTTCCCAGCATCGGCATGGATTCTTCCGAGCGGTATTCCTCATCACCTGAAACGAGGACGATTTTCTTTCCTTTTCCCGGCCCTTCACCTCCAGCCAGTTTTAGCACCTTGCCGGCATGGTGATCGGCCTGAACGGAGCAAGCAGCGAGCAGGAAGAGGGAGAAAAATGATAGGATCGATTTCATCATAGATGGAACATGGCCAATGCAGGGATGAAAGGCAATGGCGAAGACACGGAAATGTTTTTTGTAACCAAAGGGAAATCCAGCTCATTTTCGAGAGGATTGCGGAAATGAACTTGCAGGCAGTTGATTAATTTTGGAGACTCGGATCCAAATGGATGAATCTGAATGCAATGCCGAACTGATCCGGTGCTTTGACGAGGATACGGTTGCACTGACGAAGGATGTTTTGACCGAAAAAGGAATTCCTTTCCGAATTGATGCAGTTACTCCCACTAGCGATTTCACGGCAATCGGGGCGGGGGATGCAAAGAAAGCGATGATCATGGTCCCGTCCTCAAGCCTCGACGCCGGCAGGTCAGCACTGGCCGAGGGAGTTGTGAAAGACGATTTGCCGGGAGATCATTTTCTTCATGAAGCAGGTGTTCAGGGGCTCGTGGAAATTGTGGTCAACCCTTCGGAGTGGAGCCCATTCGATGTGGCGCATGCTAACCGGATGATTATCGAAAGGGGGATTGATGTTGAGCAGATACAGGGAGCAAAGGAAAAGCATATCGCAGAGTTGGAAGAAGGAAAACCTGTACCGGAGGCGCTTCTCTTTGGAGGCTGGGTTGGCTGCGTCTTTATTGGGATTTTCGGATTGATAGTCGGCTGTTCGATTCACTCATGGAAGAAAACAACGGACTACGGCTCCTTTTTTGTTTACGATGAAAAGAGCAGGAATGCCGGACGGACCCTGGCGATCTGTTCAGCGGTGGTGCTGTCGGCGTGGCTCGCTTTGAAAATCTTTGTTTTCTTCGCACGGTAAGCGAATTGCCGGACTGGTCCCTAGGGTTCTTTGATCAAGGGTGCGTTCCCTTGAACCTTTTTGTATGAGAAAGGTTCAAAGACACAGCCTCATAGGTTTTCGTTCTCTTGAACTCTATCCGGCTCTTCCCCGTCGGTAATTCCAAATTCAAGCAAATTGCGCTTACGGTGAAGCATCTTTTGAATGATCCCTTCGCTGGGGCTGAATATCCACGCTAGGGCGAAGAGCAGTCCGCTTGCTGCGGCCATCATACCCGAGGTTGTAGTGCTCTTGTACCCCAGCCACTGTGGAACGGTTAGGGCGGACATGTGTCCGAGCACGGCAGCGGCCGATGCGGTTATTACTGCGACAATCACCATGGGAACGAGACGTCGTGTCAAGAGAAGTGCCGTGGCCGGCGGAACGATCAGCATGGCAATCACAATGATGCTTCCGACTGCTTCGAATGCGGCGACTGTGGTAATCGCCACCATGGTCATGAGCAGGTAGTGGAGGAAATTGGAGGAGAATCCCAGTGTCTCGGCGAGATCAGGATCAAAGGCGCTAAGCCGGAACTCTTTAAAGAGCAGGCAGACAATGACCAGGTTGATGACAAGCACAGAGCCGACGACCAGAACGGCGCGCGGAATTTGATATCCGCCCAGCCCCACCGTGTCCCATGGTGTCATTTCGATGGCCCCGTAGAGTACGCATCCCGGATCGAGATCAACATGGTCAGCAGCACGCCGGATCAGGATCAGTCCAATGGCGAAGAGTGTGGTGAAGACAATTCCCATGGCGGCGCCGCGGTCGACATTTCCGAATTTACTGATCCACTGGGTAAAAACGGCCGTAAGAATTCCGGCGATTACGGCTCCAATAAACATCGATACGCTGGCCCTTGCTCCCGTGATCATAAAAGCGACAGCGAGGCCGGGAAGAACGGCATGACTGATCGCATCGCCCATCATACTCATTTTGCGCAGGACCAGGAAACATCCCGGCAGCGCGCAGGCGACAGCGCAGAGGATTCCGACAACGACGGTCCAGGTATCGTAGGTGTCCCAGTTCATGATTCCGTTGGGGCCGGGGATTGTTGAATTTGGTGAGGGCTCGGTGGCATCGTCACCTCGACTTCGCGTTTACTAAGATCCGCTTCCAGTTGGCGAACCATTTCCGCTCCGAGAATGTGCTCGACCATATCCGCATCGCGATCAACGTGGCTGGGAGCGATGTCAGCGTGTTTGATCAAATAGGTTTCCCAAAGCCTGTGATTTCGGGTGACCCGGGCGGCTTCACCAAATCCCGGTTCTGACAAGCGCAGCATTCCCTGTCCGGCTGGTTCGAGATGATCTTCGCGTTGGGCAACCCGGAGAATACTCTTTAGCTTCTTTGCCGACCATGTTCGTTTCTTGAGCAAGGCTTCCCATGAGAAGGGAATGTTAACAACGCTTCCATCTACTTCATTACTTTGCGCTTCGACCAGCTCAAAGGCAGCCCGGAGAAAGTGCTGTCGGTCGACTTTTTTTCTCAATCTCGATTGCCTTAAAAAGCGGGGGATGACCCCACGGGCGGGTGCACACATCATGCTGATCAGGAAGAGGCTTGCCGCAACAAGAACAATCACAGCGCCTGCCGGGAGTTCAGGAATCAGGGCGCTGATAGAAGCTCCCAGCCATCCGCTAACGAGACCGAAGAGGGCTGAGAAGAGAAGCATGTGAGTCAATTTATGGGTCCAGAAACGGGCTGCCGTCGGGGGAGTGATGAGAAAGGCGATCACGAGAATGAGACCGACAGATTGCAAACCGATTACGGTGACTGCGGTGACGAGTATGAGAATGAAAATGTCGAGCAGTAGAGTCGGCCATCCTTCGGAACGGGCGAAGGCTTCGTCGAAACAAAGAAGGGTGAATTCTTTGAGGAAGAGCACAGAAGCAATCGATGCGAAAACTGCGACGCCTGCGATCAACACGAAATCACTCATAATGATGGAAGCCGCTTTTCCGTAAATGAATGACTCAAGTCCGGCTGCATTCGCTCCGGGAATATTTTGAGCCATACTGAGAACTGCAACTCCGATTCCAAAGAAGACGCTGAGAACAAAACCCATTCCAACGTCATCACGAAGGCGGGTGGTGTTCCGGATCAGTAACATGAGAAGAACGCCGGCGATTCCTGAAATGGAAGCTCCGGCCAGGAGGCCCGGAAGGGATTTCCCCGAATAACCCAGCGAGACCATGATCATAAAAGCGATTCCGATCCCGGGAAGTGTCGCATGGGAAAGCGCATCGCCCATCAGGGAACGCTTTCGAAGAAGGAGAAAGGCGCCAATCAGCCCTGAGGCAATCCCCAACAGAGCTGTGCTGAGAACGACGAGGGCGGTATTGTAATTTCGAAGCGTTACCACTTCGAGAATATCGCTGAACTCCGGGAAATTCATTTCAGGACTGAAGGCTCAAACAACATGACGGAGAGCTTCTGCCGCATCTTCGAGAAGATCGAGTTTCCCGCCGTAAGTTTTCTGAAGGTTTTCACGGGTGAAAGTTTCTTCGGTCGGACCGGAAGCCACTACGCGCATATTCAGCAATACCAGCCAGTCGAAATATTTACTGACGGTTGCCAGATCATGGTGGACAACGAGAACCGTTTTCCCACGGGCGTTCAGTTCTCGTAGCAACGCCACGATGGCCTGTTCAGTCGCGGCATCGACTGCGGCGAAGGGCTCATCCATTAAGTAGAGTTGGGCATCCTGAACCAGGGCCCGGGCAAGGAACACACGTTGCTGTTGGCCTCCGGAAAGCTGGCTGATCTGCCGGTCGGCGAGGTGACCAATCCCGACTTGTTCGAGGGCGTCACGAGCGGCTTCCTTCTGTTTTTTTCCAACCCGTCTGAACCAGCCAATGTGACGATACGTTCCCATTGCCACCACATCGAGTGCGCTCACAGGGAAATCCCAATCGACGCTCTCCCTCTGAGGAACATAACCGACGAGATGACGATGTTTCTTGTAGGACTTCCCGTAGACATGAGCCCAGCCTGAAGTGATTGGCACAAGATCAAGGCAGGCTTTCAGCAGGGTGCTCTTTCCCGCTCCATTGGGACCGACGATACCCACAAGTTTGCCTTCCGGAATATTCAGTTCAACATCCCAGAGTACCGGCTTGCGATGGTAGGCCACTGTCAGATCGTGAATTGCGAGTGGAATTTCCGGAGGATGCTCCGGGCGGGAATCCGGAACACCGCCTTGCGAAGTGGGAGGGGTATCAACAAATGTGGAGTCCATAGGGAAATTTGGATCGAGTTAATGCGACAGCGTTTCGTTGAGGCCTTTGGCGGGCGCCGTTCCTCCAAGTGCTCGCGTGATCGTAGTTACGTTGTGATCAATCATTCCGATGTAAGTGCCTTCGTAAGTTCCGGTTGTTCCCATCGCGTCAGAGAACAGCTCACCGCCAATGACGACTTTATGTCCTTTCGCATTGCAGCCTTCAATCAGCGCTCTGATGTTTTTATCGGATACAGAGGTCTCAACAAAAACTGCAGGAATTTTTGATTCAACCAGGAAAGTTACGAGGTCTTCAATATCCTTGACCCCGGCTTCCGACTCGGTGCTGACGCCCTGAATGCCCCGGACCTCGAGACCGTAGGCGCGGGCCATGTAATTAAAGGCGTCATGAGCTGTCACGAGAACGCGTTGCGCTTCAGGAATCGATCCGATGGCCGTTTTTGCATAGGCGTCGAGTTTCGCTAATTCTTCCCGATAAGATGTTGCGTTGGTCTTGTAGTCTTCTGAATGATCCGGGTCATATTCGGAAAGAGCTTTTTCTACAACCGCGACCGCGCGAATCCATCCACTGACATCCATCCAAACGTGGGGATCAAAATGCTGAGCTTCATCACTCATCACGTAGTCACTGTCGTTCTGGATCTCTTCGGTAACAGCGAAGACCGGCTTGCCGGAGCGGGCCGTCCTTACGAGGATGTCGCTCATTTTCCCTTCCAGCATCAGGCCGTTGTAGAAAATAACATCAGCCGCCTGCAGTGCTTTCACATCCGGTGCCGTTGGTTTGTAGAGATGGGGGTCAATGCCTTCGCCGATGATGCCGGTGACATTCCCGTGATCTCCGGCCACGTTTCGAACGATGTCAGCAATCATGCCGACGGTGGCAGTGATCTTGTAGGTTCCCGGGGCATCAGGGGCTTTAGTATCCTTTTTTCCCCCGCACCCGGAAAGAAGACAAAGGAGGGCTGCCGAGCCGAGCGCCTTTAGGGACGAAAGAAATACGCGTGGGAAACCGGGACTACTTTTCATTCTAAGTTCAAACTAAAGAGCTATCTTGAGTCGTCAAGATAATTGTTTTGAGTAATAAAGTATTGTAAGAATGGAAAACCTTTATTATTGTTTTGGCGATGCCAAGCAGCACCGTTGAAAATTATCTAAAAGCAATCCACCGGCTTGGCGAAGATTCGGATGGAGAAGTTACCGTTGGCGGAATCGCAAAAGAATTGAGCGTTACTCCCGGGACAGTCACCACCATGATGCGTCACCTGAGCGATCAGGAATTTGTCGATTATGCGCCGCGACGCGGGGTTAAGCTTTCACAGTCGGGGCAGGAGGCTGCGCTGGGAGTGGTACGCAGGCACCGCCTGATTGAGCTTTTTCTGGTAAAGGTTATGAAGCTGGACTGGTCCGAAGTGCACGAAGAGGCGGAGATTCTCGAGCATGTCATTTCCGACCGTTTGTTGGATCGAATTGACCAGATGCTGGGGTTTCCAACTCATGATCCTCACGGCGACCCGATACCGGATAAGGAAGGGAACCTTGTGGAGCAGCGAAGTCTTCCTCTTTCGGAAGCGGAGGAAGGGGAATACCGGATCGTCAGGGTATCCGATGAAGATCCTGAACTCCTCGACTGGCTGAATCAGCAGGGACTGGTACCCGGGGCCAGGTTTTCACTTTCTGATAAAGGTCGGGCAGCCGGTGTCGTTGAGCTGACGGTAGCAGGGGAGTCCGATTCTGTGAAGCTGGGCGGAAAAGCGCTGGACCGGATTTTCGTGGAGCGTGGGTAAAGATTCATGATGGCCGTTCCCTGGTCTTTGATGGAGACCCACCTGGAGACCCGCGACCTTCTTTCAAACCAGCGTTCGAAAATTAAAATACTTCACCCCCGTTCTGCCGCGGCTGAGGTGTTTTAATGGCGGACAATGCGTATCCTTTTTTCTGTCTATGATAGATAAAATGTGTTGAGAAAATCGCTTGGGGAAAAGTCGGGTGTTTTTGTAATGGCCTGGTCTTGGAAATTTGTTACGATGCGAAAGTGCTATCTGATTATGGAGTGGTTTTCGTTCGGTATGGAGTGAATCGACCACAGGCGGTAGCGTCTTAGAGCTGAGGCATGATTTGGATGCGATGATACGGATTCAGTTGGAATGCGTTCAGGAGAAATGAACCATTGCGGTAGACTGGGGAGGAGTGCAGTCAACTGAACGCTGCGACGCTCAACCCTTCCGTTTCAAAAGCATCCAATGGGCTCTTGACGCCGAGGCCGTTCGCACCCACCGCGACATGTAGATAGATTTCTGTGGTCGTGATGTCTTCGTGACCCAGTAGTTCCTGGATAGTGCGGAGGTCTGTGCCTGCTTCCAGTAGATGAGTTGCGAATGAGTGTCGCAGAGCGTGAGTTGTGACCCGTTTTTCAATTCCCGCATTCTCCGCCGCCCGTTTGATCGCATCATTGTAAACCGACGCATGCAGATGGTGCCGTCGCCTGATCCCACTTTCAGGATCTACGGAAACCTGTCGGGCAGGGAAAATCCAAAAACACAGAGGGTCGGAGGTGTTTTGGACAGGAGTGAAACGACGTGCTCCGAAGGAGTGAAAGCTGCAGGTGGGCAGCTTTCATCAAAACCATTCGAAGCTCTCCGCGGCCCGGGAAAATTTCCTCGATAAGGCTCCCGGGATGTAGACTCCGGGAAGTCCGGCCTCTCGATCTTTCTGCCAGATTGCACGTGCCGCTTCAATTTGCATTGCCAGATCTTCGAGGAGGTTTTTGGGCAGGATGGTGACGCACTGCCGTGGCGCTATGGCGCATCAAGTATTCATGGTCGCGGAGGAGCGACCATGCTAACCCGCAGGTCTTCGTTGGAAACGAGGACAATTCTTGTCGCCTTTTCCCTGGCGCACGGTGATCATTCCCCGCCCCAAATCCACGTCTTTCACGCGCAACCGAGCGCCGGAGGTAGGCGCGAGTTAGACTGCCGTCAGGCAGCCCGCAGGGCGAGATGAGCGCGGGGGCGCGAGGGAGTCAAGCTCACCAGCTCTGAGCGCCTCAGGCCCGCGCCATACTGAAGTCTGGCGGGCAATCCATATTTCCCTCCCGATCTTTTGGGAACTGTGGGCAGTTCTTCCAGCCTGGAAAATAAATCGCGGGTCTCCTCCTTCGACAACACCACTGGAATTCTTGTCCCGGTTTTTCTGAGTTTCACCCCGAAGACCGGGTTCTCTACTCCGCAGACATGCTTGAAAAACGCTGAAGGCCTGTAGGTGTTTTCGACAGGAGCGCAAGCGACGTGCCCCGTAGGGGTGAGCGGGCGTGGAGCTCGCGAATCAAAAAGAAAGCCAGCGCATTGAGCGCCTGTCTCTGGGTTGCGTAGGCGTTGTCCTCGTCGTTGACTACGGAAGTCAAAAACTGTGTCGCCGTTTCCACCTGTATCGCTTCGCGCTCGCCCTCCGCAAACGAGGCGTAACGGGCCGCCCAGGCTCCGTAACACTGTTTGGTCCGCCATTTCAAACCACGCCTCGAGCCGGCCGAATTGACCGCCACCCGGAGGCGTTCGGGGAGGCTCCGGTGATCCGCCTGCGCTTCGGCGCAGGCGCCCAGCCAATTCAAGTACCACTGGACCGCTGACTCCCACTGTTCCAACTGCCAGGCTTCCCGGGGACGGTCGTCCTTCAGAACCTCGGATTTCCAGAATATCCTCGCCGCTTCGCGTCCGGCTTCGAGATCAAATCTCAGCCTGAAAAAACACCGAAGGCCTGTAGGTGTTTTGGACAGGAGCGCCAGCGACGTGCCCCGCAGGGGTGAGGGGGCTGGCGGAGCCTCCGAATCAATTTTCAAACCATTCCAGAACGAGGAGGAATCCCGCTTTTTGCTGATCCGAAAGGCCACGGAACTCACTCAGGTCTTTTCTCCAGCACCAGCGCGTCTTGATTGCATTCATACTGTTCAAAAAAGCACTTCCGCTAAGTGCAGTCAAAATAAAAATGTTCAAGCGAACACGTTATTGTTTCGGAAAGGTGAAATAATGAACCTGTCCCTGCGTGATAACAGGGACATCATCTCATTGACTTGTTGCATTCGGTTTCCGCCCGGTTATACGCACGATCTGAAAAGAAATCCTTGCTATCTCGGGGGCTGCGAGTCATTCTTGGTGGTGAATGCCTCTCGTGATATCACTTTGTGAGGTGATACTAATAAATACTGTTCGGCTAAGAAATGAACCCCCATAGAAAACGGTTGGCACCCGTGGTCGTAGCCCTGCTCGGAATTGCGTTTGCTGGATTCGCGGACGAAGCCCGCCCTTCGATTTCGGTCGAACACGTCGCAACCCAATGGAGGAATCTTAAACCGCCATTGCGCGTCTACTACATCGAGCTGAAGATCCGCAATCAACGCTCGACACCAACATGGTACATAACGCGCTACTCGGGCGACAAAGCGCTCATTTCCGAGCCGAGCTTTCAGATGATTGATCCGTGGAAGAAGGGGTATTTCATTCCTTCTAGCGTCAAGAGCACGACGAGAGAAAATGGATCATGGTTCGAGTCTCTGAGGGTGATCGCAGATCGCACTGAAAATGGCAGTCACTCTTTTGAGGCATTCTTGCTTCCTGCAAAGGGAGTCCTCCATCACTCCTATTTCGGTATCGAGGCATGGGCTCCGATCGATTCAGTTGAGATATGGGAGGTCAGTGCGCTTTTGGTTGATGGCAAGACCCCTTTGGAAGATTGGTTGCCTTTTGATGTTTCCTCGACACCCACGGTGACGATTACGAAGGACGACGTTGAGGACTGGAGGTTCAAGATGCTTTCGAGTCGGCTAAAACCGGGAAAGACATGGGAAGACTGGCCAGCCGATGGCGTCAAGAACCTCACCCCCAAGGTCGTCAGGAAGCATTTGTTCCCAATCGAGATTCCACCGATTCCACGAGACAAACCCAAACAAGCCGAACAAGGCGGTGCTGGACAAGCGCCTACCCGCGCTGAGTCGAAATGATTTTCTTAGTTCCAACCCTAAACCTGAGATCGGAGGTGCGCCTTCGGTAGGCGCTGCCAGACCTCAGACGTTCGCCGAAGAAAAAGCATGTCTAACCGCACTTACA
>CAJXQE010000262.1 GCA_913058215.1 uncultured Verrucomicrobiales bacterium
ACGAGATCAGCCTCGGTCTCGTGGGCTCGGAGATGTGTATAAGAGACAGCATTTCGGGAACGGGAAGAGCAAAATCGAGGATGAAAAGGAAAGAGTCCGGTTTTGATCTTGCTCTCGGGAACTCCCATTTGGCAAAGACGCCGCGTTGTAGTTGCGGTCGGACTGATAGCGAGATCGAATGAGTTGGAAGCCGATGAACGCATCGGGGTGCCGAGTTCGAGTACTACAGCGGCGTGCTGAAAATTAAGCAGATCTCTCCATTGGCCGAGAATTTCAGACAAGTAGGGATGGACGGTGATCAACAGGTCCGGTGCCTTCCCCCTAAGCAATTCGTAATAGTGCCGACCACATCGTTTTTGAATGAAGAGCCGTTCAAACGGGTGAATGAGTCGCGAATTCGACAGGTGCCAGAAAGCGGCATTGAGCTGTTTCAGAAAAGGGTTCGTAGAAGTGATCCTGACTGAAGCGGCCGATCCTCCCTTAAATGGGAACGGATCCCTATATTGAAAAAAGTCGACAACTTCGATTTTATAGCGCTCCGGGTGAAGGGTTTGGATCGCCTGTTTGATCGCCGCTGCCGGTACGCTATGGCCGGCAGCGACATCGCCGACTGCAATAAGGATCTTACTGACGTTTTTTGTCATGGTCGGTAGCGACAGGAATTCTTATTCGCAAAGGATTCAAAGAACAAATGTGGTTGCAAGGCAAAGAACGGGGAGGTTTGGGCGGCGGGCAAGTCTTCCGCGCTCTCCTCGAATTGTGTAGCAGTGAAGCCGGATCTGGTGTTTTTGATAGGCAATGCTATGAATCCTTTAATGGTTTCGATCACAAAAGTGAGGGCGCGTCGGGATTGGAAAATTTTTCTCAGATTCCCCTGGAAGATATACCAGAACAATCCCGAATGGATACCTCCGATTCTTTCTCAACAGAGAAAGCAGCTGAACCCTGCGAAAGGAACTTTCTTCAATGACGGGACCGGATCCACCGCTGAATACTTTCTCGCGTGGCGGAACGGTGAACCGGTTGGTCGCATCGCGGCAATCGCAAACGAATTGCACCGCAAAACACACCAGGACGGGGTTGGGTTCTTTGGTTTCTTTGAGTCATTTGATGACCAGGCCGTTGCGAGCGCTCTTTTAGCTGAGGCGGAAGCCTGGCTTGCCGAACGCGGCTTTTACATCTCGCGCGGGCCAACCAGTTTTACGATCTACGATCCAGCTGGTGTCACTGTTCATGGAGGAGATAAGCGGCCGGGATTGGGCATGGCATACACACCGGCCTACTATGCAGATCTGCTGGAATCAAACGGGTATCGAAAGGCTCGCGATCTCCTGGCCTATCGTTTTACGTCCGAGTGCGCAGATCCTGCTCTACTCAATGCCAAAATTGCCGCGTTTGGTCAGAAGGCTGCTGAAGAAATTGATATTCGCTCCTTGCGAACGCATGATCGTACCGATGCCGAGATGATTGCCCATATTTTTAACCGCGCCTGGAAGCGCAACTGGGGATCAATTCCCATGACTCCTGAGGATTTCCTGTATATCCAGAAGGAGATGGGTCCCTTTGCCGATGAGCGTCTTGTTTACCTTGCTTCCAAGGACGGAAAACCGATCGCATTTTTTATCGCAACGCTCGATCCTGGAGAATTCCTACAAAGAATGAACGGAAGGATGACACCTAAGGGGATCTATGAATTAATGCTCGGACGAGGGCGGCTGAAGCATGCACGCGTAATCCTGATGGGGGTACTCCCCGAGCATCGAAACAGCCCGGCCGTTGTTAGCCTTCTCTTGGAGTTCTACCGTCACTGGGAAGAATTCCCATCCGTCGAATCTCTGGAATTGTCCTGGATCCTTGAGGACAATATTCCCACTCGGAAACTGATCGAAGGTACTGGAGGAAAGCATTCACATACCTTTCGAGTTTTCGAGAAATTCATTTGAGCGACAGAAGAACAGAATCCCGGCGATGAGATTTGATGAAACCATAGAATGACTCCCCCTGAAATCGCTATTGTTGGCATTGGTTGCCGTTTTCCTGGTGGTGCATCGAATTGCGCCGCGTTCTGGGATTTGCTGGCGGAGGGAAGGGATGCGATCATTCCCGTTCCGGAATATCGTTGGGATACCCGCCGCTTCCTGGCTTCGGAAATCCCCTGTCCCTCAGGGAAGACCTTCTTGAAGGAAGGGGGGTTCCTGGAAAATGACATTCGTGATTTCGACCATGAGTTCTTCTCAATTTCCCCGCGTGAAACGGAGGCTCTGGATCCCCAGCAAAGACTACTGCTGGAGGTGAGCTACGAAGCGCTGGAGGATGCAGGATACCGCGTCGAGTTGCTTCGCCGGAAACCGGTAGGAGTTTTCATAGGCGCTTTCACCCTGGACAACATGGGATTCCGCACACGAAAGGAATCCCGCTCATGCATCGAGAGCACAGATGCGATGGGGTTTTCGATGACATTATTGGCGAATCGGCTTTCCCATGCATACGATTGGATTGGACCGAGCATGGCGATCGACACCGCGTGTTCTTCGTCGCTTGTTGCAATCCACGAGGCCTGCCGCAGCCTTGAAACCGGTGAGTGTGAAATGGCTGTTGCCGGTGGGGTCAACTTCATTCTAGGCCCGGATTCTTCCACTGCGATGAGCCGGGGAGGATTTCTTTCTCCACGGTGTCGCAGCCGGGCCTTTGATCGTTCTGCAGATGGATATGCAAGAGGTGAAGGTGCCGGAGTGGTACTTCTCAAGCCGCTGGGGAAAGCGGAGGAAGATGGAGATCGCATTCATGCTGTTATCCGTGGGACCGGGGTCAACCAGGATGGCAGAACTGCGGGAATTGCGTTGCCGAATCCTGAGAGCCAAAAAGCGCTGATTCAAGAAGTCTACACGAACGCTGGAGTATCTCCCGGCGAGGTTAGTTTCGTCGAAGCTCACGGCACGGGTACTTCAGCAGGAGATCGAATCGAGCTTTCTTCGATTCGATCTGTATTTTCGCCCACCCCTACTGCACCCCTTTTTGTCAGTTCGGTCAAAACGAATATCGGGCATTTGGAAGCTGCTGCCGGAGTTGCAGGATTGATTAAATCCATTCTCTGTCTCCAACAAAAACGGCTACCTCCCCATCTTCATTTGGAAGACCCAGTCTCGGAATTGGATTCCGAAACCGGGCTGTTTTGCCCGACCGAAATGACTGATATCCCAAAGAAGGAAGGGCTGCTGATCGCCGGGGTAAATTCCTTCGGCTATGGCGGAACCAATGCCCACGTGATCCTCCAGGAAGCGCCATCGAACGGGAGCAGGAATAAGGCTGAATCTACGAGTAGCAATTGTTCCTTCCGGATTATGGCCAGGCTTTCCGCCCGAAGCAAGGAAGCTCTTCAGGAAATGGCGGGCGAACATGAACGGTGGCTCGAGGCAAAACCTGATGGGTTCGATGATTGGAAATATACTCTGATGAATCACCGGTCACGCCACCGGTTCGCCCTGACCTTTCCTGCAGACCAACCCGCCATCGCTGGAGAAGCCCTCCGGGTTTTTGCTTCATCAGGGCAACCTGATTCCGGCTCGATGTGCGGGCGAGTGGTTGAAAAGCCGAGCCCTGCCGTATTCGTCTGCACCGGGATGGGCCCCCAGTGGTGGGGAATGGGGCGGGACCTTTTTGACACTGACCCCGACTTCACGGCGGCTTTCGAAAACTGCGACAAGATCTTTCGGGAGCTTTCCGGCTGGTCCATTCGAGATGAGTTGCTCGCTGACGAAGAGCATTCGAGAATGGAAGAGCCTCAGGTCGCCCAGCCTGCTAACTTCTGTCTACAGGTCGCCCTTGCTGCTCTTTGGAAAGGATGGGGGATCACTCCGAGTGCAATCATTGGGCATAGCGTCGGCGAAGTAGGATCGGCCTATTTGTCCGGTGCTCTCACGCTCGAAGAGGCGATGACGGTAAGCTTTCACCGGAGTCGGCTGCAACACACACTCCGTGGAACCGGAGGCATGCTTGCTGTTGGAATGGGAGAGGGAGAAATTCTCGAGCGAATCGAGGGCCTTGACGGGGTCTCTCTCGCTGCCGTCAACAGCCCACTCGCTGTTACTCTCGCGGGCGACATAGAGAGCTTGGAATTGCTGGCCAAAGAACTGGACCAGGACGAAATTTTCCAGCGAATGCTTCCAATCGACGTACCCTATCATAGTGCGACAATGGATCTCATTCGGGACGAATTTCGCGCCTCGCTCGACTCGCTGCACCCATCGCCAACCAAGGTACCGCTCTATTCTACCGTCACAGGTGACCTTCTGAACGGGGAACACTGCAAGGCAGGATATTGGTGGAGTAACCTGCGCCTTCCAGTTCGCTTCGACCCGGCTGTCAGAAAGTTGCTTTCCTCCGGGCACAGATTGTTTCTCGAATTGGGTCCACATCCTGTTCTCGGGAGATCAATCCGTGAAATAGCCGATGCGGAGGGTTGCGAAATTCAAACTCTGGCTTCCCTGCGAAACGGGAAGTCGGGTTCCTTTCAGATACAGCGAACACGCGGCTCTCTCGATCTGCTTGGTCACGAGTTGCCTTCACCGAAAAACGGTCGCCGTATCACTTTGCCCGCCTATTCATGGCAGAGGCGACAGCTCTGGCGGACAACCGAACGGGCCCGGCAGGACAGTCGGGGGCGCCCCGGTTCCCACGTCTTTCTTCAGGAAAGCGGGCAGGCTTCGGTCGCTTCGTGGGAGACAGAATGGAATGCACTGTTCTTCCCCTACGTGGAAGACCACGTGGTCGGAGGAGAAGTGGTCTGGCCCGGCGCAGCCTATATTGAAGCGGGGTTGGCTCTCAATCTGGAACGAAACAACGGAAAGCCGGCTTCTCTGGAGGGAGTCCGTTTTCATCGCTTGTTGCGGTGGGAAAAGGATCGTCTCCAACGACTTTCTGTACGTATCGATTCGACAAGCGGCCACTGGACGGTCGCCTGCAGTCGAGATGACGAATCTTTCGAATGGACTGATTTTTGCAGCGGCAATCTCATCGCGATGCCCCTTGCGAAAAAGCCCCAAAACAGAGAAATCAGTTTCGAAAACCTCGCCGATGACGGTTACGAATTCCTCGACGTGGAATCTTTCTATTCCCGTCTCAGATCGATGAGACTGGATTACCGGGGTCCCTTTCGGGGCGTTCGCAGGATTGCTCGACGGGGAGCATCGATCCTTGTCGAGATTGCCCCTCTCGGATTGTCCGTTCCCTCTGAGGATTGCTATCAGATTCACCCTGCTCTTCTTGATGCGGTGTTTCAATCGTTCGCTGCTGTGGCATTTGATCAACCAACTCCCGATACGTGGATTCCAACGGAGCTTAGAAGGTTCCACTTTTTCCGACCTGCGGGAACGGCAGTCACGGCAGAGGTGAAAATATCCGCCGTCGAAGAGGGGCGCCTTATCGGAGCCGCAACGATTTGGGACTCGGAAGGCAGGGCTGTTGCATCGCTTGAGGATGTGATCTTCCGAAAAATCCCCCGTATGCCCGGTGAGGAAAACCAGCTGCGCTATCATCCTGACTGGGAAGAAGCTCCCCTTGCTGAAGAAGCGGAAGTTTCCAAACTGGGCGGAACGACCCTCCTCGTTCTTCCCCCGCAGTCGATGCTGGGAGATCTTCAGGATGAGTTGATAAGGAGGATGACTGGAGATGTTACCGTTTTCCGCTGGAAGGACGGAGCTGAATCCAATGAGTTGTCTCAATCAATTCGCCACTCTCTCGAAAAGTGCGAAACGGAAATTCTCGATCAAGTCGTTTTTGTGGCAGCGTCAGCGTCAGCGTCAGACGAGGTGGGCGAAGAGTCCCTTTGGAATCTCGTGGAACTGATCCGTTCAGAACTTTGGTTAGAGGACAGGGAAAAGAACCCGGTCCTTACAGTGATTACATCACAAGTCTTCAGGTTTGAAGGCACTCATTCTGATTTAACCATCTCCGGTTCAACGGCTTGGGGCGCTGGTTCTGTCATCGCAAACGAAAGTCCTTTCATACCTCTTCGCCTGATTGATCTCCCTGCGGGATCCGACGAAGAGACCCTTGCTGCTTTGGCGGAAGAGTTGCGTTCGAGCATTTCCAGGCATGAGATCATGCTGCGTGGCGGTTCGCGATGGATCCGCTACTGGAAACCGGAGTCTGCAAAACCCTCGATTCCGGAAGTGGAAGTCGTCGAAGTTCCTACGGAATCTGATACCCGACTAACCTTGCAGGGGAGACAGGGAGCAGGAGTAGTGGGGGTTCATCATGTGCGGACCGCCCGGCGGGACCCGGGAGATTTCGAAATTGAGATTCTTGTTGAGATTTCCGGACTGAATTTCAAGGATTTCCTTAAGGTGATTGGTCAAATTCCGCAGCAGGCGCTGGAAGGAACCTTTTTTGGTGATTCCTTAGGCATCGAATGCTCAGGCCTGGTTGTGCGTATTGGGAAGGGTGTGAAATCGCATCGGGTTGGGGATCGCGTGGCAGCGTTTTCCCGGGAAGGATGTTTCGGTTCGCACATCATGACTTCGGAGGATTTAGCGTTTCCTCTTCCTGAGGGAGTTTCTTTCGAGGATGGTGCCTGCCTCGTACCGTGGTTAACGGCCTGGCATGCCCTGAAAGTGTCATCCCGTTTGCAATCAGGAGAATCGGTTTTGATTCACGCAGCTGCCGGTGGAGTAGGACTTGCGGCACTGCAAGTGGCCAAAGCATCGGGAGCCATCGTGTTTGCCACGGCGAGTAGCGACTCCAAGCGAAGCTATCTAGCCGAGCAGGGAGCCGATTACGTTCTCGATTCCAGCTCCCTCGAATTTGCAGGAGAGATTCGGCGAATCACTGATGGTCGGGGAGTCGATGTGATTCTCAACTCCCTGGCAGGGGATGCTCTAATGGTCAGCTTTGACCTTCTCGCTCCCTACGGAAGGTTCGTTGAGATCGGAAAGCGCGACATCATTGAGAATCGCGGTCTCCCAATGGATGTTTTCAACCGCAACATCTCGTTCATCTCGATCGATCTCGACCGCATGCTTTTGGAGAGGCCCAACGAGGTCTATCGTTCCCTTGAAGACTGCTTCAAGTCACTCGGAACAGACAGGTTCACTCCCCTGCCCTACGAAACTTTTCCGGCCTCGGAAGCAGAACAAGCGTTTCGTTTGCTGGGAGACCGCACCCGGATCGGCCGGGTAAATTTGCGATATGCAGGCGAAACTGCAGCGGTTGCCATCCAGGACAGGAAGACGCAAATTCGATCAGATGCTGCGTATCTCGTTACCGGCGGAACAGGCGGGCTGGGCCTTTCGATTGCTCAATGGCTGGTCGAGAAAGGTGCCCGGCAACTTGTCCTTCTCAGTCGAAACGGCCTGTCTAACGAATCTGCTCGAAAATGGAAATCCGCAGTGGAGGAAGAGGGCGTGGAGATCCTTGCGCCGCCCACTGATATTTCAGACCAGTCCAGCATGGAAGCTGTGTTCGAGGAGATACATACAAGAAACTGGCAACTCGCGGGTGTATTTCATTGCGCACTGGAGTTGGTGGATAAACGGCTGAAAGAAGTCACCCGGGAGATGATCCGAAATGTATTTGCCGGCAAAGTTCATGGTGCCCGGGTTCTGGAGCATCTTCTTGAAACGGAGCCGGAACTGGATCTTTGGGTGGCCTTCTCTTCGGTTTCAACTCTTCTGGGGAATCAGGGGCAAGGCGTTTATGTTGCAGCAAACACATGGCTGGAGCAGTTTGCTGAAAGGCGGCAGCAGCTGGGGAAACCGGCTATGACACTTCTTCTGGGATATCTTGGCGACACTGGGGTCGCAAGCCGATCTCCGGAGATTGTTCGTTATCTCGAAAAGGCTGGCCTCCGGGAAATGGACTCCATGAGGGTCGCTGAAGCGCTTCCCGAGCTTTTCGATCTGTCCCGACCGGTCCAGGGATTCTTCGATATCGATTGGGAGTCGTGGGATCGATTGACTCCCGCCATTTCAAGCTGGCATCGCTTTTCCCGGCTCATTTCTGCGAAGGCAGCCGAAGAGATGGAAGCTCGCTTTCGAGAGTTGCAAGCGGAGGTAGAGGCAATGGAGCCAAAAGAACGGGCCCACTATATTGAGAACCGCATCGCCGGGCTGCTCTCCGAAATCCTTTCCATCCCTGCTGACAGGATTGACTCGAGCACTCCGGTAAGCCAACTCGGGATCGATTCGCTCATGGCGATGGCGTTTTTGCTATCTGCCAGGGAGAAGCTGGGAATGAAGTTTTCTGAATCCGACTTCGCAAACGATCCTACTATTGCCGATCTCCGCCGCGAGGTGCTTTCGAGACTCCAGTCAGAGAAGGGTGAGCGGTCGATCGAAGAATGAAGCCGGTCCGAAAATACTTCAACAGTCATTTCTGGCTGCTCTCCTATCTCCTACCTTATCGTCGATTTTTCCTTTCCGGAATAGTGGCATTGGGATTCGGGGGCTTGCTTGCTCTTGCCTTCCCTTTCCTCATGGGAAAACTGATCGGTGCAACCACCGATCCTGAACAAGTCACCTGGAACAGGAATGAAGTGGCGCTGGCACTTGGATCGGCGGTTTTGACTCATGCCGTCGTGGCCTATTGGCGGGTAATCTGGTTCTCGAAAGCGGGTGATTTTGCTCTCGCAGATCTGCGTCGAAATTTGTTCAGTCACCTCGTCCGTGTCCCGGTAGCATTCTTTGACCGGAATCGTGTTGGGGAACTTTCCAGCCGAATGACAGCCGATCTCAGCCTGATTCGCAATACGGTCGTTTTTACGCTGCCACAGTTGATTGGCCAGTTGATCATTTTTCTGGGAGGGGTGGTTCTACTATTTATAAGTTCAGCAAGGCTTTCCTTTTATTTGTTGGGATGCGTTCCTCTTATTATTCCCGTGATGAGTTATTTCGGAAACCGGATGCGGGTCCTTTCCAGGGAAGCGCAGGATGGTTTTGCTGATACGACCGTTGTCGTGGAGGAGACCCTCCAGGGAATTTCCAGCGTGAAGACCTATTCGAATGAGGAATTCGAAGATAGGCGCTACGGAAAAGCCATGAAGGCTTACGTCGATACCATCGTTCGCACGGCGAGATCTCGCGGACTTTTTCTTTCCTCCACTTTCTTGATTCTCTTCGCTACGATTACGCTGGTAGCCTGGATCGCCGGGGGAACGCTGGAGAGAGGTGAAATCAGTATTGGCGAGATTACGCAGTTCGCGCTCTACAGCATCTTTGTGGGTGGCGTATTTATCTCCTTTCCGGAGGCCTTCGGTCAGCTGCAGAGAGCGGTAGGCGCTACGGAACGAGTTCGCGAAATTATTTCTGAACCCCTGGAAGAGATGAATGGTACCGGTGCTTTGGTTTCCGGGAGTGAGCCTTTGTCCGGGGAACTGGAAATCCGGGATGTCCGTTTCCGCTATCCTTCACGTCCCGAATCGGAGGTTCTGCGGGGTGTGTCGCTTCGCATCCGACCCGGAGAGCGAATTGCGATCGTTGGACCAAGCGGGGCTGGAAAATCGACATTGACTGCGCTCCTCATGCGCCTCTATCTGCCGAATTCAGGAGAAGTCTACTACGATGGGCGAACTGGTGACGAATGGGGTTCGAGCTATCTACGATCTCAAATCGCAATGGTCCCACAGGAGGTTCTCCTGTTCGGTGGAACGATCTATGAAAACATCGCCTACGGAAAGATCGGTGCTACTCGGGAGGAAGTAGCGAATGCAGCCTTATGCGCCAATGCCCATGAGTTTATTGACCAGCTCCCTGACGGATACCAAACCATCGTAGGGGAGCGTGGTACAGAACTCTCCGGCGGGCAAAGTCAACGGATCGCAATTGCTCGCGCGGTTCTCGCAGATCCAGCCATCCTGATTCTCGACGAAGCTACCAGTTCGCTCGATTCCGAAACCGAGAATTTCGTGCAGGGAGCGCTCTCCGATTTGATGAAGAATCGAACCTCAATTATCATTGCGCATCGACTCTCTACCGTGCGGGATGCGGATCGCATCTACGTTCTCGAATCCGGTCTGGTAGTTGCTTCCGGCACGCACGAAGAACTCATGAAGGAGTCTGAACTTTATCAAAGGCTCTCCAGATTCCAGCTAAGCGAAGGACGCTTTTCGGGTGATTCCGGGGATTCCACAGAGGTTCCCGGCTTCGGGAAACGCCCCCCCTTAAAAAAATGAGTTCCCTGGCGCTTCCAAAAACTCTGGGCCACATCTGGATCGGGCCAATGCATCCCCCCACCGTCTGGATGGATACCTGGAAGGAAAAGCACCCCGACTGGAAATACACCCTCTACGACAATGAATTTCTGATCAATCGGAGTTGGCGATGTCAGAAACAGATTCTTGCCTACTACCGAAGAGGTAAGTATGAAGGAGTCGCTGACCTGATGCGATATGAGATTCTCTTTGATGAGGGAGGGTTCCTGCCGCCAGCGGACAGCACTTGCCTTCACAATTGCGAGGAGTTGTTTGATCACCCCGCCCTCTACAGTGTGTGGGAAAACGAAGAGAAACGGCCAGGCTATCTGTCACCCTTCTGTGCTTCGGTTCCTGCGCATTCGTTTCTTGGGGAGATTCTTGACTCTCTCTCTTCGTTGAAACCGTGGAGACTAAAACGGCCGTGGAAGTCAGTGGGAAATCGGTTTCTCGGACGCTTCTATAAAGAAAAGATGCCCGAGAATGTTACGATCATGCCTTCCTACACTTTTAATCCCGTGCACCTGGGACGGGGCATCCGGTATGGCGGGACGGAAAAAGTCTATGCAGATCAGCATTGGGGAACGACCACCAAGGCATACCGAAATGTATGCGAGCCGAGGTCACGGCGTGAGATGCTTGAGGTCAATCGCCATGTCATCAAAGGGCTGGCTGATGGAGAGAATGGAAGCAAGTAAGGTCGAAGACGTGAAAGAGCGTCATCTTGGTTTTGAAAAGTTGCCTCCTCCTTTTTTGTGTTATCGTGCATTAGCTTTCCAAAATTGACCGTATCTTGTTCTAATCGGATGAGCAGACTGGAATTTGATTGATCCCCTATGAGTTCCATAGGCAAGTGAGGGAGGCGATAAGTTTCCGGGTTCTTGTTCAAGCA
>CAJXQE010000263.1 GCA_913058215.1 uncultured Verrucomicrobiales bacterium
AGCCTCGGTCTCGTGGGCTCGGAGATGTGTATAAGAGACAGGAAATAAAGAGCATGCAGCCCATTATCGACGACCTGACTTTTCTTCGCCGGGTGTGGATCGATCTTGTCGGTGTTTCTCCACCTCTGGATGTGGTTCGGGAATTTCAGAACGATCCGGCTAAAGACAAGCGGGAGCGAATGATTTCACGTTTACTGAAGGATGATCGGTGGGCAGATAACTGGATGGGGTATTGGCAGGATGTGCTCGCCGAAAACCCGAATCTTCTCAAACCGAGTCTAAACAACACCGGGCCCTTTCGTTATTGGATACTGGAGTCGCTCCGCGACAACAAGCCAATGGATCGCTTTGCGACAGAGTTAATAACGATGCGCGGCAGCGAATGGGAGGGCGGTCCAGCAGGATTTGGCATTGCCTCGCTGAATGATGTTCCGATGGCGGCGAAAGCACATATTATCGGGACAGCATTTCTCGGTTTGGAAATGAAGTGCGCACGGTGTCATGATTCGCCCTACCACGACACCACTCAACAAGACCTTTTCGAAATCGCAGCAATGCTGGAGAAGGCGCCGATCACTGTTCCTGCGACGAGTAGTGTTCCTGCTACGTTTTTCTCACATCTTGAGAAAGGCGGACGCAAACCTCTTATTGAAGTCACTTTGATGATCGGTTCACCGGTGGATGGGAAGTGGCCATTTGCAGAGTTGAATCCATCGATTCCGGAGGGCGTTTTGCAGAACCCTGAAGATACCCGGGAGATGCTTGCAGCCGAAGTGACACTCTCCCGGCGTTTTGCCGAAGTGATGGTCAATCGAGTGTGGAAGCGGTTCATGGGAGCGGGGATTGTGGAGCCGATTGATGATTGGGAGGGGAATACGCCCAGCGATCCGACCTTGTTGGAATATCTGACCAATCAATTCATCGATGGAGGCTACGACCTGAGAAACCTTACCAAAATCATTGTCGGCTCGGACGCTTACCAGCGGTCGGCGGTCAATCTCCCAGGCGATTCGACTCAGGCGAGCCAGCGATTTTTCGAAGGCCCTTACCGTCGGCGAATGTCCGCAGAGCAGGTAGTCGACAATGCCTGGCATGTGGCGGGTCGCGTCATGAATGTTGGTGTTTTGACGATGGACAAAGAAGGCCGTCTTCCTCCGGGCTCGTTCCTGAATTTTGGGGAGCCTCGCCACGCCTGGGAATTTACGTCGATGGGAAATGAACGGGACCGTCCCAGTCTGGCATTGCCGAGGGCACAGGCTGTGGTCGATACTCTGAAGGCGTTTGGATGGCGGGATTCCCGACAGGAACCAAGTTCCCAACGAGACGAATCGGCGAACCCTCTTCAATCCGCTACTCTGGCAAATGGCACGATGGGCGGGTGGCTGACACAGTTGACCGATGAGAGCGAAGTTACTGAAATCTGCCGCACAGCGAAATCCGTGAGCCAACTTACCGAAGACTTGTTTTTGTGCTTCCTGACACGATCACCAAGCGACGAAGAACGGAAACGATTCGAGTCGCAGTTCGCAGACGGATTCGAAAACCGGGTCGTCCCCGCAGCCGAAATTTCTCCTCCTCCGCTTGCAGAACGGTTTCCTCATGTGTCGTGGTCAAACCACTTTGATGGTGAAGCAAACAGCGTCAAGCAACGCCAGGAAATCCTAGCCCGTCAGGGAGACCCGCCAACGAGATTTCTTCGAGCGGGGTGGAGAGAGCGTGCAGAGGACGCTCTATGGGCTCTGTTCAATTCGCCTGAAATGATTTTCATCCCCTGACACATCGACCTCAGGCCAATCAAGCCTGTGCCAAAGAGTAATCCTGTTGAAGGAAATCGACAGAGTGTGGTTAGCTCCTCGCATAGCCGCTGAGGCTATTGGCTCCAAAGATCGCGTTGAGCAGCGTCTTTTAACAGGGAAAGGGCGTCCTCTTCCAGGAGGTATCCTTGCTCCCATAGTTTCAGAACCGCATCGGAAACTTTTGCTAGATAGCTCTCGCGATTGGGGTAGCGCTCGCGAATCGAGGGGCGCGGGTCATCCGCATTTTCCTGATCTGAAAACTCGAGATAAGCCCCGTGAAGTCCGGCAAGGGCACCACCAGCTCCTACGGATTCATCTCTCAGATTCCATCCCATGTAGGTTCCCAGCGGAACGGCAACTTCGGGCAATCGAATTCCAGCCAGTTCGTTTCCGTCAGAATCGACGGCCGGAACCAGAGTTCTGTAGGGGGCTCCCACTTTCGGCGGAACGATGTCCGCGATTCCATCCGTATGCCAGCGTGATCCGGGATCGAGAGACAGGGGCTGATGGTAGGCTTTAGGCAAATTGACACCAAGGATCTTTGGAAATTGCTCCTGAAAGGTTTTAAGATTTACGAGGGTGCCGTCGTCGATGCGTGGGTATTGGCTGGCGGGAGGCTCGGTATCCTTCGTTACCCAATCATCCATCGCCGTGAGCAATGCGCGCAAGACGGGACCGCGATGCATCAGCGGGCTGCGGGGAAACTGGCAGATCCCGCGATCCGTCGGTCCACCGCCGAGGTGTTGGGCTCCCGCGATTGAATAGACACGCATCTTGGGATCGAGCTCCAGATCTTTTGTCCCTTCAGGATTGGTGTGGAGAAGTGAAGCCGCTCGCGACCAGTATTCAGTGGCCGTTTGCACGAAGAAGAGTTTTGGAATCGCACCCCGTTTCCTCAATCTCGCCAGCGAGTCCCCAGTTCGTCCTGTGACTGGGTCAGTTTGGGGAAGGGGAGTGAAGGGAAAGAAGTCAGCAGGCGAAAGGTTACCGCGCCGTTGTGTGCCGTAAACCGTTGCCATCCCGAATCGATAGTTGAAGAGGCCCTTGCCGCCGCCTGCCACATGGATGAGCGCGCCATCGAAAATGGTCCGATCCGCCTGATCCAGGTTCAGCCCTTCGTAAAGAAAGTGATGAATGAGCCGGCCCGATTGTGAGATGCCAAACACGAAGGCGCGATCCAGGGAACCCTTTGCAGGATTATCCGAATCTGCGTAGCGAAAAAATGAAATCGCATCGCGCAGTCCTGCCAGACCGAGTCCTGACACCCGCGGATCGCGAGCGGTGTAGACCAGCTCGTATAGCCAGCCAGGCGTGAGCCCCTCTTTCACATAAAGACTGTTGGGGTTCGGTTTCACCTTTCCCTCCGAAAAATCGGCGAAGGCCCATTTCTCGTGAGGCACTTCGACGGCCGGCGCTGAACGGTTGGGCCGCTTCGTGAGTGTCGCATCGCGATTGTCGAGCGAGACCGAAGGGTAGGACTTGGGAGTTCCCCAGGGGCTCAGGAAAAACGATTGGCTGAAAGTTTTCTCATCGACCGAGAACTCGACGTAGTTCGGCCCCGTGATCGATTTGCCATCGGCTTGCTGCGCCACGGGTAACCCGGCGAGTAAACGACCGGTTCCATCGGCTGCGACATCGCCATTCCATCCGGTCCACAGCAGCGAGTAACCTTCGCGGAACAGGAATCCATTTCCGGCGTGCTCAGTGGAGCTTGGCTCGTTGGTTCGCTCGCCCTCGTTAAAGGTCCAAAGAGCCAACTTATTTCCACGATTGTGAACATCGTAGAGCAGTGCGCCGTTTCCCTTGCCGGGATCGATCGGCTGAAGGAGGAAAAAGTCAGACCAGAACTCGACACGGCCCTTCTCGTTTCGGGGTGCCAGTTCCAGATCGGTGATGCGATCGTTCAGAGCGTGATCGGGATCGACCTCGAAAAACAGTCGACCTGAGATGGACTCATAGGCGCCGGCCTTCCCAAATTTCGTACCGTCTGCGAAAGGTGTCCGCTCGTCGACCTGGACTCGTACGACTTCGGCTACGACTGTCGATGCGAACAAGGAAAGGATAAAAAGAGAGAAAAGCAGAGGGTGTGTAAATCTACGTTTGCTTGTCATATCTTCCTTCTGTTCAATTAACCGTTTTTTAGAGTCTACTTTGCTTACTCATGGAAGCAACGATTCGAATCCATTCACGGCATCGTTGTCGGGACGAAAGGTGTTTCTGATATTTTATTAAAAATCAGAAAACTGTGAAACACTTCAAACAGTTGTGACGAGTTAGTATGCAAAGAGAGAAAGCTTCCTGTTTGATTTGAAAAGCGAATACCAGAAACATGCCGAGTTCTACGACTTTGTGCGTGAGCATCAAGCGCCACTGCGCGGGTTCATTCGCATGCTTGGCGTGAATCAGGATTCAGTCGATGACCTCGCTCAGGAGACTTTTATGATCGCTTTCCGTGAACTCGACCGATTTGACCGGGATCGTGATTTTGGGAAATGGCTACGCGGGATTGCTTTGAACGAAGTTCGGAATGAATCCCGGAAGAGCGCCCGTCGCGGACGCATTTTGAACGACGAAGTAACGCAGCACCTGATGGCTGTTCTTGAGCCGGATCAGGCGGCAAAACATTTTGAGGAGGGGGAATTCCGGGCCCTGCGGGACTGTATTGCGAGCCTTCCGGAAAATTGCCGACTGCTGGTCACGGGACGCTACTTCGACGAATGGAACTCCACCATTCTGGCCGACAAATTCGAGATGTCGGCCACTGCTGTGAGGCTCACCCTGATGCGAATTCGGCGCCAACTTAAAATCTGCATTGAAGAAAGATTGCCCAATGCCTGACGAAATGACAAACCAACGCTTCGATCAGTTGCTCAGTGAATATATCGAGGGGCGCATGAGCGAGGAGAGTGGCAGTGAGTTCGCCGCCCTGTTGAAGTCCGAGCCAGTGCACACCGAGATGTTGTTGGAGCAGCTAATGATGGACGCCCGACTGGAGCAGTTTGAATCCGAGGGGCACAGTGCAGAGCACTTTGTTGCCGGGCTGGCTGCCACCTTCGCTGCCGAAACTACCGGGGCAGCTTTTGTTGATCGGGTCATGGAGCAGGCCGGCTCGGGAGATGCGAACGGTTTTTCGAGGGCTGAAACGATTGTGGACCGAAGCTTGCCAACTATGGCAGCGTCTATGGCGGGCGCTTTGCTGGTGGGAGCATTCCTCGTGATCGGAATTGGATTGTGGCAAGGATCGTGGAACGAAGCTGTTGGGGAACCGATCATTGCCCGCTTTGGTGAGTTAGATAATTGCCGATGGGTGGACTCAGAGGCGAGCGTCGAGTCAGGAGACCTCATTCATATCGGGCAAAGAATTGAGTTGTCGTCGGGATTCGCTGAGGTCCTTTTTAAGACTGGAGCACGAATGGACCTCGTCGGTCCTGCGATCGTAGAAGCCCGGGCTGAGAATCGTGTGTTCCTGACTATGGGGGAAGTGGATCTCGAGGCAGAAACTCCGGAATCAAAAGGCTTCACGGTGGAAACTCCGACCTCGACATTCGTGGATATCAGCACGGCCTTCACCGCTACCGTCTCGCCGGACGGACTCAGCCGGCTCCAAGTCACCGAAGGTGAGGTGGATGTTGTCTTGGATGGTATTGACCCGAACCGCCTCAAGCAGGGGGATACACTCTACATTGAGCCGGGAGAACGCAAGATCATGACCCGCATCGAGTCGGGTGATGAAACGGCTGCCTTTCGCTTTCCTACCGTCGGGCCGCCCAGTCGACTTGACTACGCTGACCAGGCATCGGGGCACGCCACGATTCGTGTCGTGAGAGGGCAACTCAGAACACAGTCCACCGCGAGCGGCTCCGCAGCCGTGCTTCTCGACGGAGCAGGGCAGCCGAAGCAGGACGCGCCCCGGCAATCCGCATTCTTTGAAACTGGAATCAAGGGCCGCTTTCTTATCGACTTAGGGCAGCCTGTCGCCATCGAAAAGATCAACTCCTACTCGTGGCATCAGCACGATAAGATTGAAGAGCATCGCGAGCGGGCAAGGCAAAGATTCACTCTCTACGGATTCTCCGGCGACGCACTTCCGGATCTCAAGCTACCACTGGAGAACTCTGAGTGGACCCGCATCGCCCGCGTCAACAGTGACGAGTTCTTCCGGGTGAACAAGAGGTTGGATCGCCCCGCTCAGCAGGTCTGCTCCATTTCGGCTGCCCGGGGAGATATCGGGCATTTTCGCTACCTACTCTGGGACATGAAAGCGAATTCCTTCTACGGGGAATTCGATGTTTTTGGTGCGCCGCGACTCTCGGAAATTCCGATCGAATATGATAACAAATGAGGACCTTTCGCCCAATTTCCACACTGCTCTTTGCTGCTATTCTTTCCACGCTCGCCGTGGCCGATGAAGAGCGCCCTAACATTGTAGTGATACTTGCCGACGACATGGGCTACGGCGATTGCTCCGCCTACAACACGGAATCGAAGATCCAGACGCCCCACATAGATAGGCTTGCCCGGGAAGGTCTTCTCTTCACCGATGCACACTCGGCGTCGACTACCTGCACCGCTTCGCGCTACGGCTTGTTGACCGGGATCAATCCGGCTCGTCGTGGAGTCGTGAATGGCATCAATCAATTTGGGCCGATAATTGAAGAAAAGGAAGTCACGCTCCCGGAGTTGTTGCGAAAGCAAGGGTATCTGACCCGAATGGTCGGTAAGTGGCATCTTGGTTTCGAATTGGTGCCCTCAGAAAAAGGCCGGCCGACTTTCGATTACACCAAGCATCTTGCGGGAGGTCCCATCGACCACGGATTTGATTCATTTCTCGGATTGCGTTCGGCGGTAAGCTCGGGTCCGTATTTTTTCATACAAGACAGCAAAGTCGATCCAGCACCAACGGACACGACTGCTGGCAACAAGGCTGCTGATAGAGACCGGCGCGTTACCTTCAATGCCGGCGAGATGCAGCCCGGCTTCGTCCACGAGCAGGCCAATACACGCCTCAATGATGAGGTCATACAGATACTCGAGAGTCACGCCATGGAAGGAGATGACGCAAAACCTCTTTTTCTCTACTATGCAATGTTGGAGCCGCACACTCCGTGGCTTCCTCTCGACGAATTCGGAGGAAAGAGTCAGGCCGGTCCCTACGGGGATTACATCGTGCAACTCGATCACGAACTGGGGCTCGTGCTGGACACGCTCAAGGAAACTGGCCTGGAAGAAGATACTTTGGTCTTCTTCTCCAGTGACAACGGCGCACTCTGGCCCGAGGAGGACATTGAGAAATGGAGCCACCGCGCCAACGGTCCGCTTGCCGGTGGAAAAGCCAGACCGCAGGAGGGCGGGCATCGTGTTCCGTTCATCGCGCGCTGGCCGGGAAGCATTCCTGCCGGAACAACAACAGACGCAATGATTAATCATTCCGATTTTATAGCCACCTTTGCGGATCTGCTGAAAGTAGATCTCGAGTCAGCTGCTCCCGAAGCATTGAAAGACAGTCACAGCTTCCTGGCTGTTCTCAACAATCCCGATGCAACACATCAGCGCGCCGGTATGGCCGTAACCGAGGGCAGTTATCGGGAAGGGGACTGGAAGCTCACTTTCGTTCGCGGCTCGCGAAAGGGAAGTGCGGAAGAGCGGGAAGCCGCTGACGCCGGGCTCTTTCATCTAGTAGTGGACATTGGCGAAACGAACGATCTTTCCGAATCAAATCCCGAGCGAAAGGCGCAATTGTTCGCAGCCTATCAAGCCTACTACGCAGACTCCCGTCTGAAGCCTTATGCGGAACAGTTGCGAGCGAGGAAAAACCAGAAAGTTTCGAAGCCGGTTCCCTCCGGGAAGAAAGATCCGACACAGACTTCAATTCATTCACCGACTGCCGACGAGGAATCTCTTGTCGCAACCTACAAAGAGACGCGAGCCGGGTTGCTGATGAAACAGGACGCAATCATGACAGAAGAGCAGAGGCAGACCAGAAACGCGGCAAGAAAGCGGGCAATTTCGGCTCAAAAGAAAGGCATGGCCCTGCGAAACGCAATCGATGCGAGCGCCAACCTGACCGAAGCACAAAAGAAACAGCTAGCCGCCTTGCGTGCTGAAGTCAGTCAGCTGACCCGGGAACACCGCAAACAGCTGAGCTTGATTCAACCCTGAAATTTAATGAAGCCACTTATCCTACTATTTCTTTTTACTGCCACTGCCGCTATGGCAGCCGACATCGAACGCGGCAAGACTTTGTATTCTCAGCTCTGCTTCAACTGCCACGGCCCTCACCTCGATGGTGGGATCGGCCCGGCCTTGAAGGATCAATACTGGCATCATGGCTCGTCGCCTGAGGCAATTCTCAGACTCATCAACAAAGGTGTCCCCGGCTCGGAGATGATTGCTTTCGAAGCTGTCTTTCCGGAAGCGGACCGACTGGCCTTACGGGACTACATTCTCTCGGAGCAGGAAGGCCTTCGGGAAGTGGTCCGTTCGGTCTATTCCCGCGATTACTTTAAAGGAAAGCGATTCACTCCTGCCCTATTCGATTCCGTTGAACCGGAGTCACAGACGCCATTGCCCGAAAATCTTTACTACTTCGAACGTAGCAAGGAAGGGGTCATGCGGGGAACTTCGAAGCTGTATATCAAAGAGGCAGGTGACTACGAGTTCGCCATCCGCATAATCGGGCGGACCTCCATCTTTCTCGATGGAGAAGAAGTCCACTACTCGGATGAGAAGACGGACAAGAGCACTCACATTAATAAAAAGTTCAGCCTGAAGCTCGGGATCTACGATCTTGAAATCCTCCACGAGGAGAAGCCCTCTCATTCCTATCGTTTCCACGGCGTCCTCAAGAGTGACAGCGGCAAGCAATTCGCTCTGAACGGCCGCAGCCTCCAGGGCAACATTCCAAAGATCATTAAGGCCCGTCCCGGACAGGCTCTCGTCGTGCGCAAGTGGATCGCTGACCTTCCGCCGCGTGCCCTGCTCTGCCTGCTCCCCAACCAGGTAATCGTGGTTTACAATCCCGGCGATGGCTATGTGATCGGCGCCTGGCATTCTGCCGAGATCAACCAGACACCTTCTCTACCGGATCGCAGTGCGAAGCCTTCTGAAATCAAGGGTACACCGATTCCCGACGCGGGACCGAACGCCGCTCTACCCGGAATCAATCGCTTCCTGCGATACCAGGTCGAGGGCGACACCGTCCACCTCGTTTCTCTGGCCGATGGAGAAGAAAAGACTGTCATCATTTCACCCAAGGGCGCGCAGTCCTTCAAGCTGACCGTTCAATAAATCATTTTCCTCTTTCTCTCATGAATTCATTCATCGCAAGGGCACTCACGCTCATCTTCTTGCTCGGCCTCATCAGCCAGACATTCGCCCAACTTCCTGCGGGCTACCGCATCGAAACTGTTCCACTCCCCAAAGGAGCGGTCACGATTCTTGGCCTTTGCCACAAACCGGACGGTACTCTCGCCGTCGTTTCCTGGGAAGGCGAGGTATGGGAATACAAAGACAAGGTCTGGACCCGCTTCGCCGAAAACCTGATGGAGCCTAACGGTATCTATTACGATGAAAAAGAAGAGGCCTACTACGTCGCTCAGAAGCCGGAGCTGACCCGTCTCGTCGACACCAACAAGGACGGTATCTGCGATCAATACGAATGCGTCACCGATGCCTTCGGAGTCTCAGGAGAATACCATGAGTATCATTACGGCCCGGTCGTTGACTCGCTGGGCCGCAAGTATGCCTCGCTCAATCTGGCAGCCCGAGGCGAATTCACCGTGCCTGATGGAAAACCCGTGGGGAAGGGTGGGGGGAACATGTCCTACAACGCGCCCTGGCGTGGTTGGGTCTATCGCTCTGATCGACCGGGGCACTTTCAGCCTCTGGCCAATGGCTTTCGCTCCCCCTGCGGCATCGGCATGAGCCCGCAGGATGAATTGTTCATCACTGACAACCAGGGCGACTGGGTCGCAGACTGCTGCCTCTATCATGTGCGCGAAGGGGATTTCTACGGGCACCCTGCCTCACTCCCGGCGCGACCTGAATTCACCAAGGAGAAGGTGCTCTCGATGAAGGCCGAAGACTTCGCTAAGTTCCGTACGCCTCCAGCAGTCTGGTTTCCCCGCGAGATTATCGCCAACACTCCCGGTAGTCCGATCTGGGACACCACGGGCGGAAAGTTTGGACCCTTTGAAAACCAGATCTTCATCGGTGATCAACGCCAATCCAACTACTTCCGCTGCGGTGTCGAAAAGGTCAACGGCGACTATCAGGGTTGGTGCGTCGACTTCCTCCGGGGGCTCGAGTCGGGTCCTGTCAAAATGTCCTTCGATCCTCAGGGGCGCCTCTGGTCTGCTCAGGTTGGACGCGGCTGGTTCAGTGTTGGAGGCAAACGCACTGCGCTGCAATATGCCGAGTGGGATGGCAAGACCACTCCCTTCGCGATCCACTCGACCACCCTCACGAAAAAGGGATTTGAAGTCACCTTCACTCAGGCCATCGGGGAGAAGGTCACGCCGACCGTGAAGTCCTGGCACTACCACTACTACAGCACCTACGGATCGCCGCCGGTGGATGAGGCGACTTTGGAAGTCACCAACTACACGCTGTCTAAAGATCGTAAGACGGTGACCTTTGATGTTCCCCTGACAGAGGGAAAAGTCTATGCGCTACAGTTTCCCGAGCAGAAGAATGCGGATGGCGCTCTGATCGATTTCGACACGATTTACTACACCGCCAATCAGTTGCGCCCTGCCAGAGAGCCCGGCACCGGACGTAATGTTGGTTGGGACATCACTGGCTCCGGATGGAGTCGCAATGACAAGCGCCGTCCCGTGCCGCCAGTTGTCACACCACTCTCGGCGCAAGACTGCGAACTGCCCGTTCCTGAAGCCGCTATCGTGCTCGATGCCAGCCAATGGAGCAATGAGACCTGGCCGATCGACAAGCAGGGCGTCATGGCTCGCGGCGATGGGAACAACGCCACCAGGGACTCCTACGGAAATGCCCGCATTCACATTGAATTCCGCTTTGATCCTTCCGATGACCCCGAGTGGACCGGCCAGCTTTATGGTAACTCCGGCGTCTTTCTGATGTCCGGCTATGAGCTTCAGGTGGTGAACAGCCATGAGAATCCCACCTTCGCGGATGGCACCTGCGGTTCCATTTACGGCCAACATCCTCCAAGAGCTGTCTCTTATACACATCTCCGAGCCCACGAGACCGAGGCTGATCT
>CAJXQE010000264.1 GCA_913058215.1 uncultured Verrucomicrobiales bacterium
CGAGATCAGCCTCGGTCTCGTGGGCTCGGAGATGTGTATAAGAGACAGCTCCTGTGTAAAACAAAATCAGGCTTCCTGTTTTCCCTTCGCCGACTTTAGCGAGATTGACGGTCTTCCCGTCGATTCCGTTTCCTTCGATTGGATTCGTGAATCCTGGACGTATCCAGTCCGGAGGCAGCGAGATCGAGAGCCCTTCTCCGCGTTCCGCCCAGCCCGGTCGCCATTCCCCTTTTTCCGCAAGGGGATTCAGTATTGTTACCAGTCCATCCTTTGTGTCGGCTGCGATTATCTGTGCACGAATCTTCGAATCAGCGGCAAACAAAGCGTCGCGAACGCCTCCTTCACTGAACTTCTTTGCGATCCACTTCGTGCGCGCCGAGACGTGCCCGGGATTCCTTTCCAGAAACTCCTCCAGTTCTGCGAGACTCGAACCCGGCTTCTCTGCCCACCTCTTGCGAATCTCTTTTTCCTTCTGAACCCGTTGGCTTCTCTCTTGAACGGAATACGCGGGCCGATCACGCCAGGCCGACAGCCACTTATCGGCCGCCCTCTTTTGATCCAAACGCCAGGCCAGCTCCGCTCCCGCGATCAGGATTTCATCGTCGGATTCGGCCACGCTTTTCAAGTAGCTGACAGCCTCGCCCAGTTCTCCTTTTACCATCGAAATCCTCAAAGCCAATGGCAGCAAATGAGGTGTTCTTTTCACCCGCATCTGCAAATCCAATCGGAAAGGATAAACGCCTGCCTCTTCCGCAAAGCGAAGCTTCATCCACTCGTCTTTTGACTCCTCTCCCGGCATCGCCAGAGAAGCTGCCACCGCCCAGCCCGGCCTGAGTTTCTCCCCTTCAGGAACATCGAGAATCTTTCGCAGAACGAAACGGCGCACAATTTCATCCTGAGTATTCCGGAGGCACCAGGCTTCCAGCTCCGCCATCGACATCGTTCCCTTTTTGGACAGCTCCACGGCCAGCCCCTTCCACGGTGAGTAAGAAGTTTTCTCCACCGCTTCTTTCGCCATCAGTTTCGCCACCTCCGGAACGGCCATGGAATGCAGTGCCATCGAGACCAGTGCATCCCCGTTCCCTTCATCCTCCCAGGCCTGACGGAACAATATCATGGCGAGATCGACATCTCCCGAATTGGCACTTTCCCATCCCAGCGAAAGCAGCGCCTCCCCCGACGAAGGACCAGTCTCGAAGCGATCAAACGGCCCCTTCAGGAATACTTCGAACAAACTCGCCGGCGGTTTGCTGTCATCGATGGACCAGACGAACGGAGCGAGACAACGATACTTCGGCTTTTCCTGAGCAGAAGAAATCGCCGAAATTGAGAGTAGAGAAATGGCAATGACCAAACGCATCCAGTGACACAATAGCACCTCCCACTGTTTCGGGGAAGAGCTACTGGAAAACGCTATCCACGGCTTGCACGCCGTCCGGGAGCATCTGCACTCCTTTAAACCCATTAACCATGGTCCATCGACCAAAAACAAAAAAATCGAGGTGTGTGTAGCAAGATTACTCAAATGGCAATTCTGAGTACTTTATGAAGAAATTATCTCTGACTCAAACCAATCTCGGTGTCTTGGCAGGGCTCTCGCTGTTTTCACATCAATCCTTTGCCGACATTGCCATCACGGCGGAGCAGCAGAATGTCGGCGTCATTTTTTCCTATTCCGGAACCATTCGGGCAGTCGAATTATCCAATGGCCCCAGTGAACTTAGAAGTGGATCGATCAGACAACAGGGTTGATTCGACAGTCTGAACTCAATTCTCCGGAAGCAGAAAATCCACGACCACCGGCCGGTGATCCGACCCGAGGTAGGGACCAACATCCCTTTCCAATACGGTAATGCCAGGAGTGTGCAGAACATGATCAATCACAACACCTCCCATGAAGCCTGGGAAGATGTGCCAGGTCGGAGCAAGCCCCTGACCGCTTGCTGCGTTACGAAGCCCGGTTTCTTTCAACAGTTTCCGAAAACGCGGAGACCATGGCGTCTGTTTAAAATCGCCGGCGAGCAGAGTTGGAATCTCCGTTGATAAAACCTTTTCTCCCACCTTGGCCAGCTGCTGGTCTCTCTCTTCCGCCCTCTTTCCTGTCATCGGCGGAATCGGATGAGTCAGCAAAAGGCGAAAATCTCCAAAGTCGATATCAAGAGTGGGAATGGCGGCCGGGGGAAAATGAATCACCTCAACATTCTCTATCGGAATCCGGCTCATGATACCAATCCCGAAGTTATCCATCCGGGGCTGAAAGAAGATATGGGGATATTTTTCCGAGAGAGGCTTCAATTCTTCCTTCCACGTCCTCGAGATCTCAAGCAGTCCGATGACATCCGCATCGGAATCCTCCAGCCACTTCCTGACACCCGCATAATTTGAATTACCGGTCAGCACATTGAAGGTCACAAGTCGAAGGGGCTCCCCTGCCGGCTCGGCAATGGGTGGAGCTGCAGGAATCCAACAGACGAATGCGAGCTGGCCGATATTAAAAATCCACAGAGGAAAGATGACCCCGAATGTTTTCTTCTTCCCCATCGCAATCAGTGCAAAAATTCCCACAGTCAGAATTACGGCATATTGCACGGTGAAATGAGACCACAGATCTGCGAACCACCAGATCCCGGCAAAGAATTTCATGAGGGTCCCGAAGGCCGCTAACAGGACGGCGATTTCGAAGAGTGACAGGATTCGCCGGAGGAAGAACCACCCGATACCTGCCCTCGAACCTTCCGGTCTATCCGTCACGGTTCCTGAAAAAATTTGGCGGCCAGGTGATCTTCAAGATTCTTCCTCTCCGCCGGAGCGAGCGCCCGATTGTAAAGAAATACATCGCCGATTTTGCCCTCAAACAAAAGGTGGTGCTGATTGTATTTAATCGTTCCCAGATTGATCCGGCTCAGGTGGACTTTCCCCTGGTAAGCTTTCCCCGTTTTCCCTTTGATCAGTTCTCCACCATCGAGACGTGCTTGCAGAGACATCTCCCCTTTTTTCCCGTCCCAAATCAGGCTGTATATCGCAATCTGTTTCGCATCGAGCTTAATCCTCAAAGCCTCACGCTCCTTTGTCGTCGGATTTACTCCGATCTTCCCGGCAATCCCTCGTTCATTCGGAATAAGGGATGCCCAGGAGTAATTGTTACCCACTGCATCGATTTTTGCGAAAGGGCCCAATTCATCGCCGACTACCTGCGCAACAAGGACAAGGCTGAGTCCGTCCGTATCTTCAAGACCTGAAATCTCCTGAATCAAGAGGGCAGTGTCAGGCCCGAAATTGAGCAGTTTGGCTCCAGGCTTCAAGCCCAGGTCATTCTCATCCGCGGCCTCATAGAAAGTGGGAACTTGATCTGTCTTCGAGTTGTGAGGTGCGTGAGCATTGATGTGACTGTCTCCGGCCTTCCAAAAAAGCACCGGATCACCCGGCTTCGCGACAACCCCTCCAACCCTCCGGGTATAAACCCGGTCGTCCGTAGTATGGTGAGAAACCAGCCCTTCCGCAGGAATCCCATCACTGATGGCTGCCGCAGGACCGGGACCGGGACCGGGACCGGGTCCGTTTTTCGTTTCAAGCGCGGGTGCATCCTTACCTTTCCCAATACCCGTCAAATTTACCCGGTCAAATTTCAGTCCGAAGTATTTTGACGCCAACTGATTTTCCATTGCTGTCATTTCCTGGTCTGACAGCGGACGCTCATAGACTGTAAGTTCAAAAAACAGACTCTTTGGCTCAGCGATCAGACCTTCTTGAAATTTTCGAGGGCCCACTGCCAACTTCGAAAAAGGGATTTCATTTGTGCCCACTGATTTCGCTCCTTCATTAAAACGCTTCCCTTCGGCCGTCACTCCCCGAAGCATTTGGGTTCCTTTAGCGGGATCCCAATGGTAGGTAATGACGCCCAGGTCCCCGGAATTCCAATGAGTTTGCTGAATGTCTGCCGAAGTACCGGTAGCAGCTCCTCTAAATCTAGCCTGAATCGTTCCACCATAAGACGATTCCAAGGCAATGATCCTTCCATCGTGTTTATCCGGAGTGAATTGAAGTATTCGCTCTCCTACCAAATTAAAGCGACCGACTACCAGTAGAGTTATCCCCTTGGAAAAATCACCCATAGGCTGAGGACTCTGCATGAAATCACGATTTGAAAAATGAACCGCCCGAAAGAGACCGTTAAGCACGGGAAAGTCTTCCGTTCCAACCCTATCCATCACGGGAACAAACTGCGCCCTGGGATCACTCCAATCGTAGGTTAAGTATGATTTGGGATTGGAAGAGGCCAGGTTTCTCCATGCCGCCAGTTTCTGCCCTGGACGCGGTGCCGTCTCCATGTCGTAATGATAGGTGCCCAGGTTGGCTTTGAAATTTGCCACCAAGCCGTTCGTGACACGGATCGGGCTGCCTGCCTGGTTGGAATCAAGATCGGGCAATTCCACATTACCGGGTTTCGGTAGAGGCTCAGCGGGTAAATCCTCTGGAATGTTTTCCGAAGGATCAAGCCCCCCTCCCTTGGTAACAGCAGACTCCGGAGGGTCATCGCCCCCTCCTGCGATCAGAAATATCACCACCATGAGAAATGCGAGGACACCCCCACCAATCAACATCACCGTCTTGCGGGATATACCAGATCCCTCTGGTGAACGGTCTACCGCCTGCGAAGGTGCCGCACTCGAACGCGGCGCGGCCCGTTTTACAGGCCCCGTCATGAGAACTCGACCTGTATCTGTAGAAGGTTTATCCCCGCTCCTGGCTCCTTCCGCAGCATGGATGGAATCCGCCGCCTCAACCACATCGATCGAGTCAGTAATTCTCTGTTCCTGTAATCGATTTTTTGCTGGAGAAATTCCCTTTTTCGCCTCCTCGAATTCCTTCAAGGCAATCGTCGCGGTTTCCGGTCGATCATCAGGATTGCGTTCCACCAGAGTCATGACCCAGTCAGCAACCGGACCGGGAACGTCCGGTCGAAGCTCGCTTAGGTGAATGCACTTGTGATTCAAATGATTTTGACTCGTCTCAGCAGCATTGGCACCGGAAAACGGAGAATCCTGAGTCAGGCAATAATACAAAACACATCCCAGGGAATACAAATCCGTCCGGTGATCGAGCGGCTCCAGCTCCAACTGCTCCGGAGCAATAAAGTCGATCGAACCAAGAAAGGTCCCCTTCAAATCCAAAGTCTGCGTCGAAGGCTTTTGACTGAATTTCGCAAGACCGAAATCGAGAATCTTTACAATAAACTTTCCACTGGGTAGCTCGCTCAACATGATGTTTGCCGGCTTAATATCCCGGTGCATCAATCCAGCTTTCTGAGCAGCAATCAAGGGCTCAAGAGTTTGTTCAGCAACTGCCTCGAAGTCTTTATATGGCAATGCACCGTTGATCACGATGTTGTGGAGGTTTTCCCCTTCAATCAGTTCCGTGACGACAAAAGGACCCTCCGAGTCCTCTTCCAGCGAATAAATCGAGACAATATTCGAATGTTGGAATCTGGCTAATGCCGCAGCTTCCCTCTTCAGAGATTCGACAGAAGCTTCTTCATTACTCGTAGATTCTTCCGGAGGCAGCAATCTTTTCACCGCCACCTCGCGGCCCATTACCTTGTCGCGAGCCCGGTAAACAACGCCAAGACCTCCCCGGCCGAGTCTTCCAATTATTTCATAACGGTCTGCCATTAAAGTCTTTGCACACGGAATTTCCGGAATCTGCCCAATCTTGGTAAAGGTGCCTTAGTTTGGAGAATATGATAATTATTTCGATGCGTATTCCTTAGGCTTGAGACGAGTCTGCAATTGCACGAAGCAGCACTAAATTTGAAAAAATATTTCATCTGGACGATGAACAAAAACAATCAGAAGAGTATCCTCTGTTTTCCACCATACCTTTACAATGAGCGAAGAATCACCACTCATCGCCGGAATCGAAGCCGGAGGCACAAAATACGTATGCGCTGTGGCGAAAAACCCTTCGGAAATCCTTCTCGAAACGCGGTTTCCCACGCGAAACCCGGAGGAGACACTTCAGGAGGCTGTCGCATTTTTCCACAAAGCGAAAGAGAAATACGGAAACTTCCACGCCATGGGAATTGGGACCTTCGGTCCTGCTGACATTGATCCACGCTCTCCCGACTATGGACAAATCCTCACGACTCCAAAAGAAGGCTGGAGTGGGTTCAACATCGTTAATTTTCTTCGCGAGGAATTGAAACATCCCGGGCCCGTCGTCTTCGAAACTGACGTCAATGCCGCGGCAGTCGGGGAAGCGGAGTTCGGAGCGGGAAAGCATTTCCGCAACATCTGTTACATCACGATCGGAACCGGAATCGGTGGAGGCTTCCTAAGTGAAGAGCAGCCACTTCATGGACGCATGCATCCTGAAATCGGACACATGGTCATGCCGGACCTTGATCATGAATTTGGAAAAGGCACCAACGTCTGCCCTTTCCACTCATCCTGCCTTGAGGGTCGAGCCTCCGGTCCAGCCATCGAAGCACGATGGGGAACGCCCGGCGGTGAGCTTCCGGAAGATCACCCTGCGTGGGAGCTTCAGGCAAAATATTTGGCGCTCGCCGCTATCAACCTCACTTCCACCTGGTCCCCCGACCTCATCATTCTCGGCGGCGGGGTTTCCCAGAAAAGCGGTCTCGTCGATCGCGTCCGAAAGGAATTTGAAGAATTGTCCGGCGGCTACTGGGCACTTCCGCCCCTCGACCGCTACATTCAAACTCCCGGCCTCGATCAACAGGCTGGAATCGTCGGAGCCCTGACTCTGGCACAGCTATTACTCTGAATTGAGCGTGCTTCAATTCCAGTCATCAGCTGAAAACAAAAAAACCGGCAGGATTTCTCCCACCGGTTTGTTGAATTTGTAATTCAGTCGCTTTCGACTCTTGCTTTTTAGGCAAAGAGGTCGAGGACTGGCTTCCCTTTATGGGCGACAGTAAACGGACGTTTGCTCGGGCTGTAGAGAACCTGATCGAGCGGAAGTCCCATCGCATATCCGACGGTCGCATTGAAATCAGGAATCTTGACTGCATTTTCGATGACGTTCGCGCCACCTTCGTCAGTTTTTCCGTATTTGACTCCGCCTTTAATTCCACCACCGGCGATGACCGAACTGAATGCTTTAGGATAATGATCCCGACCTGCATTCTGGTTAATCCGTGGGGTCCGGCCGAATTCTGTAGTCAAAACAACGACAGTATCCTGAAGTTTACCGCGACGCTCAAGGTCTTCAAGAAGAGCCCCCATCGCCTGGTCAAGAATCGCACAACGTTCCGGAGCAGAAATGAACACGTTGTTGTGCATGTCCCAGCCCCCGTAGGAAACTTCGACAGCACGAACATCATTTTCAATCAAGCGGCGAGCGAGCAAACAGCCCTGGCCGAATGGATTGTCACCAAAACGTTCGCGGGTCATTTCATCTTCATCCTTCAGATCAAAAACCTTGAGGTCTTTACTGGTCATGATGCGGACAGCGTCGTCATACATCTGCGTGTAAGCGCGGACCTGTTTCACATTGTACTTCTCGTGAAACTCGGAATCGAACTGCTTGGCAAGATCGAGACGATGATCGAAAGTTTCCTGAGTCACTCCGCGAAGCTTGGAATTTTTCAGACCGGCGTTCGGATCGTTGATCGTCAGTGGCTCGAATTCCGGCTCAAAGAAACCGCCACCACCGTTGATTCGGCTGTTGCCACCAATGAAGACCGAACCGGGAAGGTTTGGATTCATGCGGCCTTTGAATTTCATCGCCCAGGCACCAATTCCGGGGTGGCGAATCGTGGCACGCTCTTCGTAGGAAGTGTGCATCAGGTAATTCCCCTGCTGGTGCGCACCGGCAGTGGAAGTCATCGAGTTGATGATCGCCAGTTTGTCAGCCTGTTGGGCCAACATTGGAAAATGCTCGGAGATTTTCACATCATCGACATTGGTGTCGATTGTTTTGGTCTGCCCCTGATTCTCGTGACCGGGCTTGGTGTCAAAGGTATCTAGGTGAGTCATTCCACCGCCCATGTAGAGGTAGATGACATGCTTGGCAGCACCGGCACGACCGGGAAGACCAAGGTTGGGTCCGAGAGCCGCATTTGCTTTTGCTCCCCCAAGGCCGAGCGCGCCGACTCCCAGAAAAGTTTTGGCAGTGCCCTCCACGAAACGCCTGCGCGTCCATTCGTCAGATTTGAAAGCAGTATTCATAGTTCAGGTTCAGTAGGTGGTTTGGATTGAATGTAAAGTTGTTCGATTAAACAACGGAGTCGGAAAAAGTTTCAATATTTTACAGTCTATTGGACAAAGATAAACTGTTGAGTGTTAAGAAGAGCCCAGACAAGCCCATCATAGGCATCGTCACCGTGCTCGGTGATTTCGGCACGGGCGATTTCCATTTCTCTTTCGGTGGGCTCGCGGGTCAGCATCGCCTGGAAAATCATTTTGGTTTTCTCATCAGCATCACCGGCTTCATTGATCCTTCTACCGAAGACAGCGAATTGGTTGGTCAAAGCTTCAACCATTTGCCCGTTCAGAAGATTTAAGGCCTGAGGAACCGATGCGTGACTGGAAGCATTTTCGATCACTTCACGATCAGACTGACCGAACTCGCGAAGGAAGTGCCCCCTGCGGGCCGGTGACTCCAATTCGGATGCACGGGCCATTTTCGAGACGAGACTCTTGTAGTATTTCATCGCGGTCGACTGATCATATTTCCATTTTTTCTCAATCCCGCCTTGCTGCTTCTGCCAGGCTTTCAGCTGATTCTTATCGAGCCCTTCCGGTGGAGTGGGACGCTCATATTTCGGCATCTTAATGGGAGGCAGTTTGGTCAGAACAGCTCCGGAGTTTCCACCCGACATACTGTTTCCATCTCCGTCCATGCTCATGGCCATTTCGCTCATTCCGACGGCAGCAAGCAAGTCACCTCCGTCGACTTTTTCACCGACATGCTGATAGCCGATTTCGGCAACGAACGCCCGGGTTTCTTTTTGAATATCGGAAAGCTGGACCCGAAGTTTCCGGTAGCGATCTTCGTCCTCCGCTTCACGGGCTTTATACATTTGATCGCGGATTTTTTCCTGCTTTGGAATATTTGCTTCCATCGCATCGCCAAGCTTTCTCACCATAGCGAGATATTCCTCTGCAGGTCGCTCTTCGAGGGACTGATAAATGCGACGGGCCTTTTCCACGCTCGACAGTTGCCCGGTCAAACGAGGGCGATAGCTGTCAGCTTCCGGAAGAGCCAGAGCAACAATGGAATCCCAAATCTGCTCGGCGGTCATTCGGCGAAGAGTCGGTCCCTGGAAATGATAGGGAACTCCCAGGACCAGTTCCTGATCGTTGGCGGCACGCTGGTAAGTATTGGTGTTGTAAAGAATCTCCTGATACTTGCGCATGTCATAGTCGAGATCCCGCATCAGCTTCTCCAGATAAGTAAGAAGTTCGGGATTGGCAATAGCCGTTTGTTCGGTCAATTCGTCTACCGGCTCGAAAACTCCCACTCCAAAGACCCGCTTCCAGAGACGATTGGCAATAACCTTGGTGAAGGTCGGGTTTTCTTTGGTGGTCATCCAGTCGGCGTATGCATCAATCGTGCTGCCGTCGATTTTATCGAGATCAATCTCGGCACCAAACATGGCCGCCGGAGTCACTGCATCAAGAGGCTTCGCATCGGAATACTGATAGTCGTGCGGAAGCTTGAGGGTTTTCTCACGCTCATTGGTCTGGATGTAGCGAAGCGGATTGTAAAGCTCATTCACGGCCGTGCGCATTCCGCGGCTTTCGTGATCATATTTTTTGTAGGCTTCGATCGATTTCTTGGCATGCTTCCGGAATTCTTTGTCCGTTAGTTTATAGCGCTCCAGATATTTCTCGTAATTTTTATTGTCAACGTAACGCTTGAGTCCCGCCTCATTTGTGATCTGCGGAAATTTGTCGATTTTAACGGCTTTCTTGAAAATCTCACTTCGCTGCTCCCTGCCATACGCGGTCAGCATGGTGCGATTTGCTGTCTCATAGCGGGCCGCATCCATTCCATAGGAAAACGCCGCCATCTTGAAATAATCCATCTGGGTCCACTTATCGAAGGGGTGATTGTGACACTGAGCACATTCAAGCCGGGTCCCCAGGAAGACACGAACGGTGTTGGACATATTGTCCAAAGGCATTCCCCGGTCGCGCATGTAATAACCAATAGCCCCGTTGTCCCAGATCATCCCACGGGCTGAAATCAGTTCATGAACAAACTGGTTGTAGGGTTTATTCTCTTCAATAGCCTTTTTCAGCCAAAGCTGGTAAGCGGCCTCGGCCTGCCCCGCTCCCGAATTCAATCCGGAATTAATCCGCAAAACATCGGCCCAGAAATTGTAGGAGTGGCTGACGTTTCCATCCCCCTCAAGGAGATCTGTGATGAGTTGCTCCCGTTTCCGATCGTAAGTGGAACCGTGAAAATTTTCCGCTTCCTCAATCGTAGGAATTCGACCCGAAATGTCGAGATAAGCACGACGGAGAAATGTCCCGTCATCGATATTCGAGTTCGGCTTCACCTTGTTCTTTTTCAGACCGGCAGCGACCAGAGAATCGATTTTTTTCGATACCTCCCGCACATTGATTTTTTCTGCAGCAACCGAAAGGAGGCCCACCGAAACGGTGAGTAGGAAGATTGTAACTAATTTCAACTGTCTCATAAGAAAAGCGGGTTAAATCGCGGGAGCAGTCTTTGCTCTCAACAACTTATACCATCAGAGCTACACTCCGTTTCATGATATGAAGCCGCAATAGCGCCATATCCTTCGGAAACCTGAAATAGCGTTTCCGTCTCTCTTCCGGATTAAACGCCCGGAGGCTTCTTCGGAGTCGCCGGGGGCAGGGGCACAGCCGGAGTTGGCGGCTTCAAGGGAGCAACGTTTGGAGGGAGCGCACCGGCAGAGGAAGGCTTCAGCGGCGTAATCTTAGGCGAAACCAATGGACCTTGAGGTGCTACTGGAGCGGGAGCAGGTGCTACTGGTGCAACAGGCTGTCTCTTATACACATCTCCGAGCCCACGAGA
>CAJXQE010000265.1 GCA_913058215.1 uncultured Verrucomicrobiales bacterium
TCTACACTATCCTCTTCGTCGGCAGCGTCAGATGTGTATAAGAGACAGGATTTATGTCATCGTCCCACTCTTCATATTGATCCTTCCAGTGGTATTCGTCGATGTTATCGTTTTTCAGATCTTGTGGGGAACAATCCTTGGTTGCGCCTTCTTATACCTTTATGTGAGAATTGCATTCGGGGAGTATCTCGCCGTAATCAACGAAGAGGGCGGCTCCGCAGCAATTTCAGAAAGCTGGAACATCACCAAAGGCCGCTTCTGGCGAATCGTGGGCTACCAACTTGTCATCTTCACACCCATTTTTATTGCGATTTTCGTTTCCAGCGTGATCTACCTGATCCCTTTTACAGACAACTTTGTGGTAAGCGCACTCCACTCTCTCGTCATCGGCGTATTGTTCAGTTTCGGTTTCGTCGCTTGCACCGTCTTTGCGATTCATCTTCAGAACTGCCCTTTAAAAGTGGAAGGCTCAGCCGTCGCTACTTCGACTCCGGCTGCTGACGGAACGGAGAGGATTGGACAATAACCCGGTCACGCTCTGCTCTTCCTTCGTCCGAAACTCCTCCAGACCGATCCGAATATTTTCCAAATCCTCACGGGTCCGGAAGGAGCGAAAAATTCGGTCCCAGACCGACAGCATCGAGGTGTAGTTTGAATTGGTTTCCTTGACCCGGTCGGAGTGATGAATTTTGTGCATTCCCGGCGAGGCAAAGAAAAAACGGAAGCTTCGGTCCGCCCATTCAGGCAGTCGCACGTTGGCATGTTGAAACTGAACAATGGGAAACATGATCACTTCGAACAAGGCAATGTGCCAGAGCTCTGCTCCGATCAAAATGATAAGCGGGATCCTCAACAATGAAGAGATAGCAATTTCGCCAAAGTGAAAACGATTCGCCGTTGTCACATCCATTTCAGGATCGGAGTGGTGCACCCGATGGAATCGCCACAGGAAAGGAATCACGTGACTGATTCGATGCCACCAGTAGGTCCAGAAATCGAACAAAAGGACGGCGACTACCGCGCCCATCCATACCGGCAGATCAAACCAGTGGAGAATTCCAATACCCATTGACGCCGCCCACTCGCTCGACAATTTCCAGAGTGAAATAAAAACCAGCCCGATGATCAGAGCGTTTCCAAACCCCAGGAGCAAATTGATCAGGCCGTGTTTAAAACGATGACCCGGCCGGTTCAGGAAAAATTTGTAGCAAGGTGCAAAACTCTCCCACACCAACATCGCAATCAACACTCCAGCCGAGAGATACCTGGCAATTGTCTCAATCGATTGATGAATTTCGTTCATAGCCCGGAGAACGTTAACCGCAATTTCACGTTTCAACAGCCGCTATCGGGATTGATGCGATTCATTACCCGGAGAAGTTCCGGCTCCGCCGGTAAAGGGTTGTGAGATCGATTCAAGCCTGTTACATAACAGGCAATGTTGGACGAATTCGAAGCGCGCCAGAGAATCCTCGACAAGGTAAGCCCGGCCCCTGTGATCTGGGTCCCGCTCGAACTTTCGCAGGGCCAGGTCCTGGCGCAGGCGATCAATGGAATCATCGATTCGCCGGTCTTCGATAACTCGAGCATGGATGGATATGCGGTACGGGCTGAAGAGACCCAAACCGGATCATTGCTCAAAGTCGCTGAACTCGAACAGGCCGCCGGTCCGGATTTCCAATTGGTGCTGGAACCCGGGGAAGCCATTCGAATCTTCACTGGCGCCGCCATTCCCGAAGGGGCCAATGCCGTCATCATGCAGGAAGATGTCGAGCGAACCGACGGAGTCATCAAAATAACAGAAGGCGTTGAAAAAAGTGAAAACATCAGGCGCCGCGGCGGTGACGTCTGTGCAGGGCAACTTCTCCTGAGTCGAGGCGAATTGATGACCCCGACCAGAATCGGATTAATTGCATCTCAGGGAATTTCGGAGATTCCGGTGCACTGCCGCCCCATGGTCAACGTAATCACAACCGGCGACGAACTGGTCGATCCGGGCGCACCTTTGATTCCCGGGGAAATTTACAACAGCAACGGCCCCATGCTAAAGGCCGCCGCCGAACATGCCGGAGCAATCGCATCGACGGATCATGCACTCGATGATGTCGACATGTTAGGACTCACCTTGGAGAACGCGATCTCCACAGGGGATATTGTCATCATTGCCGGTGGCGTCTCAGTTGGCGAAAGGGACTACGTGAAACAAGTCCTCCAGAGTCTGGGAGTCATTACCGATTTCTGGCGGGTTAATGTAAAGCCCGGTAAACCCTTCCTTTTTGGACAACATCCTGACGGAACTCTCGTTTTCGGTCTGCCGGGAAATCCTGTCTCGGCTTACGTTACCTTCAATATTTTTGCATTGCCGGCGATCAGAAAAGCCCTCGGTGTTTCAGTCGTTTCATCGGAGGCGGGTCAGGGGACGATTTCCGGAGTCGCTCAGGAGGAAATGAAAAACACCGGAGACCGACCTCATTACCTCAGAGGGAAATCAGAGAATGGTGCTATTGCTCTTTCCGGAACTCAGCAATCACACGCAGTCTTTGGTTTAAGCAAAGCCAACTGCCTCATTCGCCTGGAACCCGGTCAGGTCATTTCAAAAGGCGAGCCGGTGTCTGCATTTGTGATTTAGTCAACAGCTTGACACGCCCTACCTTTACCACGACCCGTTTTTCCTTTTATGAATGAACAAATCACCGATTTGAACGTTGCTTTCAACGTGCCCCTCCCTGCACCGGCTCTCCTGGCTCACGAAATGCCCAGGACTGCTGCGCAGGCCGAGACTATTTTTTCTTCGCGAAAGCGGATCGAAGATATTTTGCATAAAGATTCGGATCGTTTTCTTGTGATTGTCGGCCCCTGTTCGGTTCACAATCCGGATGAGGCAATCGAGTATGCGGAGAAGCTTGCCGCATTGAAGGAAGAGGTTCAGGAGAAAATCGATATCGTGATGCGAGTCTATTTTGAAAAGCCGCGAACCTCAGTGGGATGGAAAGGACTCATCATGGATCCCGATCTCGACGGCACAGCCAACCTCGCCGAAGGATTGCGAATTGCCCGGAAACTGCTCGGGGATATCATCGATCTCGGTGTTCCTACTTCGACGGAATTTCTGGATCCAATCACCCCTCAATACATCGGAGATCTCATTTGCTGGTCGGCAATCGGAGCCCGTACCGTCGAGTCACAAACCCATCGACAGATGGCTTCCGGGCTTTCAATGCCGGTCGGATTCAAAAATGCCACCTACGGAGGAATGAGCGCAGTCGTAAATGCCTTGAAGGCATCGATCGCCCCGCAAACCTTTTTCGGAATCAGCCCTGAAGGCGTCGCTTCCATGGTCAGCACCACGGGAAATAAAAACTGCCATACCGTTCTGCGCGGAGGTGAAACCGGTCCGAACTATTCCGCTGAAGAAGTCGCCATCGTTACAGCCGCATTGGAGAAAGGAAACGTCCTCGGCTCTATCGTCATCGATGCCAGCCACGCAAATTGCAGCAAAGACTACGAAAAGATGCCGGGTGTGTTTGAGGACGTTGTCGCTCAGCGTGTCGCCGGAAACGATAGCATCGTCGGAGCAATGCTGGAAAGCAACGTCGTCGCTGGAAACCAAAAAGTCGGCGATGACATTTCCACTTTAACCAAAGGCCAATCGATCACTGATCCCTGCATCGATTGGGAGACGACTGAGAGAATCATCCGCGACGCAGCCGACAAACTGTAGCATCGGCAGGACCGCGAGCCTCCCGCTCGATCCCTCCGGGAAATGCGACCGGTGAAGGTCGCGCTCCTCAGAAACATGAGCCACGCCAAACTACTCAAGTCGGTCTCGCGCTCATTCTATCTCAGCATGAAATTCCTTCCCGCAGCAATGCGGGAGCCCGTGTCTCTTGGCTATTTGCTGGCGCGGACTTCGGACACGCTGGCGGATACGGCGGCGGTTTCTATTGAGGAAAGATCGGAGGCCTTGAAAAAGTATCGCGACGCCGTTTGTGACGAAGCGGAATTGGACGGGGACTTTTCGATCTTTCGCGATGCACTCATTCACGAAGGCGAGCGAAGACTTTTAGAAAACGCATCTCCCATTCTTGACTGGCATCGATCCCAAAAGCGGGAGAACCGGACATTGGTTTCAGAGGTTTTGAAAACCATCACCACGGGCCAGCAATGGGATCTCGATTCGAAGGAAGTTGGTGATGCGGAGACGCTTCTCCTTTACACCTATCGCGTTGCCGGATGTGTAGGAGAATTCTGGACGCATACAGGATTTGAAAACCTCGGCGAGAAATTTGCCGACTTCGAAAACAAGTCTTCCATGCTTGAATCCGGCAAACAACTTGGACAGGGATTGCAGCTCATCAATATTCTTCGGGACCTTCATGAAGACCTCGCCAACGGAAGATGCTATTTGCCCGCCGACGAACTCCAATCCGCGGGTTGGGATGGAGGATCTCCGCTAAGACCAGACATCGTAGACCCTGTGTTTAGAAAATGGCTCGAACAGTGCCGCCATTTTTTGCGATCAGGGCGCACCTACATCGACAAGGTAAAGAGCCGCAGGATCCGTTTCTCGACGAAACTGCCTCTGCTCCTCGCAGAAGCCACCGCCGACAAACTGGAAGCAGCCGGGGTCGAAGGCGTGATGACCGGGAAGATTAAAATCACCCGCAAAGAGGTGAGACGGGCAATGTGGCAGAGCCTTCGATCCTGAGCGGAAGCGGTGTGGTGACAGGAATGCCCCCATTCTCCGCCCCTTCCCTACTCCCACTCAATACTTGCAGGTGGCTTGGTTGAAATATCGTAAAGCACACGGTTCACACCGGAGACTTCATTCAATATTCGATTGGAGATTTCGCCCAGCAATTCGTAAGGCAAATGAACCCATTCGGCTGTCATGGCGTCCTCACTGGTAACGGCACGCAAACTGAGAGCATACTCGTAACTGCGTTCGTCGCCTTTAACGCCAACGGTCTTCGTTGGAATCAGGGCGGCATAAGCTTGCCAAACGGAATCATACCAGCCTTTGGAATGGAGGAGCCCGATAAAAATGGCATCGGCCTCACGAATGATCTCCAGCTTTTCAGGAGTGACTTCACCGGGGCAACGCACGGCCAGTCCCGGGCCTGGAAATGGATGCCGACCAACAACGCGCTCGGGTAATCCTAACACTCGTCCCAGTTCTCGAACTTCGTCTTTGAACAACTCATCGAGCGGCTCAAGAATTCGACCCTGTGCTTTCAAATCCATTATCTGTGAAACACGGTTGTGGTGCGTCTTAATCGTCGACGCAATCGAACCACTCGTAGCACTTTCAATGACATCAGGATAAAGCGTTCCCTGCGCCAGCATTTCGACATCGTCACCGACGGCACCAAAAAAGACGTCGACAAACAAACTGCCGATTCGACGACGTTTTTCTTCCGGGTCAGCAACACCCGCAAGAGATCCAAGGAATTTTTCAGAAGCGTCGATGGTTTCAATTTCGATCCCCACTTCTCCGAAGAGCGATTGCACATCTTCCGCTTCGTCTTTTCGCAACAGTCCGTTGTCGACAAAGATGTAACGGGCATCGACGCCTGACTCGTGAAGCAAGGCCGCCAGCACCGATGAATCGACTCCACCGGAAACGCCGCAAACGACTTTCCTTCCGGCCACTTCTTCGCGAACCCGTTCGATCAGCTCGTCTTTAAAAGAGGACATCTCAAACTTCGGCAGATCACCGGCGAGACTGAGGAAGTTTTTCAAAATCTCCTGCCCCTCTTTCGTGTGACTCACTTCCGGGTGGAACTGAATTCCATAGTATTGATCGTTCCATTTCAGAGCAACAGGAACCCCATCGAGATTTCGGCCCATTATTTCCGTGCCGTCGGGCAAATTGCTGACCGTGTCTGAATGGCTCATCCAAATCTGTGACGAATCAGAGAGACCTTTGAAAATGCCATCCACTCCTGCCTCGGGAACCAGTGATGCAGGACCATACTCCCGGGTATTTCCCGGAGCGACTGAGCCACCAAATTTGATATTCAGCAATTGCATTCCATAGCAGACCCCGAGGACAGGAACGTCCATTTTGACGAGATAATCAAAATCGATATCGGGGGCATCGTCGTCGAGCGTTGAACGGGGACCGCCTGACAATATCACTGCGGCCGGCTTGCCCGTTTCACTCAGTTCGTCCGGTTGATAGAGCTTCGAGTAATAGCCGAGCTCGCGGATACGCCGCACGATGAGCTGGGTGTATTGCGAACCGTAATCAATAACTGCAATGGGATGTTCCATAGAAAAAATGGTAGAGCTGCGAATAAAAGCGCAGTTTCAGGGAAAAGGGTAACCGTTAGCTGGTGGACTGGTAATTGACCGGCTCTTCAGTGATCGTGATATCGTGAGCGTGGCTTTCTTTCAAACCACCTGGAGTGATACGAACGAAGGTGGCACGATCTCTCAGTTCCCCGAGATCGTTCGCGCCGACATAGCCCATCCCGCTGCGAAGACCTCCAAGCAATTGAAAAACAGTGTCATTGAGAGGACCACGATAAGGAACCCGGGCTTCGACGCCTTCGGCGACGAGTTTTCCGGAAGAATTTTGACCGTAGCGATCACCGGAACCTTTTCGCATCGCCTTAAGCGATCCCATTCCGCGATACTCTTTCCAGGTTCTGCCCTGATAATTCACCATCTCGCCCGGGCTTTCCTTACACCCCGCAAGAAGTGAACCAAGCATCACCATGTCGGCACCAGCGGCCATCGCTTTAACAATATCCCCTGAGTAGCGAATTCCGCCATCAGCAATCACGGCAACTCCCGCCTCGCGGCAGACATCAGCGACATTTTGAATCGCGCTGAACTGGGGTGTCCCTACTCCGGCAATCACGCGGGTCGTACAAATTGAGCCCGGACCAACGCCGACTTTTACTGCGGAAGCACCGGCACTGATCAAATCTTTGGCACCCTGCTCGGTCACCACATTTCCTGCCACAACAGGGACTTTCCCCTCACCTGCCAATTTTTCGACAACATCCATGACACGTTTCGTGTGACCGGTAGCCGCATCGATAAATACCGCATCGGCTCCCGCTCCAATCACTCCTTCGGCCCGTTCATAACAATCATCGCCGACCCCAATGCCGGCACCGACGCGAAGCCGACCGTTGGGATCTTTCGCCGCATTTGTGAACTGCTGGCGCTTTTCAATGTCCTGAGCTGTGATGAGTCCGGCAAGTTTTCCTTCCCCGTCGATCAGCGGAAGTTTTTCAATCCGGTTTTGATACAAAATCCGGCGGGCATCTTCCATGCTGGTTGCTTCCGGGGCAGTGACCAGGTCCTCACGTGAGGTCATCACATTGGAAACACTAGCCTGGGAATCTTCCACGTACCAAATGTCCCTGCTTGTCACCATTCCGACCAGGGTTCCTGAATCATCGACAACCGGGAATCCATTGACTCCCCTTTCGTCCATAATCGACTGAAGAGCTTCTAGAGTAATGTTCGGGGCAATCGTAAAAGGATCGTCGATCACCATGTTCTCGGATCGCTTTACTTTGGCCACCATGTTGACCTGATCTGCGATCGGCATATTGCGGTGAATGACCCCAATTCCGCCTTCCCGGGCAAGAGCGATCGCGAGACCGTCTTCCGTAACTGTATCCATCGCCGATGAGACGATTGGAATTCTCAAAGGAATGTCCGCCGTTAGGTGTGTCGAGATATCGACACCAGCTGGCAGCACCTCGCTCTTTTGCGGCACGAGGAGGACGTCATCAAAACTTAGACCGAGAGGTAGTTCACCCATGGATAAGTAATAGGAGGAAGCCCGACAGGATCAAGCGAAAGTTTCCGTTTCACTCCACCTTCTTTGTCCCGGGGCGAACTGCCGGGATTTCAGCCAGCCAATCCGGGATCTCATCCGGGGCATATACGGGAAACTGAATCTCCATGCAGGAAACGACCGGAAACTCGCCGACAGTCTCTTTTCCTGAACGGTTTACGACAACGAAAACTCCCGCCACTTCCCCGCCCTGCTCTTTGATAAAATCAGTGAGCTCAAGCAAAGTTCCGCCAGTGGTGATGACATCCTCGACTAGAAGAAGTCGCTCGCCGGGTTTGATCTCAAACCCGCGCTTCAATTCGAGTTCATTGGTCTCAGGATTTCTCTCCGCGTATATCGTCCGGGCATGAACAGCAAGGCCGACCTGCTGCCCGACGGGAACACCACCCATTGCAGGACTGAGCACCACATCAATCTGACCAAGTTCCTTCATCGCCTCTGCACACTGATCAATCATGCGTTGCAGCTCCCAGGGATGCTGAACCAGCTTCCCTTTCTTGACGTAGAAATTGGAGTGATTTCCGCTCGCAAGGACGAAGTGTCCCTGCTCCACAGCTCCGTAAGCTTTCAGGAATTCAATGGTGTCATCCGAGGACGTCGGCAATTCGGTTCGCATAATCGTTGGCTTTCTCTGAATAGGATTTTTCGGGTTCCGCGTAAAGTATTCCCCGGGAAACGTTGATGACCGAAGGCGCAGATTTTCCCGCACCGCGTAAGGATTCGAGATCGCCTCCCTGGGCGCCAAGGCCGGGAATAAGAAGCGGAACATCGGGAAGCCGCTCCAGGATTTCGGGCGAAGCATTGGTCAGGCCGAGAACCATCCCGATACTGCCATCATCGACGCGACCGGCCATATCTCCGACGAGTTCAAACACTTTGCGCCCGTCATCGAGAGACTTGGTTTCGAGATCCGCCGCGCCGGCATTGGATGTTACGCCGAGCAGATAGACGCCTTTCCCTGGGTACTGAAGGAATGGTTCAACTGAATCGTACCCCATGTAGGGACTCAGGGTAACGGCGTCGACATCCCAATTTCCAAAATAGCCTTTTGCGTAGTGCTCCTGAGTCGTTCCGATATCCCCGCGCTTGGCATCCAACACGATGGGAACACCGGTCGCTTTCATTTCACCGATGAGGGATTCGATCATCCGGTATCCATCGACTCCGAGGGCTTCGAAATAGGCAATGTTCGGTTTAAAAACAGCGGCACGGTCCGCGGTTTCTGCGATCACCTTTTGGCAAAATGATTCGATCTCCGCATTGGAACCGTGCAATTCCGGCCGGGGATCAATGCCGACACACAGCCGGCTTCCGGTTTCTTCAATTCGCTTCTGAAGGCGTTCCGCGTAAGTCATGATTTCTCACCACGAATCAACAGGGTTCAATCGATCAGTCAACTGTATTGAATCGAAAGGTTCAAAAAAAATCACGGGAACAATCCCTAAAGTACCAAAGACTGCGAAAATCCAAGGGAAGCGTTCCGAAAGGATCGAAGTTGACGAAACCGGCTTTCTGCAAGTTATTGGAGAAACGGTGAAAAAGAAAAAAACCAGTATTCTGTTTCCTTTGACTGCCCTGCTGTTGCTTGCAAGCAACAGCATGACGGTGGGATTTTGCGAATGTCTCGGGAGTTACTTCATCGCAGCCGCTGATTGTGCTCCTGCAGCCGAAGCGGAAAAAAGTACCGACACCTGCTGCTGTCAAACGGCACTGGTCGAGGAACCAAGCGACCCGTTCCGGGACTGCAATGATCAAATCACTCTGAAGCTGGAATCCTTTGTTTCACCGGAAGGACGACTCTTTGTCGGCACTGATGCAGGTATAGACTTAGCTCTTCCCCGCAAAAATCCGGCCATTGTGATTCGTCCTTTTTCTCCGATCGAGCATCAACTTATCGCCCCGCGAGGATCCCCACCGCCTCCGGCCCTTTCGCTCCCGAAACTCTGCGTTCAGCAGGTTTGATTCCCGACACTCCCTGATCGTTTCAGCATTGATTCGCCGAACGATCCTTGTCGCGTAATCACCGGACGAATCCGTTTGTCCGTTTTATCAAACCTATGAACTTTGAGTTTCCTTTATGTCATCTTCTGATTTATCCGCCCTATCCGGCGCCTCTACCGGACAGCGATTCAACCGGCCCCGCCGGGGAATTCCTGCCTGGCTGTTGCCGATTCTATTGCTGCTCGGTTTTGTTGCCGTCTTAGCACTACTCTTCGGCGAGCGACTTCTCCCCGCAGTCGAGGTGGAAGTTGCCCCGGTCGTCACGATTCGGAAAGACTCCAATACATCGGATGAAAAAATGATAACGCCGGAGGCCAAACCCGAACTACTGTTTCAGGCATCGGGCTGGATCGAGCCCGATCCCTACCCCGTCGAGGTCCCCACTCTCGTAGACGGGGTCGTCGAAGAGGTCTTCGTTCTCGAAGGTGAGATGGTGGAAGAAAATCAAGTTCTCGCGCGACTGATCAATGAGGATGCCGTCCTCGATCTTCGTGAGACCGAAAGTCGCCTCACCACCCTGCAGGCCGAAATCGAAGTCGCCGAGGCACAGATCCCTTCGCTTCTCGCCCAGAAAACCGCCCGTGAAAGAGCTGTCGAAGCAGAGACAAGCAAAAGCGACAACCTGCACGACCGTCTCAAGCGACTCGATTCCCTGCCGCGCGGTAGCGTTCCGGCGCGCGATGTGACTGAAGCCCGTCTCGCCCTGAAATCACAGGAGGCCACCGTTGCCATGACCCGGGCCTCGATCCCTTCCCTCGACGCTCAGGTTGAAGAAGTCCGCCGGGAAATCGCCTCGCGCAAAAGCCAGTGGACCGAAGCTGAAGTCGCCCGGGATCGCGCCGCCCTCGCCCTGAGCCGTCACGAGATCCGCTCGCCCCGCGATGGAATCGTGTTGCATCGCTACGCCGGTCCCGGCCAGAAACGGATGATCCACATGGACAACGAAAAGTCCGCCGTAATTGTCGAGCTTTTCGATCCCGGCAGTCTTCAGGCACGCATCGACGTTCCCCTAAACGAAGCCGCCTCACTCGGCGTGGGGCAAACCGTCGAACTCACCACCGAGCTACTTCCCAATCTTTCGTTAAAAGGACGGGTCACCCGGATCACCGGTCGCGCCGACCTGCAACGGAACACGCTGCAGGCTAAAGTCTCCATCTGTCTCTTATACAAATCTCCGAGCCCACGAGACCGAGGCTGATCTCGTATGC
>CAJXQE010000266.1 GCA_913058215.1 uncultured Verrucomicrobiales bacterium
CGAGATCAGCCTCGGTCTCGTGGGCTCGGAGATGTGTATAAGAGACAGGCGGAGTCGCCTTCAGCAAGAACATCAACAAGCCCACCACCAGAAATCCAAACGCTGCGCCCACGATGATCGTCTTTCGGTGTTCCTTCGGACGACTCCGGTCGATAAACTTCTCTTTCAAGATCACCCCCACTACAAAAACGGGCCAAATCAGCAGAAAAATTTTAATCCCCGAGTAAAAGCTGTTCCCGAACACGGTTCCCGGATACCACACAAAATAGAAGAAGGAAGCCAGCAAGGGCAGCCACATCACCGAAAGCGTAGCCAGCCATCGTTTCCTGCTTTGATTCGAAGTCTCTAATGTCATCGCGATCACCTACGCAGACGCTCTCACATTTTCCAAATCGCTATTTCCGATCTTGTGATTGAGGGAAACGATGGCAAAATTGTCTGGTAATTTTAGAAATTTAAGATTACTTAACAAAAACCATTCCAACTTAGAATTTTATAGAGCTATGGCTACCGTCGCAACCAACCTGAAAAGAGGACAGTGCATCAACTACAAAGGGGAAACCGGGATCGTTCTCGGTCTTGAACACCGCACCCCCGGAAAAGGAAACGCACTGATCATGGCGACGATTCGCTCGTTCCAAACCGGCAAAACGAAGGACATTCGTTTCGCATCCGGTGACAAGGTCGAAATCGTCCAGTCCGATCGTCAGAAGCTCGAGTTCAGCTACAAAGATCAGACAGGATATCATTTCATGGACACCACGACCTATGAAACGATTTCTCTGAATGAGGATCTGTTGGAGGACGCCAAAGATCTCCTGATTGATGCGCTCGAAGTGGAAGTTCTTTATGTCGACCACAAGGCCGTTTCCATCGAGCTCCCTTCCAATGTCGAACTCGAAGTGACCGAGTCCGCTCCCGGCGTCAAAGGCGACACTGCCACAGCCGCGACCAAAGAAGCCAAACTCGAAACCGGCCTCCTTGTTCAAGTTCCACTTTTCATCGGCCCCGGCGACAAGATCAAAGTCAGCAGTGACGAGAAAAAATACGTCGGCCGCGTCTAAGAATTTTCCCGAAATCAGCCCGGAGTATTCCGACTCAGGAGGGTTGAATCAATGACCAAACCCTCTTGAATCGTTCCTTCCTGTGCCTCCCAAAGCGAAAGCGAAAAACCGGGTCAACAAAAAGGCCCGCAAAACAACGAAGCGGAAGGCGAAGAAGCCAGTCAAAGGAATCGCAGCATTTGTAGAGGCTTCCCCTCTCCCCTGGTTCGACACCGAAAATTTTGATTCTCTGAAAGCGGCAAAACTGCTTATCGGGCTTCTGCTTCTCCCGGTTTGCTGGGTGTCATTCGAAACCTTTCTGGTCCTTTTTCAGACCGGTGCCATCGACAGTAATCTCTGGAAACAGCCGGAATTTGTCTTTTTCGCGATCGGATTGCTCTTTTCGATTGTCCTTTTCTTTGGAGTCCGCTCCCCGGCCATGATGTGGCTCTACGTAGCGGGGCATGAATTGACCCACGCGCTCTTTGTCCTGATTTGTCGGGGCAACGTCTCCAAGATCCACATATCATCGAAGGGCGGGCATATCCTGACGAACCGGAATAATTTCGTCATTTCTCTGTCACCCTATTTCTTCCCATTCTACACCGCCTGCCTCATCGCAATCTGGTCGACGCTGGAGTGGCTGTTTTTCGATTTCACGCGCCAACACACATACTGGCTCTACGGCCTGATAGGGATCACCTGGATGTTCCATCTCGCATTCACTGTCTGGATGGTTTTCCGCGAACAGCCCGACGTGGAACAGAACGGGAAAATATTTTCCTTCTCGGTAGTTTTTCTCGCCAATATGGTCCTGATCTCGGCGCTCTTAATCATGGCGTCACCCACTGCAACCTTCCGCAGCTACGGAAAATCTTTTGTCGCCAATACCGAAAGCTTCGCTACTCGCCTTTGGGAGTCGGTGCTGGAGCTTTGGTCGGTGTTGCCGGTTTAGCAGGCGCGGGCTTCGCCGGAGGAGAAGAAGGCAGTGGCACCACCTTTTTTTTCCCTTTCAGAGCTCCGGGTGGTGTGTGAATCGGGATCGCTTCTTTCGCGCTATCCACTTTCTCAAAATCCAGCAACAGTTCGTGGGCTTCGCGATAGCGAGGCGAGTCGGCGAGAGCATCCAATAGATAGCGCTTCCCTTTTTCCTGATCCTCCTTCTGCAAAAGTTGAGCGAGCCGATACCTTACTTCAGATGGGTTCGGAGGATTCAGGGCGAGTGTTTTCTCAAAGGAGTTCACCGCCTTTTTCTCTTCCGCCAAAGCCTGGTGAGCACATCCGGCACAGTAATGGAGGTCCTTGAGAAAAGGATTGATCGCCATGACCCGGTCCGCATTTTTCTTCACTTCCGGCCAATCCTGCCGTTCAAAATTCACGGAGAGGAGTCGGGTAAATGTCGAATACGCTTCCGAAGATTTTTCCGCCAGAACCTCAAGCACTTCGGCTTCCTTTTTCAAATCTTCCATTCCCCGGTAGGCCCGCGCCTTCAGCTCGTAGCCATTTTCGGATCCGACATAGGCAGGATAGAGGGCAATCAGGCTTTCCGCAGATGCCAGGGCATTGTCCCACATTTTGTTCTCAAGCAGATAAACCGTGTAGGATTTCCTCGACCAGAAATTGTTGGGATTCTTTTTCAAGTACACTCCGAGGGTCAGTGGATTCGCCGGATTCACCTCCTCCGGTGTCGGAGTTGACCAGTCCACGCCCGGAGCCAGGCTTTGAGCGAGGTCCACCGCAAATTCTGAAAACCCAATCTCGAATAGATTGATGTCGACGGTGCGTTTGGCAATCGCATCATTGATCAGGACGCCTTCAGACAAATCCTTCAAGATGGCGCGAAGAGCCTCCATCCCGTGATTCTTCACGATATACTCCACCACCAGCATGGACTGGAAATAGGCGAACATGATGTGCTCTCCATCTTCAGCAGTGTAAAAAGCCTGACTCAATTCACCGACCGGTGTGAGATCACCTTCCTCCAGAATCATGTCCCGATAACGGGGCGTCATGCGTTGTCCCCAGGTCGGGTTCTTCTGCATTTCCTCGTAAACGGAAATTCCTTCACTGAGCCAGCGAGGCATTTTGTTCTTTGTCGCGGTCAGGGTGATGACATGACAATACTCATGCCAGAGGGTCGCTTCCCAGTTGTTCTTCCCGTGAGCAGGACTCCCGGGGCTGTTCATCGTCACGACGGAACCGAAGCACACTCCGAGAAGACCGGCGCCGCCAAGACTCCCAAAGGAGCGAATCGCGAAATCCTGCTGGTTCGGGTAAAACTCCACCAAAACCGGATGATCAATTTTCATCCCGTATTTTTTCTCCAGAACATTGCGAGCATCGTTTAAAATTTCGACAACACGATCCCCGTATAGGTCCGCTTCGTTCGGCGGCATCCGGATAATGAAATGCTCGGACTTCAGTGCCGCGAAACTTTCGATCTCTTTCTCCAGCAACTCCAGATTGTAAGCAAGAACGTTGTAGCTGTCGGCTTCTCCGACCTCTTTTGCCAAAGGCCACGCTTTCTCCAGCTCACCGAGACGAAGATAGTCGAGAGCGAGTTGAAGCTTTGCCGGTAGAAAATCCGGATCAAATTTCAAAGCACGCTTCTGGCTGTTGGAGCCTTCGGCAAAACGGTAATTCCTGGAAAGAACTCGCCCAATGAGATGATCAAACTCCGGATCTTTCGGCCGCACCTTAAGAGCCTCCGCCCTTGCAGCTTCAAAAGCTTTCGGATCATTTTCCCGGAGATTGGCGATGATAGCGCGATAGGCGAAAGCCTCCGGCTCGCGCGGATTGATTGAGTGAACCAAATTCAGATATTGCTCCGCGTTTTCATACTGCTCGAAATTGATCGCGAACTCGGCTTGCAACAAAAGAGCATCAAAGTGGATCTCAGAATTCTTCAAAACGCGATCGAGATGAGCCATTCCGGTCTTCCGATCATCCGGCAGGAACGCTTTTGCCAAGCCAAACCGTAAATCCGGATTATCGGGCTCGTATTTCAAGGCCGCCTGAAATTCTTTAGCCGCCAATTTGAAATCCGACTTTTCCAGTGCCAACTCGCCCGAAGCCTGATGAGCTTCGATCAGTCCTTTGGGAGCCGTTTTACCCTTCGCTTTTTGCGTCTTCGCCGGGCCGTAATATTGCTCCAGCACCGTAGCGGGATCAGCCCCTAAAATTAGAGCGGCCTTGCCCAAATGAACCAAATCCAGTCCATCGCGGTCCTTCGAGGGAAGCACCGTCGCAGCATCGTTGATCGCATCGAACAGGGCGTCAGCCTCCTCATTCCGCTGCATTTTCGAATAAAACTCGTGAGCCACCAGAAGAGCACCAAGCTGGTCGGAAAATAATTTAGCAATGGAAGCCGCCTCTTCGAGAGATTCTTCATACCTGCCCATTCTCCCGAGCGACTTCATCCGCAGAGTTCTCCATTCCCAAGAAGGCTGGCCGCGCTGAAGGGCGTAGTCGCAGATCTGGATCACAATATCATATCGGCCACTCAGAAAAATCTCGCGAACCTGAGGCAGTTTATCCTCGTCGTAGAAGCGTTTGTAATCTGCCTGAGCAAACAGCGACGGGCTCGATGAGATCATTCCCGCAGCAGCCAGAATTAAAAGGAATCGGAAGAGAAGCCGCAACATGGCACCAATTAAGCGGAAAAAACCTATTCGGTAAAGTGCAGGAAGATGCCTGATCCACGTTTATCACCGTTTGCATTTCACTCCGCACGGCGCTTTTATGCATCTTGCCTCAAGCTTTGTGAACGACCCCGCAACAGACCCCTCTGACCAAGCCGATTCTTCTGCAGAACCGGAGGATGTTTCCTCCGAGCCGGCAGACGAATCCAACGTGGAAGGGCTCCTTTTTGAAAAGGACAGCGGCACCGGAGAAGACGCCGTTGGCCCTCCGGATATGGAGCACCAGTACAAGGTCGAGCTGGAGGTTTTTGAAGGCCCGCTGGATCTGTTGCTTTATCTAATCAAGCGCGACGAAATTGACGTTTACGACATTTCGATTGAGCGAATCACTCAGCAATACATGGCATATCTCGATACCTTCAAGATGCTGAACATCGGCCTGGCCGGCGAATTTCTGGTGATGGCGGCGAATCTTTGCTACATCAAAAGTCGGATGATGCTTCCGAAGCACGTCCAACCGCCGGAAGAAGATGCGGACGAGGAGGATCCACGCTGGGACTTGATTCGTCAGCTGATCGAATACAAAAAATTTAAGGAAGCGGCAACGTTCCTCGGACGAAAAGAAGCCGAGCAGCAGGATCATTTCAAACACAAGCCGGACAAAATCGAGACTGACGGAGACGACGAGCGCCCGCTCTCAGAAGATGTCGGGATTTTTGATCTGATCCGTGCTTTTCAGAATATTCTGGATCGCTTTCAGGACGAAGGCCTTGGAGAAATCGTGGATGACAAATTCACGGTGAGCGACAAGATCAATCTCCTGCTGGATACCGTCGCACCCGGTGAGAGCATTTCTTTTACGAGTCTGTTTTCTGACGCCTCCAGCAAAAACGAATTGATCGTCACATTTCTGGCCCTTCTGGAGCTGATGAAATTGAATCATTTCAAGGTTCGGCAGAAAGAAGCTCTCGGCGAAATCGAACTGGAACGGAATGTCCTTGAGTGAGATCGAAATCTCCCCTTTAAAAACAGAAAAACCGGTTAAGCTTACGGGACTTTTCTGAATCCTACCCATGGAGCTGATCCAAATTGTTGAGGCCTTGATTTTTGCCGCCCCTGAACCGGTTTCCACCACGGAAATCGCGAAAGCAGTGCGCCGTGCAGCCGAGGAAAGTGGCGAAGAAGGCGCGCGCGAGTGGGAGAACGTGAATTCCAAGCAGATTGAAAATGTCATCGACGAGCTGGGCGAAAAACTTGGCTCTTCAGGACGATCCATCGAACTGCAGGAAGGCTCGCATGGTTGGCGCTTTGTGACCCGCAGCGATTTTGCTCACTGGGTTCGCGCGCTCCTACCGGAAATGCGACCGGAGCGTTTGAGTCCACCAGCTTTGGAAACCCTTGCCCTGATTGCTTATCGCCAGCCGATCACCAAGGCAGACATTGAAGCCGTTCGAGGGGTAAGCGTGGATGGAATGCTGCAGAAAGTCATGGATCGCGGACTGGTTCAAGTGGGAGGTCGCGCTGATTTGCCGGGCCGCCCCCTGCTTTACGAAACGACAGAGCTTTTCATGGAGCACTTCGGCGTGAAACAACTCGAAGATCTTCCGAATGCAACGGAGCTCCGCACGGTCGAACTTCCCACGGCTGAAGAAGAGGAAGCGGAGGAATCTGCTACCGCAGAGGGAGATGAAGCTTCAGAAGGCGAGTCGGAGGACTCTGCAGAAGAAGGAGAAACCGAAGAAGCTCCGGAGGAAACTGATTTGGAAAGAGCCGAGCGTGAGCTTGAAGAAGAGGAGAACGCCGCTGCGTCAGGTGAGGACAATCAAATCGAAGAAGCTTCTGAAGAGGCAGCCGAAGAGGAGAATAACAAGGAATGAGTCTCGAAGAGTTAAGAGTTAAAATCGACAGGATCGACACCGAACTGATCCGTCTTCTGAATGAACGCGCCGACGTGGTCCACGAGGTCGGTGTGGTCAAGAAGCGTGATGGTCTCGAGATCTATGCTCCTGAGCGTGAGGAAAAACTCCTCAAGAGTTTGGTGGCGAAAAGCGAAGGCAGACTCCCTGAAATTTCTATCCGTGCCATCTACCGGGAAGTCATGTCAGCGGCGCTGGCTCTCGAGGATGATCTCAAAATCGCCTACCTGGGACCTGCCGGAACGTGGACACACCAGGCAGCGATCGGAAAATTTGGACACAGTGTCGGGTATTTGCCTCAGGCAAGTTTCGCTGACGTTTTCGATCAAGTGAGCCGTCAGTTGGTCGATTACGGAGTCGTCCCGATTGAAAACTCCACTGAAGGCGCGGTCACCCACACGCTCGATCTGTTCGCCGATTCCCCCTTGAAGATTTACGGCCAGGTCATGATGCCAATTCAGAACAATCTGATGGCAAAATGTTCGCGTGAAGAGATCAAACAGATCTACAGTCATCCTCAAATCCTGGCACAGTGCCGCGGATGGCTCGGGAAAAACTTTCCGAAGATCCAACCTGTCGAGAAATCGAGTTCGGCCGTTGCAGCTGAAGTCGCGGCCGCGGAACCCGGCGCAGCTGTACTGGGAGGAGCGTTGCTCGCCGAAATGTATGGCCTCACTTTGCTCGAAGAGTCGATTCAGGACATCGCCACCAACACGACGCGTTTCCTTGTGATCAGCCACAAAACCTGTCCTCCCACGGGAGACGATCGCACTTCAGTGATGTTCTCGGTCAAAGACGAACCCGGTTCGCTTCACCGCGCACTCGAGCCCTTTGAGAAATTCTCCATCAACATGTCCAAGATCGAAAGCCGGCCCTCCAAACGCCGGGCCTGGGAATATTTTTTCTTCGTCGACGTCGCCGGACACTGCGAAGATCAGGATCTCAAGGATGTAATCGATCAGCTCAGCAAGCACTGCAGCTTTGTGAAAGTGCTGGGTAGTTATCCGGCTTAAGCGGACGGATTCTCCAGGCCCGAGCCACACGCAGCGAATCCAGCCTGTAGTGGTGACAGGAATGTCCCCACTTCTTGGCCGTCAATACTCATTTTGCTGCTGAATTGGTCCATGATGAACTGCGGTAGAGTTAACAACAAACTGCAACGAAAAGTAAAGTGTAGCAGCCAGCATCACCGCACCTGTAACAAGGTGCCCCCTCAATGAGAATACTGGAGAATTATTCGCTTCAGAGTCCCACGACGCCCAGAGAATCCAAGCAGAGGGAATTAAGGTAAAGATTAATCCCCATTCCCTCATGAACACAGCATTGGGATGAATAAGTGGAATGGGCGAGTCAGGATATCCGTACCCCTTCAAAAGAGTCGCCACGATCATAAAGCAGGCAAACCAGGACACGATTTGCAGCAAACCGAGAACAGCGATTGAACTGACGAAAGGAATTTTCACGCGAAACAGTTTACCATCTCGGTGTAAATCATGGAACCCCTTTCCCTTCAGTCCTCTTCCCGCTCGATCTTGATAATATACTCGCCCTCTTTCTGCATATTGAGGCGGTCGCGAGCGACGGTTTCGAGATAGTCCTTGTCGGTTTTCAGAAGCCGGTGCTCCTGGCGAAGTTGAGTGACTTCGATTTCTTTTTCCTCCTGAATAATCGCAAGACGATCAAGCTCGGCCTGCAGCTCATGCTGCCGGTCGAGCTCGGGAAGAAACATTCGTCCTACTGCCAAAATGATGAGGGCGTATATCACGACCTCCATCACTCTGGAAAGCACTTGCCAGATGTTCCGGCGCTTCTTGGAGTCCTCTTTGATTTCACAAAGAGGCACTTCAAAATTGTCCTGGAATTCCGGGTCGCGCAGCATCGTATACTAGACTTTCATTTTGCCACCGTAGATGGCGTCTTCTCCCAACTCTTCTTCAATGCGAAGGAGCTGGTTGTATTTTGCAATACGGTCGGAACGGCTCAGAGAACCGGTCTTGATCTGACCTGCATTCGTTGCCACAGCAATATCGGCGATGGTCGCATCTTCGGTCTCACCGGAGCGGTGACTGATCACGCTGGTGTAGCCGTTTTCTTTGGCGAGTTCGACCGCATCGAGAGTTTCGGTAAGCGAACCAATCTGATTCACTTTCACGAGAATGGAGTTCGCTACGCCGAGATCGATCCCTTTCCGGAGGAAATCGGTGTTGGTCACGAAAAGGTCATCCCCAACGAGCTGAGTGTTGGCACCCATTTTATCAGTGATTGTTTTCCAACCGTCCCAATCATTTTCGTCACAACCATCTTCGATGGAAATGATGGGGTATTTTTTCTGAAGGCTCACGTAGTAGTCGACCAGCTCCTCTGCGGATTTTTCGGATCCGTCAGACTTATGGAAAACGTATTTTCCTTTCTCCGTGTCGTAGAATTCGGAAGAAGCCACATCGAGAGCGATGAAAATGTCTTCGCCGAGCTTGTAGCCCGCCTTGTCAACAGCCTGAGCAATCGCTTCGAGAGCATCGTCGGCAGAATCGAGTTTCGGTGCAAAACCACCTTCGTCACCGACGGCAGTGGAAAGTCCACGTCCTTTAAGCACGCTTTTCAGGGAATGGAAAATCTCAGCACCCTGACGAAGAGCTTCACGGAAAGTTTCTGCTCCTTTCGGCACGATCATGAATTCCTGGAAATCGATCGGTGCGTCAGAGTGAGAACCTCCGTTAACGATATTCATCATTGGAACTGGAAGCACTTTGGCATTCGGTCCACCGATGTATTTGTAGAGAGGGATCTGCAACTGAGCCGCAGCTGCGTGGGCTGCTGCGAGAGAAACTCCAAGAATGGCGTTGGCACCGAGTTCTTTCTTGTTCTTCGTGCCGTCCAATTCAATCATTGCCTTGTCGAGCGAGACCTGGTCAGTCGCGTCGAGACCAATGAGATCCGGGCAAATTTTTTCGTTCACCGCGTTCACCGCTTTGAGAACACCTTTTCCGCAATAACGGTTGTTGTCTTCGTCGCGAAGTTCGCAAGCTTCATGTTCGCCGGTGCTGGCTCCGCTGGGCACTGCTGCGCGTCCGATTGCTCCACCTTCGAGCTCCACGTCGCATTCCACAGTAGGATTTCCCCGTGAATCGACGATCTCACGTCCACGGATATTAATGATAGTCGTTTCAAGCATGACTTAGTATTCGGTTAGTTTCGTATTAATTAAGAAATCTTCAATATCAAAAAGAGTAAAATTACTAGAACTCCAGATTTCTCCTGATTCGGAGCAATAAGCGCACCAGCCGGATTTGCAAGTTTCAACCTTGAAACAGTAGGAGAGCTACTCCCCTGCCGGGTTCCACATGGCGCGGATTGGATCTCCGAAAAACACCGCCGCTACGAGCGCAACGATCACGAAGATCAAATAGATGTAGCCAATGATCACCCCGACAACGGCCAGAGTCTGACCGGGCGCGGGTTTAACCGGGCTGTGCTTGGCACGGGCCAGGGCGGTGTGACCGAAAATAATTGCGAGCGGGGCGAAAAGAATGCCGCCGATACAGGTGACAATCCCCAAAATCGAAGAAACCAGAGAAATGGCACCAAAAAGAGGCGTGGGCACTTCCTCGTCTTCGTCTTCCCACCGTGAGTTTCGATTCTGTGGATCCCCGTCCTCAGAATCCAGCGGGACCTGATGAGGAGAAGGAGGTAAATGAGAATACTCCCCTTGCGGCGGCGCTTCAGGAGATGCTGCCGGCGGATGGGAGGACGTTTCCTGACGCGCTGGAGGAACGGGGGCTTCAGGGGAATAGGATTGATCTTCTGGCGCGGCTCGCTGAGGGGCGCTTTCTTTTGGAGCCTCCCCACTCCCGCCGTCTTTCGGCGGAAAGAAAATATCCGATGTGCAGATCGGGCAGGTCACCGTCGTCCCGACAAAGGTTTCGTCTCCGGACACTTTTTGACCACATTTAGGGCAGGCGATTTTGATGGTGGCCATAGAAAAAACGAAAGGAGTTCGGGTACGCGGATCTTAGCAACGAAGCGCAGAACTCATTCGCTGCAAACGAAAACAGCAGGCATCCAACAATGGAAAGGGCTTGAAGAACACCTCTTTCGACAACAAACTGAACTAGAACCACCTGACCCAACCATGAAAATTTTTCTGCTGGCCGCCATTTCCTTCACCGGTTTGTTTTTTACGACCGGCTGTGTCACCACCGCCTCCAAGGCTGACAAGCCGAAGCCCTACGAACTCGACAAGTGCCTCGTCATCAACCGGAGGCTACAGGGCCGCACCTACACTCGAGTTCTGGATGATCAGGAATACAAATTCTGCTGCCGCCCCTGCACCAGTGCTTTTGATGCCAATCCAGCCCCTTATGTGCAAAAGTATAAAGCTGTCTCTTATACACATCTGACGCTGCCGACGAAGAGGATAGTGTAGA
>CAJXQE010000267.1 GCA_913058215.1 uncultured Verrucomicrobiales bacterium
TCCGATTCGCAGGGAGAGTTTTGCCGCTGACGCGGTAGGGTTACAAAGGCAGGCGGAGCGCCCGCCCTACAAGGCGCGAGGTCAGATCCATTGCTGTAGGGCGGCCGCTCCGGCTGCTTTCCACCTGATACGGCGGATGCCGCTATCCATTTTTTAGCGATGCTTCACATTCCGCCTTGCAATAATACTGTTCTATTGAACATTTTTCTATGGCGCACCCTCCTCGAATTCCTGTTCAACTGCCCTGGGGAACATCGGTGGTGTACTTCGTGACTCTAAGTGAAAAAGAACGCCGCTCCGCGTGGGCAAATTCCACGTTTTTCGATGCATTTCTCACCACTGCCAATCGGCTTACGGAACGGGGACTTTGGCATATCAGGGCTGCTGTCATCATGCCCGACCACTTGCATTTGCTGGCAACTCCCCTGAAAAACCGGGATCAGTCAGTCGGAAATCTATCCGGCGCGTTAAAGCGATGGATCAACAAGAAATTCGACAAGCCCTCCTGGGAATGGCAAGGCGGTAGTTTCGATCGGCTTTTGCGGGCGAACGAGCAGGCCGAGCAAAAATGGAATTATATGCGCGAGAATCCGGTCCGGGCCGGCCTGGTTGAACGATGGGAGGATTGGCCCTGGTCGATCGGCATCCGCGAAGCGATGGAATGAAGATGTAGGGTTACAAAGGCAGGCGCAGCGCCCGCCCTACAACGCGCGAGACCACATGCATTGCTGTAGGGCGGCCGCTCCGGCTGCCTTCCCACCTAATACGTCGCATGCCGCTCGAATCCGATTCGCAGGGAGAGTTTTGCCGCTGACGCGGTAGGGTTACAAAGGCAGGCGCAGCGCCCGCCCTACAATGGCGCGAGACCACATGCATTGCTGTAGGGCGGCCGCTCCGGCTGCCTTCCCACCCCATACGGCGCATGCCGCTCGAATCCAATTCCAGTAGAATCTCAAAGACAGACATAGCATCCGCCCTGCATCTTTTCGCAGTCGCGATCTTTTCGATGCTATGGAACCGGTAAGGCGGCGCTTGCTTTCCAGTCCGGTGCGGGCAATGTGATGCCCACATTTTTTTATGAGTGCCGAATCCCTGCAAGTGTATGTCGACGGAGAGTTTTTCCCGGAGCAAGACGCAAAAATTTCCGTGTTTGATCACGGCCTTCTTTACGGTGACGGAGTCTTTGAAGGTATCCGTTTCTACTGCGGTCGTGTCTTCCGGCTCGGAGAGCACATCGACCGGCTTTACGACTCCGCCAAAGCGATTCATCTGAAAATTCCAATTTCCAAAGAGGAAATGACTGCCGCGGTGATTTCGACCATTGCCAAAAATGAACTGCAGGACGGCTATGTCCGCCTTGTCATCACCCGCGGAACAGGCGGCCTGGGACTGAGCCCTTACCTTTGTAAGAAAGCGTCCATCGTGGTAATCGCCTCGACGATTTCCCTGTATCCTGCGGAATATTACGAGAACGGTCTCAATGTGGTGACCTGCGCGACACGTCGCCCCACTCACGATTCGCTTTCTCCTTCAGTGAAATCACTGAATTACCTGAGCAATGTTATGGCCAAAGTGGAAGCGCTTGCTGCCGGCGGCCAGGAAGGGGTCATGCTGAACACCGAAGGGTATGTTGCCGAATGCACCGGGGATAATATTTTCGTCGTAAAAGGCGGAAGAATCTCAACGCCGCCGGTATCTGCCGGCTGCCTCGACGGAATCACCCGGAAGGCAGTGATGGAGTTGATTTCCAAAGAAGGCCACGAACTGGCCGAGGTGAATATGAGCCGCTACGAGCTCTACACCGCGGATGAAGTATTTCTCACGGGAACAGCCGCTGAAGTGGTGCCGGTGCGAACTTACGATGAGCGGGAAATCGGCGAAGGCGAGCCCGGACCGATCACGCGCAAGCTAATGGTAGAATTTCGTAAAATTGTGGAAACTAGCGGTACTCCGATTTACTAAACGATTTTCCTGTCGTAAACTATGGAGTGGGCGGACGTCTTTCAATGATAAGGATGTGGCGGCCGCTGAAGTTTCGATGATTTGTGATGTTTGCCAGAGCGAAAAAGCTACGGTCTTCCTAAGCCAGATGGCCGACGGGAAGCTGCAGAAAGTTAATCTCTGCAAGATTTGCGCCGATGACAAGGGCGTCACTGATCCGACGGGCTTTGCTTTGACTGACATGCTTGAAGGAATGGGCGAAGAATCTGTAACAGAAAAGCCGGCTCAGCCCGATGAATTGACCTGTCCGTCCTGTGGATTTACCCAAACCCACTTTAAGAAGACCGGAAGATTCGGATGCGCCCGCTGCTATTCCGTTTTTAATGAAGGTCTCGAGGGTCTACTCGAAGCGATGCACAAGCACACTGAACATTCCGGAAAAACGCCGACTCACTTCGAGGATCTTATTCCTGAAAAGATGGAAATTGAGGAGGTGGAAGAGGTTCACGAGCAAACAAACGAAGAAAAACTCGTAGAATTGAAAGAATCTTTGAACGCTTCAGTAGAAGCAGAGGACTATGAAGAGGCAGCCCGTTTGCGGGATGCGATCTCCCAACTGGAATCACAACTGGAGGATTCAGGACAATAATTATAAGAGAAGTCTGCTCCAGCAGGCTTAGATTGAGTGGTCGTTATGTCGATGCGTTTTTCAACATTGTTAAAAAAACCTGCCGAATGGATGCGCGTAAGCGGTCCTGAGAGCGACATCGTGATCACGAGCCGCGTCCGTCTTGCCCGGAATCTGGTGGGTCATTCCTTTCCCGGATGGGCTGACAAGCATGAACGCTCCGAGGTGATGGAAGACGTGCGCCCGGTTCTGGAGGAACTTTCCGAGATGAAGGATTCCTTTTCGGAAGAAATGACCAAGCTCACTGCAATCGAGAAACAAGTGCTGGTGGAACGTCATCTCATCAGTCGCGAGCATGCCGCAAAAGGCCCCGGTTGTGCGACGGTGATGAATCGTAATCAGACGATCAGCATCATGATCAATGAAGAGGACCATTTGCGAATGCAGGCGATCCGCCCGGGCTTGCAGTTGCTTTCCGCATTCAAATCACTCGACGGAATCGACAGTATTCTCGAGGAGGAACTTCCCTACGCCTTCGACCCGAAATTCGGATACCTCACCGCCTGCCCGACCAATCTCGGCACCGGAATGCGCGCCTCAGCGATGCTTCACTTACCGGGACTTGTCTTGAGTGAGCAAATCAACCAAACGATCCAGGCCGCCAACCGCATCGGCCTCGCCGTTCGCGGGCTTTACGGCGAAGGGACCGAAGCGCTCGCCAATCTTTTCCAGGTTTCCAATCAAACCACTCTCGGTAAAAGCGAGGAGTCGGTGATTGAAAATCTGGCCATGGTCATTGAAAACATGATCAAAAATGAGCACAATGCCCGCCACAAAATGCTGGAGGATTCACCGACGATGATCCAGGACCAGTGCGGCCGGGCCTATGCGGTTCTCAAGCATGCTCACATCATTTCCTCGAAAGAAGCGTTGAACCACCTCTCCATGATCCGCCTTGGTTGTGACCTCGGATTTTTCCCGGAAGAGGAACGCGAATCAATCAATTTATTGCTGACTGAAATCCAGCCTGCCCATCTCCAAATTTCAGCGAAAAGAAAACTTACTCCTGAGGAGCGGGATATCTTGCGCGCTGACATTATCCGGACCAACTTAAAAGGGCTGACTGAACCGGAATTCAGCAGTATAATAACGGAAAGGGACACAGACGAAGATGAATAATTTTACCCCCCGCGCTCAACAAGTTTTAGCCCTCGCGAGAAAAGAGGCTGATCGATTCAATCACAATTACGTTGGGACTGAGCATCTTTTGCTCGGCCTGATCAAACTCGGCCAGGGTGTCGCGGTTAACGTATTGCAAAAAATGAACCTCGATCTGGAAACTGTCCGGATGGAAGTCGAGAAGCAGGTCGGCAATGGCCCCGAGACCAAAATGGTCGGGAACATTCCCTACACTCCCCGGGTTAAAAAGGTTCTCGCGCTTGCCGGCAAGGAAGCTAAAGCCTTGAATCACAGCTACGTAGGGACAGAGCACATCTTGCTCGGCCTTTTGCGCGAAGGCGATGGCGTTGCTGCCCGTGTTCTGAAAAATCTTGAGGTCGACATCGAACGCACCCGCAACGAGATCCTTCGTGAGCTCGATCCAAATTTCGCGGGTGGTTCCACCGGTGAAGAAGAGGATATCGATTTTGAAGAAGGAATGTCTACCGGACCCGGCGGTCGCAAGGAGGGAAAAACTCCTGCGCTGAAGGCTTTTGGTCGCGATCTCACTGAGCTCGCCAACAACGGCGATCTCGATCCTGTGATCGGACGGACCGAGGAAATCGAACGCGTCATTCAGATTCTCTGCCGCCGAACCAAGAACAATCCCGTTCTTATCGGGGAAGCTGGTGTCGGTAAAACGGCAATCGCCGAAGGCCTCGCTCAGGAAATCGGATCAGGAAATGTTCCGGAACTGCTCCGCGACAAAAAAGTCATCACCCTCGATCTCGCACTCATGGTCGCGGGAACGAAGTATCGTGGACAGTTCGAAGAGCGCATTAAAGCGGTCATGGACGAGATCAAGCGTTCCAAGAACGTGATCCTCTTTATTGATGAGCTTCACACCATCGTTGGTGCCGGTTCCGCTGAAGGAGCGATGGACGCCTCGAATATCATCAAGCCTGCGCTGAGCCGCGGTGAGTTGCAGTGTATCGGTGCCACGACGCTGAACGAGTATCGTAAATTTATCGAGAAAGACGCCGCACTGGAACGCCGTTTCCAGCAGGTGAAAGTCGAAGAGCCCAGCGTCGATGACACCATTTTGATTCTTCAGGGACTGCGCTCCAAATATGAAGCCCACCACAAGGCGGACTTCACCGAGGATGCCATCGAAGCCTGTGTCCGGCTTTCGGCCCGTTACCTGACCGGTCGTTATCTGCCTGACAAGGCGATCGATATTCTTGACGAAGCCGGTGCCAAGGCTCGGATCGGTTCAATGACTCGTCCTCCGGCGATGAAAGATTTCGAAAGTGAAATCGAAGAAATCGTGGCCGAGAAAGAAGCGGCGATCAAGGATCAGGATTTCGAAAACGCAGCTGCTCTTCGCGACAAAGAGAAGAACAAGCGCGAGGAAATGGAAGAGTTCCTCAACGAGTGGCGTGAAGAGAACGAAGAGAAAATTGTCACCGTCGAGGAAGACGACATCATGAGTGTTGTCGCCAAGTGGACCGGCGTTCCTCTCCAGCGCATGGAGGAAAAGGAAACCGAGAAACTCCTCAAAATGGAGGAAGAACTCAAGTCCCGTGTCATTGGCCAGGACGAAGCGGTTACCGCCATTTCCAAAGCACTTCGCCGAAGCCGTGCCGATCTCAAAGATCCTCGCCGCCCGATCGGTTCCTTTGTTTTCCTCGGACCAACTGGTGTGGGTAAAACCTATCTCGCCCGTAATCTTGCCGACTTCATGTTCGGCGATCCTGAAGCCTTAATTCAGATCGACATGTCTGAGTACATGGAGAAATTCACCAGCAGCCGCCTGATTGGTTCGCCTCCGGGCTATGTTGGATACGAAGAGGGCGGTCAGCTTTCCGAAGCGGTGCGTCGACGCCCTTACTCTGTCGTTCTTTTCGATGAAATCGAGAAAGCGCACCCGGATGTCATGAATCTTCTTCTCCAGATTTTGGAAGAAGGCATGATCACTGACAGCCTCGGTCGCAAGATTGATTTCCGGAATACGATCATCATTCTCACTTCCAACGTTGGAGCCGACGTTATCAAACGTCAGGTGACTGTCGGATTTGGATCGATGGGCGGAGCGGACGAGAATTATGAGAACATGAAGGATAAGATTCTGGAGAAAGCCAAAGAAGCTTTCAAACCGGAATTCCTCAACCGTCTCGACGAGAAGATTGTCTTCCACGTTCTCGATCGCGAAGACTTGATCCAGATCGTCGATCTGGAAATCAACACGGTGCTGAAACGGCTTGCCGAGAAGAAGATCCTTCTTGAGCTTGATCAAAAAGCAAAAGAGTTTCTTATCGAAGCCGGTTACGATCCGAATTACGGGGCTCGTCCAATGCGCCGCGCGGTCGAGAAGCACATTGAAGATCCGCTCGCCGAACACATCCTTCGCGGAGATGTTAGCCCCGGTCAGATCATCAAAGTGAGTCACGATGAAGACGAGAAATTTCTCTCATTCAAACCGGAAGACAGAGACGATTCCGATTCTGATTCTGATTCTGACGGCGACGAAGCTGTGGAGTCCGTCAGTTCAGCTGAAAGCTGATCAGACAGACCTGATATAATTTAACAAGCGAATCGGGCTGAACCTTCACAGGTTCGGCCCGTTTTGGTTTTGGCCTCCCCCACATCGGACCTGATTCGTGGGTAGCCGTTTCATCCGAAGGGATTCGTGTCGGAATTCTTCTCGCACGCGACGTCGATCTAAGCCTCTTGCTCAATCGAGCGAACCCAGTCCAGGTATCCTTCATTTCCACCACTCACGGGAAGAACGATCAGTTCAGGTTGCTCGTAAGGATGCATCTCCAGCATCACCTCCTCCAACTCCCTCACTTTTCCCGGGACAGTTTTGATCAATCCCAGGATCTCCTGCTCGCGGCAGATCTCCCCTTTCCATTCATAGATCGATTCGGCACCGAGAACGAGATTGATACAGGCAGCCAGCTTCATTTTCACCAAAGCCTCGCCGATTTCGGAAGCACACTCCCGATCGGGAAAAGTAGTCATCACCAATAAGATTCCTGAACTCGATTCCATGATCAACCATCGTGGATGGCCGCGGAATATTCAAGTGAGCCGGTTTCTTCGAAGTCCATTCAAGCGTATGATGAGGAATGGCGCTCAATGAAATGCAAAAGGCATCCCGCGATCAGTTTGAGAAACAAAGCAAACGATACGGCCGATCTCATATTCTCGCCGATACCTCCGACATCGTCGCCGCCTGCGAATTTTTCGAACTACCTGAAAACGCGAAGGTTCTCGATGTCGCTACCGGCGGAGGGCATGCCGCCAACTATTTCGCCGCGGCAGGATGTGATGTGATCGCCTCCGATATCACGCCGGCAATGTTGGAGAATGCCGGGAACCTCGCCCGTGAGAACGGTAACCCGATTGGAACAGGGCAGCATTCTGCCGAGGAACTTCCCTACGCAGACAGCCATTTCGATCTCGTTGTCTGTAGAGTGGCCCCTCACCATTTCAGTGATGTCAGTTCTTTTGTCAGAGAGAGCTGCAGAGTCCTCAAATCCGGAGGAACATTCCTCGTGATCGATGGCTCCGTTCCCGACAACAACTCAATCGCCGAGGCCTGGACCCACCAGGTCGAGAAGCTCCGCGACCCAAGTCACGGAAGATTCATCTCCCCCGGAGAGTGGCAGAGTCTATGTGGCGATGCGGGACTGAGCGTTCACCACTGCGAGTTGAAGCCGATGAAAATGCCTGATCTGGAATGGTATTTTGAAACAGCCGCCACTCCGCAGTCCAATCGCACAGCCGTTCTCGAACTCGTCAGAAACGCTCCGGAAGAGGCACGGGATGCTTTCAAGCTCGGAGAGGAAGATGAGAAAATTGTCTGGTGGTGGCAACGGATGACCCTGGTCGCCAGAGCGCATTGAATTCTTGAACTGAATTAATTTTTTCCGTATTCTTGATCTCGAAATTGAAATGAGAGTCCTGCTTCACATCCTTATTTTATTCGTCCTCATCCTGCTTCCGGCAATCGGAAACGCAGAATCCATTTCTGCAAAGTTGCCCCGGATTGAGTTTGAAGAAACTCCCCTCTCCGATGTTGTGGAGTTTCTCCGCCTCAAGAGCGTCGAACTCGACCCCACCAAAGCGGGCATCAATTTCCTGATCGATCCGAAAGTGGATCAGGAGAAACATGTCAGCCTTCACCTCAGTGATGTCACCGTAGGAACGGCACTCGTATGTCTCATTGACCATGCGCGGCTGGATTACCGCATCGATAATCACGCCTGCCTCATCCTTCCTTCCGGAGAAGGGGAACTGGCGAAGAAAGTCCCCCGCGAAGCAGGAGCCACGGCAAAATTTGGCCCCGCAATCCGTGCTCGGGAATTTCAAATGGATCGCGTCGAGTTTGTTAATGCGCCGCTCAAGGATGTCGTCGCCTATCTTTCCAATCGTTACAAAGAAGAGAATCCAAAAGGTCCGGGATTCAATATCGTCCTCAGCAGCATGATCGATGCAGATATTCCAGTATCGATGAAATTGAGTAGCGTCCCCGCGTCGACCGTTCTCTACTATGTTTCGAAAACGACGGGCGTTGAAATTCGTATCGAACCGCATGCCATCTTCATTGATCCTCCGGGTACTAAAGCCCTGCATATCGCCCGGATCGAGGCCGAAAGAAGAAAGAACCAGGCATCTGCACCGAAAAGAAAAAGAGGCAAAGGCTACACCCTGGGGTCAGAGACCAAGGATCCCCGCTCCCCTACTCATCCCGATTATGTTCATTCTTCCCACCCCGTAAGAGGTTTGAGATCCAACTCACTCAACAATGTCTACAAGTGGGTAGGCGGAAAATGGACATTCGTCCGATACGGTTCCGGTGATCCCAACAAATCGTCCCTCGATGCAGCGAAGGGACTGTCCTCCTCCCCTATTGGTACGCGGAAGTAAGAGGCCTCCGGCAGAGCATTTGCAAGAACGTCACAACTGCGCCATATTGTCACAATGCAATGAGCGCATCCAGCTGTGCCGTAGTGTCCCATTTTGATGAAATCCGGCTACCTCGACAAACTGATCGATCGACTGGACAAGGTCGATCCTGAGGCAGTGCAGCGTATTGTCCTGAAGGCGGTTCAGGAAAAGGGCTTTCTCGAGAAAGTCTTCGATGTCCTGCGGGAAGGAATCATCGTCACGGGCGTTCGTGGCTCAATTCACTACATCAATCACGCAGCGTGTGAGTTCTTTGGGCTGAATCGGAACGACACCATCGGCCAGGAAATATCCCGGTACTTTCCCGAAATCGATTGGGATGACATGGTCGGATCCGGACGAGTGGTGAATCGGGAACTGGAAGTATTGTATCCGGAGCATCGCTACCTGAGCTGCTACATCGCTCCTATCGAAGAGATTGAGGCCAAAAGCACAGACGACTCAGAGCTCGGCGGATACGTGCTCATTTTACGGGACACCACTCAGAATCGGCAGCTTCATCAGGAGGAAATTGAATCCGAACGGCTCAATGCCTTGACGATGCTGGCAGCCGGAGTAGCCCACGAGATCGGCAATCCGCTGAATTCCCTCGGCATTCACCTGCAGCTTCTTGATCGGAAGATTAAAAAGAAGGCCAGCCCGGAACTCGCTGCGGAATTGCTCGAACCCCTCGATATTGCCCGAAGCGAGATCAAGCGACTCGACTTCATTGTTGAAAAATTCCTCAGCGCGGTGCGCCCAACCAAGCCAATTTTCGAATCCGCAGATCTAAATGAAATTGTCGAGGAGGCCGTTTCTTTTATCGCACCTGAAGTCGAGGACCGAAGAATCACAACGACACTCAGCTTGCAGCCCGAACTGCCCTTGCTGAATCTTGACCGCGACCAGATGAAACAGGTCATCTACAACCTGATTCGAAATGCGGGCCAGGCCATCGGATCAGATGGGAAGCTCACAATCCGGACATTCGCCGATGACTTCAATGTATCGATCGCATTCGCCGACAACGGGTCCGGAATTCCGGCGGAGAAAGTCGGCAAGGTCTTTGACCCCTACTTCACCACCAAAAAGACAGGCTCGGGACTCGGGCTCTTGATCGTTCATCGCATCATTCGCGAACATGGCGGGGAATTGGAATTCGAAAGTGAAGAGGGTGAAGGGACGGAAGTTACGATTCACTTCCCTCGAATTGAAAAACGAATGCGCTTCCTGCCACAGAAAGCGCAAGCTGAAGTGATCGACGTGGATGCCGACGCAGTTCCCACCAAATAGGATGACCTGAATATGGATTTCTTCGACAAGACCGTTCTCATCGTTGATGATGAAAAGCACACTCGCGACGGGCTGCGGATGTCACTCGAGGATGAGTTCGACATCTACGTTGCCGCCAATATTTCGGAGGCGACTGAGGTTCTAAAGAATGAATCTGTCGACGTTATGGTGACTGACCTCCGCCTCGGTGCAGAGAGTGGAATGGATCTGATCACTTCTGCCTTGAGTCGCTCGAAGCCACCTGTCTGCATATTAATGACCGCCTACGGATCGGTCGACGTCGCGGTCGAGGCGATGAAAAAAGGGGCTTACGACTATGTGAGCAAGCCTCTCAACATTGATGAACTGGAACTGGTCATCAAACGGGCGATCCGCAGTCGAAGTGTCGAGGCGGAAAACGTGGCGCTCAAAGCACAGGTCGATGACCGCTTTGGTATTGAGAACATCATCGGTCAATCTACGGTGATGCATCCGGTTTTCGAAACGGTGAAGCAGGTCGCCCCGACCCGGGCCACCGTCCTCATCGAGGGAGAAAGCGGAACAGGTAAAGAACTGATCGGACGGGCAATTCACAATTTAAGCGGCCGCCCGAAGTCCAAGCTGGTGACCGTTCATTGCGCAGCACTGAGTGAACAACTTCTGGAAAGTGAGCTTTTCGGTCATGAACGCGGAGCCTTTACCGGGGCGACCGAAAGACGCATTGGAAGGTTCGAAGAAGCCAACGGCGGAACGCTCTTCCTCGATGAAATCGGCGAGATCGATTCCAACACTCAAGTGAAACTGCTCCGGGCAATCGGCGAACGAACCATCGAACGACTCGGCAGCAACAAACCCATCAAAATCGATGTCCGGGTCGTCGCAGCGACCAATAAGAACCTCACTAAAATGGTCGAGGAAGGAACCTTTCGGGATGACCTCTTCTTCCGTCTCAAGGTCGTATCGATCACGATGCCTCCACTTCGGAGTCGCAAAGAGGATATTGTCTGTCTCTTATACACATCTGACGCTGCCGACGAAGAGGATAGTGTAGAT
>CAJXQE010000268.1 GCA_913058215.1 uncultured Verrucomicrobiales bacterium
TCTACACTATCCTCTTCGTCGGCAGCGTCAGATGTGTATAAGAGACAGCGAATATTCTCCTGCTTGCGGATTTCGTATTCATCACGCGGATGGATATTCGGGTTGTAGAAAAATATCGTCGTCTGAATTTCCGAAGCAGCGAGGGCGTCCATGATTTCGGCGGCGCAGGGCGCACAGCAGGAATGTAGAAAAATCTTTTCGGCTCCGTTAGGAGTGTCGAGAACGGGACGCTCGTAGTTATCCGCCGAAAAACGACTCATATCGTTTCCCTGTTTTTCACCTTTCTCTGGATCCTGTGATCGTCTGCCCATCGTCGTTTCGAAATTTGTTTAGCGTGAATACAGTAGGAAGTTTGAACGCCGTTTCAAGAATTTCTCCAGATCGGGTTTCCACAAGTTCCGAATTTGCTGATTGGACTTCCCTTTGACGAGAGCGTCGAGGGTTTTGGAATGGCGGAGCAAAACGTTCCCTTTGTCCTTTAAGTTGAATGTTCGTGGGTAACTTTCCTGAATTGCTCTTCCGATAGACAAGCCGACATCGATGGGACGAAGAGTATTCCGGTCAGTGATCAGAAAACGAACTCCCCCGCAGTCTTCGCCATCGTAAACGTTGGCATCGGGTGTGTAGCGAGTCGGTAAAATCAATATGCCGGGTAACCTATCTTCGATGAGTCGGGCGGCCAGTCGACCATCATCAATCCAGGGAGCACCGATGTGTTCGAAAGGTGTTGCCGTGCCGCGTCCCACAGAAATATTGGTGAATTCGAGAAGGCCGATACCTGGATAAAGCAGCGCTTCGGTGATGCTTCGCATGTTGGGAGAGGGGTTGACCCAGGGAAGGCCGGTCTCATCAAAACGGGAGGCCGGATCCCATCCTCTCACGGGAATCACCTGGAGGTCGGCATTGATTTTACGCTCGGCATTGAACATCCGGGCGAGCTCACCGGCGGTCATTCCATGTTGAACCGGAATGTCGTGAAAGGCGACGAAGTCATTCCCTTTCCCAGTCCTGACCGGCCCGTCGACGATGACTCCGCCAATCGGATTGACCCGGTCGAGAACGACGATTTTCAGTTTGTTTTCCGCCGCTGCCTCCATCGCCAGTCCCATGGTGGAGATGTAGGTGTAGAACCGACAGCCGATGTCCTGGATATCAAAGACGAGCGTGTCGATTCCTTTCAGTTGTGATGCAGTCGGTTTGCGCTCTTTGGATTTGTAAAGGCTGTAGACTGGCAAGCCGGTGGCGTCGTCTTTTCCATCGGAGATGGAATCGGTATCGAGAGTGCCACGGATTCCGTGTTCCGGCGAAAACAGAGCGACGAGGCTCACGTTTTTTGCTGCAGCCAGGAGGTCAATGGTCGAGCGCCGATTGCGATTGATTCCCGTGTGGTTGGTGATCAGTCCAACTTTTCGGCCGGCGAGGGACTGAAAATTCTCTTTCTCAAGAACATCGATTCCGTTGAGGACCGTTGAACCTGCCGCAGCAGCTGCGGTTTGTTCGTCGTTACGGGAGTAGTCTTCCGTGCCTGAATCGGATAGAGGAACAGCCCGGGTGTATCCGACGGCTTCTCCGGCCAGGGTTCCCACTTTGATTCGCAGCTGTTTGATTCGTCCTGACTCGGTCGGGTGGTTCCGGTTCGCTAACAAAATGACAAAGCTCTCCGAGGCAGGATCCGCCCAGATCGAGGTTCCGGTCCATCCGGTGTGGCCGAAGCCTGTCTTGGGAAATCTTTCGCCACGCTGGTAGGCGAAATTTGAGCCGATGTCCCAGCCCAGCCCACGTTTGTAACCAATGCTGTCGGGAAGATGATTTTCCGTGGCAAAAGCAATGGTCTCAGCTTGAAGGCAGGAGATGCTCTCGAGGCTCCCACCATTCAAAAACATGCGCATAAATTTGGCAATGTCAGGAGCTGTCGAAAACAGTCCGGCGTGTCCTGCCACTTCGTTCATGCGGCGTGCCGTCGGATCATGAACCTCTCCGCGGATGAGCCCGTATTCTTTGATGAAGGTGGTAGGGGCAATTCGAGGTTGGCGAAAACGCGGCGGCAGGTAGCCGGTGTCGGCCATTCCCAGCGGCTCGTAAAAGTGATCGTGAACGTAGCCATCAACCCGTTGTCCTGAAGCTCTCCTCACAATTTCCCCGAGAAGGATGAAATTCACATCGCTGTAGCGGAAGCGTGTCCCCGGTTTCTCTTTCAGCCCGATTGAGATGGCCCGGCGGACTCCTTCTTCGTGCCCCCAGAAATCCTGTTTGCTGATAAAAATTCCCGGCGGCAGTCCGCTCTGGTGAGTCATGAGATGGCGAATGGTTATTTCCTTCCGATGTTCCGGTGTCACCTGCCCGGGGTCGAATTCAGGTTCCTTGCCATCTTTAGGTGGATCGGGTTCCGCTTCCTCGAGAATTCCACCTTCGAGAAATTCGGGGATGTAATCTGAGACCGGAGCATTGATCTGGATCTTTCCCCGTTCGTAAAGGTGAAGAATCGCCGGTGTGGTTGCGAGCACTTTGGTAAGGCTGGCCAGGTCGAAAATCGTATCCGGTGTCATTTTTTCGAACGACGGATCCTTCATTCGCAAGCCATATGCTTTCGTATAAACTTCACCTTTTGACTCCACCCAGAGAACTGCCCCGGGAATATCGCCGTCGGTGATTGCCGCCCCGATCGTTTTGTCGATTTGGGAAAGCTTGTCAGTTCTCATTTTCGGCGCAGCCGGCAAGGACGACGGCCCTCCGACCATCCACAGAAGAAGGCAGGAAAGGGGAAGCCATTTACGAATCAACTGGGTTGCCTTCACGATTGAACAGGGTTGGATCGATAAATCCGGGAATTCGCTGACAGTGTGGCTCAGAATTGATGTGGAATCAATCGGCGTGAACAGTTGACCCGAAACCGATCAGGCATAGATTTCCGCCTGATGTTACTGGTCATCGACAACTACGATTCCTTCACATACAACCTCGTCCAATACTTTGGTGAATTGGGGGCGGAAATGAAGATTTACCGAAATGATCAGATTTCGGTGGAGGAGATCAAAAAACTGGACCCGGAGAAAATCTGTATTTCCCCGGGACCGTGTACTCCTAACGAAGCAGGAATTAGCTGCGATGTGATTCGCGCTTTCGGAGAGACGAAGCCGCTGTTGGGCGTTTGTCTTGGGCATCAGAGTATCGGTCACGTTTATGGGGGCGATGTCGTGAGGGCGGAGCGTCTCATGCACGGGAAGACTTCGCCGGTGAAGCACAACGGGGAAGGGCTTTTTGCAGGGGTGCAAAATCCTTTTGAGGCAACGCGGTACCATTCTTTGATCGTTAAGCGTGAGACATTTCCTGACTGCCTCGAAATTACGGCGGAAACCGAAGAGAAGGAGATCATGGGTCTCAAGCACAAGGAACTGCCGATTTACGGAGTCCAGTTTCATCCCGAGTCGATTCTGACGGGGGAAGGGAAAAAGCTGCTGAAGAATTTTTTGGAAGTTTAGGAGAGAAACTGCTTTGCCGAAGTTTCCCCTTGTAGCACGGAATGCTATTCCGTCCGCGTTGCCTATCCGCTGGAGCACTGGCGTGATTCTTTGAAACGGAATGGCATTCCGTGCTACTTTTTGTTTCGAATTTTACTTTTTGTCCTACGAAGCCAAACCAGCGTGACAACACCGAGAAGCACAATTCCGAGCTGTCTCGATAATCCGGTTCCAAAAATGACGGCGCCGTTGAGGATCATAAACAGGACGATTCCGTTTCTTGTATTCCTCAGCCTCTCAGGGTGCCCGCTCCATTGGTTCCAGAGATCACAGGCGAGAAATGCGGTGAAGGCGTAGTTCACCCAGAGACCGATGCCGTTGTTCCAGCCAGTGAGTTGATAAGTCTGACGGGCGGTTTCTTCGAGTGCGACTTTCTGGCTCCAGCCATAGTGGACTTCAAAGGCGAAGAAAATGTGGACGAGGTAAATGACAATAGCTGTCGACCACGCCCACTTTGAAACGCGACCTTTGGAAACAATTCCAAGCGTCCAGGCACACATCGCCGCCTGGATGGTGAGGCGGGTGAGGAATTCTCCGGTCACGAGAATGTTATTTGAGCGGGTTTTCGTACCAAGCGACATTGCCGGTGGCCCGGCCGGCGTTCAGAAGGTCGAGGTCGCCGTCCTGATCCATGTCAACTGAACGCAGATCGTAGGATTGTTGAGCATCGTCGAGGGTGTGGATGGTGAAATTTCCTTTGCCGTCATTTTCATACCAGCGGAGAACTTCGCTTTCGTAACCGCAGGAGGCAGCATCGAGATCGCCATCCTGATCGTGGTCTTTTACCGTGAGACTGTGTGGTTGTTTTGTATCAGGATCGATATCATGGATTTTCCAGTCAGGAGCTTCGAACCAGAGAACTCCGGCGCTGTGACCGCGTGAAGCTACGTAATCAATTTTCCCGTCGCCGTTCACATCGGCGGGTTTGATGCAGGTCGCTGCGAGTTGGTTTTCGGCAATGATTGTCTTCTCCCAGGCTCCTTTTGCTTTTTCGCCTCCCGGGTTTTTCCAGTAGGCAAACCAGTTTCCGTCTTCGAAGGGAGCCCCTTTTGCACCGGCGGCGATTTCTCCCCATCCGTCTCCGTCGATGTCGCCGAAGCCGAAATAGTGACTGCCGCCCCGAGCGGTTTTGTCGGCAAAAACATGACGATGCCAATGGTCCGCTGATTTAGGATTCTCGGGGATTTGAAACCAGGCGATTGAATCGGCGAGGACGCCTTTGGGTTCAAAGTTATTGATGATCAGGTCGGGTTTTCCGTCGTTATCCACATCGGCTTTGAGGATGCAGTGAATTCCCTGAATATCATGATCGATGATTCTCGCAGTCCATTTGTCCCCGGCATTCCCCGGGTTCTCCAGCCAGAAGGGTTTATCAAAAGCCTGGCTGCCGGCCCAATCCATATCGCCATCTCCGTCGACGTCGAGAGTTTCGCTGTGGATGCAGGTGCCTTTCCCTTTTTCAAAGCGATAGAGAATCGTCTCGGTCCAGTCGGGTGCAGCAAAGCGGCTGACTTTCCCTTTGTAGCTGGTGATGACGTCCAGCTTGCCGTCGCCGGTGTAGTCTGCTGCGACCGCGGAGGTATTGTGTCCGCCTTCCATGATGACATGTTTTTTCCAGTCGGAGGCGATGGCCTGAAGGCTGAGAAGGCCGATGGCGAGGTGGACGAAGTATTTCATGAATGAGTGATCTGATTGGATATTTAGAGCTTTTTGCCTCGGGGCAATTACTATACTTAGAGAGAAACGAATCAGCTCTCAATACCAAACCCTCCCTCACATGAAAATTCGACAGAATCTTTTCTTCGCAGCAGCCTTTTTGCTCCTTTTGCTGACTGCTCCCGCGATATACGCGCAGGCTCCTGCTCCGACAGGAGGCGGAAATGGTAAGGTTTCGATCTGGAAAATCACAGACTTAGACAACACCGTTTACCTCGCGGGATCCGTTCATTTGCTGCGGGCAGAGGATTTACCGCTTCCGGCATCTTATTACAAGGTCTACAACGACAGCGCCGAGATTGTGTTTGAGGTCGATATGGCTCTGATGAAAGATCCTGCGGTTCTCCAGGGAATCCGGAGCAAAGGAATGTTGCCGCGGGGAAAATCCCTTCGCGATCATTTTTCCGAAAACACGGTCCGGAGGATTCAGCAATACGCTTCTCCTTTCGGTCTTCAGCCGGCGATCATTAATCAGATGAAGCCGAGCATGGTCTTCATCACCGTGAGCACTCTGGAAGCTGTCCGACTCGGTGCCAAGCCGCAACTTGGGCTGGAGTTTACCTTTCATGACAAGACGGTGAAGGATGGGAAACCCTCTCGCGGATTGGAAACCGCCGAATTTCAACTCTCGCGTTTTGACAGCATTGAAGACAAGGAGCTGGAAAACCTTCTCAATGCTTCCCTGGACGAGGCCGATAAAAGAAATAACGAACTGGGACCTCTGATCGCCGCCTGGAAAGTCGGAGATGGAGCGCAGCTCGACAAGCTCATCAGCAAGCATATGGAGGAGGGTTCGAATATTCGACGCCTCTTGCTGGCGGAGAGGAATCAGAACTGGATTCCCGAAATTGAAAAGGCAGTTGCCGGCAGCACCAATATCATGTTTCTGGTAGGGGCTGCTCATTTGGTTGGAAATGACAGTGTTGTTCAGCTACTGCGGACGAAAGGGCACACGGTGACTCAGATGGATTCGATTGTGAAAAAATCAGCGGCGGGGCAGTAAGAACTGAGCCTTTTTTACGACTGAGACTGAAATGATGAAAGTTTATATCAAGCCTGGCTGTCCGTGGTGTGTTGATGTTGTCGCCTATCTGAAAAAGGAAGGCTACGAATTTGAAGAAATCGATGTGATCGCGAATCGCGACATGTTTGACGAGATGATTGCGATTTCCGGGCAGAGTAGCGCTCCGACCATGACGGTGGGGGATTTAATGCTGCCGGATTTCGGGGTCGATGAATTGAAAGTGTTCCTGGCAGAGAACGAACTTTGAACTCGAGTCTGGAGTCGGGATTTCAGTCCCGGCGGCGACGGAGGACGACAACTGCCGGAACGGGCAGAGTTTCAAAGCCTACCAGCGCATCAGCGCATCAGCGCATCAGCGCATCAGCGCATCCCAACCGTCACAGGGATCTGCTCGGAGTCGAGAAAATCCTCGATCGCTGCATCTCTCGGAATCCCGAGGTCAGTCGCTTTTCGATAATGCTGCTCAACCTTCTGGGCATTCGGCTGGTCTTTGGTCGCGTAGAGAATCGCAAGATTGAAATGAGCGTCGCCATATTTGGGATCGAGCGTCACCGCTTCGTTGAACGCTTTTTCAGCGCGAGTGACCCATCCCTTGCGGCTGGAAATGACCCCGACACAGTTGTGAGCTTTTGCATTCCCAGGATCTCTGGATATCCCCTGTTCCAAGCTTGATAGAGCTTCGTCCAGTTTGCCCTGGAGGAAAAATGTCCGTCCGAGTAAATAGTGAGCCAGCCCTGAACCGGAGTCGATGGCGAGGGCCTTCTCCAGGTAGTGCTCCGCCTCGGTGAAATTTTTCATCGAAATCTTGAGTACTCCGAGATTGCAGAGGCAAGGGATACTGCGGGGGCGAAGTCGAAGATAGCTGAGAAAGCCGGACTCCGCTTCGCTGTAGCGTCCTTCTTTGAAATCGAGACGTGCAGACTTCTCGAGCTGTTCCAGTTCGACGGTGACTTTCTGGTCTTTAATCACTCCAGTGACATCACCATCTTTGCCGGGGCCAAGCAATGTTCCCGATACCGAATTTTTAGTTTCACCGGTGTTTCCGTTTTCCACATCTTCTGCGACATCTGTTGCCGCATCGACGATCTCTGAAAACTGAGGGCTTCTGAAAAGAGCTATTTCCTCTGCCGTAAGTTGCGGGCCGTTGGCCATATCTTCAACAATACCAAGAAGGACATCCGAGCGACTGCCCACTTTATCCAGTTGCCGTAAGAGAAGTTCCTTGGCCTCCTTCATCTGAGCCTGTCGCCTCAATTGCTTCAAAACCAGGGAACGAAGCAACTCGTTCTCTTGAGCTTCCACGGGGTTGGCCTGAGTGAGAGAGTTCTTTTCCTCGGCTGTCAGGCCGTCGGACAATAGTTGGAGCTTGTTTCGCAAACGGTCGATGTTCTGCTGGTGAGTGACATTTTCAGCAAGTAACTGATCGCGCTCTGCCTTCACCTTGCCGATTTCCGATTTGAGCATGGCGATATCCTGATCCTTTTCCCGGTTAGATTCAGAGAGGCTGGATGCGAGCTGCTCGGCACGATCAAGCTGTTCTGTGAGCTGCTGATTTCGTTCCATCAGCTCTTTGAGCGCTTTGCCGCCGGATCCCTTCCCGTTGACGATTTCCAGAAGGCTGTCGCGTTCCCGTTCCACCTCGGCCATGCGGGCCACTGTCTTTTTCATCTTGGTCTGAAGTTCGGCGTTCTGACTGACGAGCTTCTCATTTAAAGCGTTGGCTGCTTTCCAGCCGTCCACCGCTTTTTCATACATTGCGGTTACTGCTGCCAGTTTCTGTGCAAGATCCGGATTATTCTTTGCATCAGACATCTCCTTTTCCAACTGCGCGACTTTCAAGCTTTCCCTCTGTGCCTGATCACGAGTGACGCGTAGCTCTGTTTTCAGTTTCGCTTCGTTGTCCTTAAGCTTTTGATTTTCTTTATTCAGCCAGTCGATGAGGCGGTCCTTGTCTTCCTGATCATTCAGAATGTCGATCGCATGGCTTCCGGATGTTGGCGGGCGACCGATGATGTGCGGCTGACCATGACCCGGTCGATTGTTGAAATCCTGATTGGTTCCATCGTTTCCGTTCCATTCAGGGAGAGCAAACTCTCCTTCTTGAGTGAGTATTTCGGTTTCGCCGGAACGAGAACCGTAATTGGGCGATACATTATCAAACTCTCCGGGAGGGTTTCCACTTACAGCAGTCGATCCGGTTCCGGCATTTCTCTGATTCGGTGAGGAAACAGATGGGCGGTTCCGCATTAGCCCCCGCAGTTTGTCCCGGGATTCGGCGATGAGATGTTGCCGGTTCCGGATCATCTCCGGTTGGAAATTGGGGAAGTTTTGAGCCAGCTCCATGTAGAGCGGCCTGGCGTCGTTCAACTTGTTGAGCGCTTCGAGATACTTTCCGCGTTCTTCCAGTTCCTTGGATGCCTGAACGAGAAGGAAACCGCGATACCAAATATCATTCGGGTTCACTCCATCCTGTGCGGAAATCGGTTTAGACACGGCAAAAGGCATCACTGTGACGCAAATAGCGACAAGCAGTGAGACCGGTCTTTGCAAAAAGCCGCCTGATAAGTCCATCCGTGTGTTTCGTATCTCTACCAAATCCAAGAAAAAGAGATAGCCAATACTATGCTATGGAATTGTGGTTCAGCCAAGTATAAAAAACGGCTGACATTTTTGCGTAAATTCACTCTTTCCGGATTATAAGGATATACTGAATTTCAACAACTCGGATAGAGATGCCAATCTCACTTTTGCTGGGCGGCGATTCTGGCGACGGCGGGACCGCGGACAACATCCCCGTTTTCGAGGACGAGAGAAAATTCGCCACCGGTACCTCGGGAGAGTTCCTCCATCATCTCAAAAGCCTGTAACTCCATAAGGCAGATGCAGTTGATCTTGGCTTTGCTTTGCTTTTTGTTGTAGGAAAGAATGTCTTCCACGACAGGTGTCTGAGCGGGATCCTGTTCAATGGATCCGTCCGTCATGAAAAAGATGAGATCCGGTTTCAGGTTCATGGCCATTTTCAAAGGAGCCCGCCAATCGGTTCCAAAAACCATCGTCGCCGAATCGATGTCTTTCATCGTCGCGGAAACCCGGCCGGGGCTTGCTCTGAGCAATTTCGACTGGGGAAGTTCCGAGACATCCCCGGATTTGTAATACCAATGGTTACGGCCGTTCTTGTCGTGCCAGTTTTCACGATCAACGGGCTGACCTGCAAACCAGGCCGGACCGGCGAAAAAGATAATCTGATACGCGACGCCGGCGGGAAGGCTACCGACTGATTTTTTAAGTTCCTCTTTCATCAGTTGAAAGCGGGTTTTCCCGAGTTCCCCCTGGTTTTTCATCGATGCCGAGGCATCGACAACGAAGACGATCTTTTTGCCGCTGGATCGGGAGCCGAAGAATGAGACGGTTCCGCCTTTTGAGCCTCCTCCGAAATCCATGCTTGAGCCGAGGTCGTTTAATCCAACGACATCAAATGCTTCGGTGGGATTGGTCAGATCAGGAAGAGCCACGGCGGATGCAGAGAAGGAAGTCACCACATTCATCTGGTTGGCGGATGATGCGGGTTGTGTCTGCACTTTTTTCCTCTCGACGCTTTTGGTATCTTCCCGATCGGTGTCGGGCGCGCGAGTCACGATCTGGGGCGGGGCCTGGGCCGGTTGGGCCACGGTCCAGAGTGCAAAAAGTATCAACAGCACGGCGTGAATTACCGCAGCGGTAATCAAGGCCGCTTTCTTGTCCTTTTGGTCGGATTCTTTTTCGGCGGCTTTAGGAACTTCCCCTTCAGCAGTAATCAATGCCTTGTCTGATTTTGTCTCTGAAGTTTCTGTGCTTTCTTCTTCTGCGGAGCTCTCTTCCCCGATTTCGCTCTCTGTTTTGGCCTCTTCCTCGATTTCCGGATTCTGAACATCCTGGCTCTCCTGCACAGGCTCTTCCGCTGCGGGAGTTTCCGGTTCCAGCGTTTGGTCTTCCGAAATTATTTCCGGCTCGGGTTCAAGGGGCGATTCCTGGATTTCCTGACGAGGGGCAACAGGCTCGATCACCGGGGTCTCTTCCTTTGCCTGAACAGGTGTTGGTTCAATAACAGCGGGGACTGCTGCCTGAACCGAATCATCCACGACAGGCTCCTGAATTTCCACTTCTGCGGGAATAGAAAGCGCATCTGCAAGTCCGGGATCCACTTGAGATGGATCCAGTGAAAGGGCTGTCAGGTAATGTTGCCGGGCTCCATCGAGGCTTCCCACCATTGTCAGCATGTGGGCATAAGCTTTATGAGCGCTGGCATCGTTCCGATGAACGCTCAGGTAACTTTGTAAAAGCGGCCCCCAGTTCCCGCCTGTTGGTTTTCCGCTGAAGAAACTGAGCGCGCGGCGCATTTGTTCCTCCGATGAGGGGGCGGTGGTGACGCTGGAAATCAGAGTTTTTGACTCCGTGACTTCTCCGCGTTGAATCAGGCGTTCGGCCAGTCCCAGACGAAGGTCCCAGTTGTTCGGGTCAGCCTGCAGGGCTGCAGCAAATTGTTGTTCTTCAGGATTCATTCAAGGGCAGGGAGCAAGGCAAAGAAAACACAGCCTATGGTACTACTCCAGTGTTTTGACCTTTCCTCTTTCCTTTGTGAAATAAAAAACGCGGAAAATTGTCCAAATCACGGGAGGAAGCAGTGCGCTCAGCAAAAGAGCAAGGCCTGGACCTGTCTCTTATACACATCTGACGCTGCCGACGAAGAGGATAGTGTAG
>CAJXQE010000269.1 GCA_913058215.1 uncultured Verrucomicrobiales bacterium
ACTATCCTCTTCGTCGGCAGCGTCAGATGTGTATAAGAGACAGGGTGGTATGTCTGTCGCTTCGTATTACAGCAGACGGGCTTAGCCCTCCATATCGACCAGCGCCTTCTCAAACTCTACCCTGAGCTCATCGTAATCCATCGTCACGGGAAACTGAGGGAATTCCTCGATTACATTGGCCGGCGGCCGATAAAGGATTCCCTGTTCCGCTTCGCCCAACATCGTGGTGTCGTTGTAGGAATCCCCGGCAGCGACCACTTTGAAATTCAGCTCGTGAAAACGCTTCACCGCTTCGCGTTTTTGATCAGGCATCCGTAGGTGGTAGGCCGAGATTTTTCCATCTTCGTCGATACCCAGTTTATGGCAAAACGCTGTTGGATATCCGAGTTGCTTCATCAAGGGCGCCGCGAACTCATAAAAGGTGTCGGATAAAATCACGACCTGATACCGTTCTTTCAACCACTCCAGGAAATCGACGGCACCCGGGAACGGACTGAGCGTGGCGATCACATCCTGCACATCCTGAATCTTCAGATTATTCTCGTCGAGAAGCCGAAGCCGCTGCGTCATCAAAACGTCGTAATCCGGAATGTCGCGGGTCGTTGCGAGAAGCTCGTCGATTCCGGTCTTTTCGGCGACGTTGATCCAGATTTCGGGAATGAGCACCCCTTCGAGGTCCAGGCAGGCGATATTCAAAACAAAGTATGGTTGAGTTCAGAGCACGAATTCACCCGTATCGACTTGAGATCAATCGGATTTCCTTGATAAATTACGATTCTGTTACTTGATGGTTGGTGGAAATGTCAGACGAAACTTCAACAGCTGAAAAATCTTCGGTGATCGGCGTGATCCCGGCTCGCTTCGGATCAACCCGTTTTCCGGGAAAACCTTTGCATTTGATCAACAATAAACCGCTGATCCAACACGTCTGGGATCAATGCCAGCAATGCCGGAATCTCGATCACGTCATCGTCGCCACAGACGACGAGCGCATTGCTGAAGCCGTTCGGAAATTCAATGGCAATGTAGCAATGACGAGCGACGAGCATCCCAGCGGGACAGATCGCATCGCCGAAGTAGCTGCTGAAATGCCGGACGCCACTCACATCATCAATATCCAGGGGGACGAACCGCTCATTTCACCGGAGCTGATCGACCACATGGCGGGTCAAATGATTGCCAATCCCACCGTTGAAATGGTGACCGCGGCCAACCCGATGGCCGCAGACGATCCTGAAGTCGACAATCCGAATGTCGTCAAAGTCGTGCTCGATCGCTATCACCGGGCTCTGTATTTTTCGAGAAGCCCTATTCCTTTTGAAAGAAATCTACAGGAGGACATCTGCTATTATCAGCACAAAGGAATCTACGGTTACCGCAGAGATTTCCTGCTCAAATTCGTAGGGTGGGAACCCTCCATGCTGGAACGGGTCGAGGGTCTCGAACAACTCCGCGCTCTCGAAAACGGCGCTGCCATTCAAGTCATTGTGAGTCGAGACCAGTCTCCCGGTATTGACACACCCGAACAAGCTGCGAAACTCAATCAGCAACTTAGCTCATGAAGTATATCTTCGTTACAGGTGGCGTCGTCAGTTCCCTCGGGAAAGGCCTCGCCGCAGCCGCACTCGGAACCCTTCTCGAACAACGGGGCTTCAGTGTTCTCATGCAGAAGTTTGATCCCTATCTCAATGTGGATCCCGGCACGATGAGCCCTTTCCAGCATGGAGAAGTTTATGTGCTGGATGACGGAGCCGAAACTGATCTCGATCTCGGCCACTACGAGCGTTTTACCAGCGGGAAACTTTCTCAGCTCAACAACCTCACCAGCGGTCAGGTCTACGAAAACGTTATCGCCAGGGAACGCCGCGGAGATTATCTCGGATCGACCGTTCAGGTGATTCCTCACGTTACCGATGAGATCAAAGCCCGGATCCATGAGGTATCGAAAAAAATGAATGCCGATATTCTCATCACCGAGATCGGCGGAACCACCGGGGATATTGAAGGACTGCCTTTTCTCGAAGCCCTGCGACAATTTAAAGATGAAGTGGGACATGAAAACGTCGCCTTTCTCCACGTAACCCTGGTTCCTTTTATCAAGGCTGCCGAAGAGTTAAAAACGAAGCCGACCCAACAAAGCGTCGCCAAACTTCGGGAGATTGGTATTGCTCCCGACGTCATCATCTGCCGGGCGGAGCAACCAGTGGACGACGACTCGCGCAACAAGATCGCAATGTTTTGTAACGTTGCCAGAGAAGCGGTGGTTCCCTTTCTCGACATCAAGGGAACCATTTACGAGGCTCCACTGAAAATGTTCGAGCAAAAGCTCGACCGGATCGTCTGTGAGCGCCTCGGACTGGAGACGGATCCACCCGACCTTCTTGAATGGCGCAACATGGTGGACCGGATCGTCAATCCTACTCACGTGGTAAAAGTCGCAGTGGTAGGCAAATACATTGAGTTGATGGATGCCTACAAATCCATTTACGAATCGCTGACCCACGCCGGAGCTGCCAATGACACGCACGTGGAAGTACTCCGCGTTGATTCCAGTCACATTGAAAAGCAGGGCGCTGAAGCGCTGCTCGGAGAAGTGGATGCCGTGCTCATCCCCGGTGGGTTCGGAGAGCGCGGAGTGGAAGGAAAAGTCCAGGCTGCCCGCTACGCCCGCGAAAACGGAATGCCCTATTTCGGAATCTGTCTCGGCATGCAAATTGCGACCATCGAATTCGCACGAAACGTCTGCGGACTTGATAACGCCAACTCCACCGAGTTTGACGAAGAAACGCCCCATCCCGTTATTTGCCTTCTGGAAGATCAGAAAGAAGTCACCGAAAAAGGTGCCAGCATGAGACTTGGAACCTATGTGACTCACCTCGAGGAAGGCAGCCATTCGTTCGACCTTTACCAGAAGAAGGTGATCAACGAAAGGCACCGTCACCGCTTTGAGTTCAATCAGAATTATCGGGAACAATTCGAAAAGGCCGGACTGAAGCTGGTCGGCTCTTCGCCTGATGGCCTTCTTGGAGAAATCGTCGAAATCCCGGATCACCCTTTCTTTGTTGCCGTGCAATTCCACCCGGAATTCCAAAGCAAGCCCACTGCCCCACACCCTCTGTTTAAAGGGTTTGTAGCAGCCGCTCTCGAGCGCCGAAAGTAATTATTCTAATTCTCTCTCTTCTTTTCAGGATCGCTCCTCTGCCTCGAATTCCCCGCTCAACGGGGGACTGCGCATCGAACTGGCCACGAAGCCATTCGTCAGCGATGCTGGAGAAATGGATATCAGGGAACCGGAGCCTGCGTAACCACGGGCACCAGGGCTGCTTCCATTCTCACCACTCCGGTTTGTCCGCTACTCACTGAAATGCTGGCTTTACCTCCTTTGGCACCGGTAAAAGCCGGCCGAATCTCGTAGGCAATTCCGCTCAGGGTAACCTCAATCCACTTGGATTTCCCATTAGGTAAACTGAGGGAAATTGTATCTGAATCGCTGGCTGAAGTATCAATTTTGACGGCAATTTCGAGATAGACAGTTTTCGCTTCGGGTTGTTCGAAGGTGATTGGAATCGCAAGGGGAAAACCGGAAAGAGCAGTTCCCTCTTTAGTTGCGCCGTTAAAATACTGAAATGTCCCCAGGCTGAATGCACCACCGGGTGAAGCAAAGGCAAATTCAGACCCGGTAATAAGAATTCCCTTAGGTAAAATCAGTGAATGTACCGGATCGCCGCTTTCAATAAAGGTACTGTTTTTCGGCATCTTCACGTTAATCTCATCATCCGGAGAATCAGAGGATTCCAGCAACTGCTTCAAGGTAGCCGGGTTACTTCCATCAACACCGTCATAATTATTTCCGTGACCGTTGTTGCTCTTAATTTTGTATTTTCCGCTTCCCCCATCGGTCGCGGTGACGCCCGAAACGGTAGCATCCGTAAATCCTGCAAAGGTGGTTGCCGGAAGTCCCGCATACAGTCCTTCCCTTACGGTACTGGATGACCATTTTTCAGAATTCGAGGTGACAGCCTGCGCTTGTAATATTTGATTTGGCCCGACCAGCACCGTATCTCCAGGCATCGGGAGCCATTCCGAATAATCCAGTGAATAAAATATATTCGACTTTCCAGATGAATTCGGATCATAAATCGAAACGTGCAGATCAAAGTCAGCAGCGGGGAAGCTTCCGGGTTGCGGTGAAAAAACAGGAGGTTCCAATGCTTGCGGACCGGTAGAAGTGGGCTCAGGCTGAGGAGACGATGAAACAAATCCCACCGGGATCAAAGTGGCAGCTGCCGACTTGGTGACTTCCCGATCCTGAAAATCCCATATCCAGGACCCTTCTTTTGAATACAGGAACGATGCTTCCCGGGATTCTTCGATCGGTACGGGCTCAACTTGATCAACATTGTTTACAAAGGCTTTAAATCCCGCCCGACCTTCTCTTCGAATGACAAACTTCCGGTCGACGATGTCCCAGACGACCCTGGGCTGGTCCGTGAGAGATTCTTCGAAGGATTGCATTACTCCCTGAATTCGGGGGTCAATCATACTGGACGAAAATCCCGGAATTCGATGAGCGAGATCAGACGCAGCCACCGTTTTAAGCTTGGCAATCGCTTCTGCCTCGTCGCTCACTCCTGCGATAGCGCCTCCCGATGCCTGGTAGGCTTTCACGCTTCGGTTCAGATTTTTCACGTCGCTGTCGAGTTTCACTCCGCTGGCGTTGTGGTGGACGTTTGCAATGATCGCAGAACTCATAGCCAGAACGGTTCCCAAGACTGAAATTCCGATCAAAAGTTCCATCAAGGTCAATCCCTTAATTCTCAATTCCCTCCTCATTCGTATATAACTATCATAACTATCATAACTATCATAACTATCATAACTATACAAACTTTTGTTTTTCCCTCTGAAAGCATGCTTACCCAGATGAACTTGGACACTAAAAATTTCGGCCCTTCCTATAAGGCCCGAAATAATCAGCCCGGAATAACTTACTGCTTTGTCAGGGATCGATTTTTTCCTCATTTTTACTTGCGACATCCCCATGCCCGAACTAAAACATATCTATGAATCATGATTTGTTGATCCGTTTAGGATTCCTTACCACTTTGCTTGTTACTCCTGCCTACGCACAGGACTTGTCCGATACGATTTCCGATGATGTCGCCACTCTTTCGGTAACCACTGTCACTTCAACCACTGCTCCGACCACGACAGCTGAAAAAGTGAGACAACAGTCCTCAATTCAACAAGTCGAGATTCCAAATGTGCTGACTAAAACGCCTCAGCCAACAGAGGAGCTGCTCCCTTTCGTCGACACAATTTCCGGAGCAGAATTGAAACAGTATCAGCGTTACGACCTCGCTGACTCGCTTAGCCAGAGTGCGGGAATTACGGTTGTCCAAACCGGACAGGCAGGAAGTCAGACTTCCGCTTTTGTTCGTGGCCTGGAAAGCAATCACACGGTCGTTCTCTTGAACGGACGGAGACTGCCCCCGGGACTCGCCGGGATTTATCAGCTCGAATTTCTCGATACAGCGACTCTTGAATCCGTCCAGGTGGTTCGAGGACCCGCCAGTTCGCTCTACGGCTCCGATGCCCTGGCAGGAGCGATCGATTTGAAATCCACTGACGCCCGCTTCGTCACCACAGATGCTCTTGAAACCTATGTGGAAGCAGGTTCCTTCAACACCTTCCGGGCCGGCGAAAAACTGACTATCCGCGATGGAAAAGTCGGAATCGCTCTCGACACCAACTACCAGGAAACCGACAACGACCGCCCGTTTTCTCACTACGAGAACACCAGCATTCGGGGAAATGTAGCCATCGATCTGGCCGACGGAGTTTACTTTGATGTGTTGGGATACCTTCAGGACGGAACTGTCCAGGTGCCGGGATCCGAACAATCATTCTTCTTTCCCGAAACCCAAATCAACGACAATCAGTCGGCCCTTTTCTCACCTCGCCTCAGCATCGAACGCGACGCATGGGATTTCACGACTTTCTACAGCTATACCGAGAATCAGCTCGAGGCGACACGCGACGTATTCTTCCAGGACAATCTGCTGGAACAAACCGGCCACGAAGCGGAAGCGGTTTTTCACTTTCACCCGACAGATGAAGCGACTTACTCACTGGGAACCGGTTACTACCAGTATGAATTCAGCCGTACTCCACTGATCCCCGGAATCTTCAATACTCCTTCCGCCAGCGAATATTCCTACACCAGTATTTTCGCTCAGGCCGACATCGACCTTCCCTGGAACTTCAACATTCTGGCCTCCGCCCGCCACGACGAGCACAACGACTTTGACAGCAAGGCAACCTACTCGGCAGTTCTCAGTCATGAGATCGAACAGACCGGAACCACGATTTTTGGAAAAGTCGCCACGGGCTACAAGGCTCCCTCCGGTCAGGACTTTGTCTTTCTCGCAGCCGGAGTGGATCCCTTCACTATTGAGCCGGAAGAAAGCCAATCCTGGGAAATCGGAGTGCGTCAGAACCTCCCGAATGAGCTGGGTTCCGTTTCCTTGACTTACTTTCAGGCAGATATCGAAAATCTCGTCGATGTCGATCCCCTCTTCTTTGCCTTTGCGACTCAAGTCGACACCGAAACCGATGGCGTCGAATTGGAGTTGAGACTGCAGCCCTGTGATTGTCTCGACATTTATGCCACCTACACTTATCTGGACGCAACGATAACTGACGGCCAGTATCTCGGTGGATTCGGAGGAAGCCCCGGTGATCGCCTTCCCCGCCGCCCTGAACACACTGCAACAGCAGGTGCGACCCTCCATGGCGATGACTGGAAATTTGGTGCTGAGATTCAGGGAGCTTACTCCCGCTTCGACAGTCCCGGCGTTTTTCTTGATGACTACACTCTCGCCCGCATCTTCGGCAGCGTTGATATTTGCGAAAGTGCGACCATTTACGCCCGCCTCGAGAACGTCTTCGATACGGACTATCAATCCACTACCGGATTCACCGGTTCGGGACTCGGCGCCTATGCCGGACTTCGCTTTCTGTTTGGTGAATAATTGAAAGTTCGATTCAAGCCTGTTTGCTTCACGATTGAACCCTGTTAAGTTCGGCTTTTTTCCTTCAGAGAACCATGGCTTCCGAACTCCACAACGAGCTGACCAAAGCACTCAATGATCGCATCCTCGTGCTCGACGGCGCGATGGGAACCACTATTCGCGGCTACGGCCTCGATGAAGCGGCAGCGCGCGGCGAGCGCTTTAAGGACAGCGAAAAGGATCTGCTGAATAACGGAGACATTCTTTCCATCACCCAACCGGATGTGATTGGTGATATTCACAAGCGCTTCCTCGAAGCAGGATCGGATATCATCGAAACGAATACCTTTTCTGCGACGACTCTGGCTCAGAGTGAATTTTTTGTCGAAGATCCCCGTGAAAAAGGAACCGGTCGGAAAGATCCGGAATTCTTTCAGGAAAAAGTCTGCGACAATCCTTTTCTCAAAGAACTCGCCTGGGAAATCAACGTCGAGTCCGCCAAGATCTGTAGAAAGTGGGCCGACAATATCGGTTCGGATACCGGCAGAAAACGCTACGTTGCCGGTGCCATCGGGCCAATGACGGTGTCACTGACGAATTCTCCCGATGCTGAGGATTCTGGTTTTCGCGTGGTGACTTTCGATCAGGTCCGCGACTCTTATCATCATCAGATCCTCGCTTTGATCGAGGGCGGTTGCGACATCATGATGGTCGAAACCATTTTCGACGCACTGAATGCCAAGGCCGCAATCGTCGCGATGCAGGATGTCTTCGCCGAAACCGGAAAAGAGTTTCCTTTAATCGTATCGGCTGCAGTAGGGCGTGGCGGGGAGACCATGATTTCCGCCCAGAAAGTGGAGGCTCTTTGGAACGCCGTTGCTCATGCGAAGCCGCTGGCTCTTGGACTGAATTGCTCGCTCGGACCGGCTGAAATCGAGCCACATCTCAACGAACTTTCCAAGGTTGCAGAGACTTTTGTTTCGGTCTACCCGAATGCAGGATTGCCCAATCCACTCGCTCCAACCGGATTCGATTTGCACCCGCCGGACATGGAAAACTTTATCGGCGGATTTGCTGAACAGGGTCTGGTGAATCTCATCGGCGGTTGTTGTGGGAACACTCCGGAACACGTCGCCGCTATCGCCAAGGTTGCGGAACGCTACGCTCCCCGCGTTGTCCCGACAGCAGAACCACTTCTCCGACTCAGCGGATCAGAAGCCTACAACCACACCGCCGAGAAGAACTTTCTCATGATCGGGGAAAGGACCAACGTTGCCGGTTCCCCCCGCTTCGCCAGATTGATCAAAGAAGGGAAGTTGGAAGACGCAGTTTCCATTGCGAGACAACAGGTTGAAAACGGCGCTCCGGTCATCGATGTCTGCATGGATGAGGGCATGATCGATGGCGTCGAGATGATGACCAAATTCCTCAACCTTCTGGCTTCAGAACCGGACGTTGCCGCAGTGCCCATCATGGTGGATTCCTCGAAAGGAACCGTGATCGAAGCAGGACTGAAATGCATACAGGGGAAAGGGATCGCCAACTCCATCTCCCTTAAAGAGGGCGAGGAAAACTTTATCAAAAGCGCGGAGACGGTAAACAAATACGGAGCCGCGGCAGTAGTCATGGCCTTTGATGAAAAAGGTCAGGCCGCCACTTACGAAGACAAAATCCGAATTTGCGAACGGGCCTACCGCATCCTTGTCGACAAGGTCGGATTCAATCCGGAAGACATCATTTTTGACCCGAATATTCTCACCGTCGCCACGGGGATGGATGAGCACAACAACTACGCGGTCGACTTCATCGAAGCAACTCGATGGATTAAAGAAAACCTTCCCGGCGCTAAAGTCAGTGGCGGGGTTTCCAATGTTTCCTTCAGTTTCCGCGGCAACAATGTAGTCCGCGAGGCAATGCATTCAGCTTTCCTCTACCACGCCGGAAGAGCGGGGATGGACATGGGCATTGTCAACGCAGGGATGCTCGAAATTTACGACGAAATCAAACCGAAGCTGAAAGATTTGGTTGAAGATGTTTTGTTGAACAAACACCCTGAAGCAACCGAGGCACTCATCGATTATGCCGAGGAATTGAAGAACCAGGGAGCCCACAAGCGCGAAGCCGGAGCCGGTCCTGATCTCGCCTGGCGGGATGCTCCGGTCGGCGAGCGGATGACTCACGCTCTCGTTAAAGGGATTACTGACTTTATCGTCGAGGATACCGAGGAGGCCCGCCTCGCTCTCGGCAAGCCTCTCGCCGTTATCGAAGGCCCGCTCATGGACGGAATGAAGGTGGTTGGCAAACTTTTCGGCGCCGGCAAAATGTTCCTCCCACAGGTGGTGAAAAGCGCCCGCGTCATGAAGAAAGCAGTCGCTTATCTCGAGCCTTACATGCTCGCGGAGAAAGTTGACGGAGAAGAGGATTCCGCTCCGGTTTTTGTCATCGCGACCGTCAAAGGCGATGTGCACGACATCGGGAAGAATATCGTTGGCGTAGTCCTGAGCTGTAACGGCTACAAAGTCATCGATCTTGGAGTGATGGTGGATTGCGACAAAATTCTGGCAGCTGCGACCGAGCATAAGGCTGACATCATTGGAATGAGCGGACTCATTACCCCCTCTCTCGATGAGATGATCTACAACGCGAAAGAGATGGAGAAACGCGGATGGAAAACGCCGCTGCTTGTAGGGGGTGCAACAACTTCCCGTGCCCACACCGCAATCAAGATCAGCGAGTATTATTCCGAGCCGGTTGTCCACGTGATCGATGCTTCTCTTGTCGTTGGCGCCTGCAATTCTCTACTCTCCCCTAATTTGCGTGAAGATTTTATCGCTGATCACAAAAAAGCGGAACAACAAGCCCGCGACCTCCATGCCGGGAAAGGCTCCAGCGCAGTTTACACTCCCTACGAAGAAGCACGTAAGCAGCAGTTTGTGATCGACTGGGCGGCGGCCGAAATTGCCGAGCCCGAAAAGATCGGGCAGCAGATCTGGGATCCCGTTCCCTTGAAAGAAATCGTCGAAGTTTTTGACTGGTCACCATTTTTCCACGCCTGGGAGTTGCGCGGAGTCTTCCCGAAAATTCTTAAGCACGAAAAATATGGTGAAGAGGCTACGAAACTCTACAACGACGCTCAACGCATTCTTGAGGAACTTGTAGAGAATGACCGCGTCCTCGCCCGCGCTACCTGGGGAATCTGGCCAGCGCATTCGACCGGAGAGGATATCGAACTCTTTGACTCTGTAGAGAAAACGAATCAGATCGCGAAATTTCATTTCCTGCGTCAGCAGAAGGAAAAAATCAAAGAAGGCACCCCGTATCAAAGTCTCGCCGATTTTGTGGCTCCGAAAGACAGTGGGCGAATCGACTACCTTGGCACTTTCGCTGTCACCGCAGGAAACGAAGTGGAGGAATACGCCGCTACTTTCCGTGAAGCGGGTGACGACTACACTGCGATTATCATTCAGTCACTGGCTGATCGTTTTGCTGAAGGGCTCGCTGAGCTGCTTCACAAACGAGTCCGCGATTCTCTTGGATTTGGGAAAACCGAAAACTTAAGCATTGAGGAACTGATCAAAGAAAAATACCGGGGGATTCGCCCGGCTGCCGGATATCCGGCTTGTCCGGATCACACTGAAAAAGGTGAGCTTTGGAAACTTCTCGACGCCGAAAACACAGTGCGGATGGAGCTGACCAGCAGCTACGCGATGTTTCCGCCTTCAAGCGTAAGCGGTCTGCATTTTTACAATGAGGCCGCCCGTTATTTCAATGTTGGAAAGATTGAGAAAGATCAGTTGGAAGCTTATGCCGCCCGCAAAGGAATGTCTCTTGAAGATGCAGAGAAATGGCTGGCTCCAAATCTGGTGGATTGATGATCAACCATCTCAGACTTCTCAAAACAGATCCAAAAGGGCGTCAATGATAGAGCTGTCTCTTATACACATCTCCGAGCCCACGAGACCGAGGCTGATCTCG
>CAJXQE010000270.1 GCA_913058215.1 uncultured Verrucomicrobiales bacterium
TACGAGATCAGCCTCGGTCTCGTGGGCTCGGAGATGTGTATAAGAGACAGGACTCCAACATCTCGTCGCGGATTACAGCGTGGTCGATGGCGTTGGCCTGAGCAAATGCCCGCTGCGGATTGCGGTACTGATAGGTAGTCGCAATTTCCCGTCGCCCGATGTCTTTGTCGATTCCCCGGGGCATACGATTGACCCATTTGATTGCCGGCTCCGGGTCCATGGATAGCCAGTTTTTCGCAAGCCTCTCAACCGCATAGCGCCTGAACTCGCCGTCAGGGATAGCTTCAACATACTCGCGAGCGTCGATCGGGCTGGTGTTGAACCAGGAATTCAGGGCGGTATCTGCCGCCTCGATGGTGAGATGTTCGGGCAATTCAGAAGCGAACTGCATGGCTTTTGATGGATCGTTTTTTGTGAATGCCTTTACCAGATTGCGGACGGCCGCAGGTGAAATTTCTTCACCTGATTCATCAAGCAGTTTCAGCGCGGATTGGACTTGCTCGAAGGAATCTTCATCGGGCAAGGCCTTGCGGCTGGAGGAAATCAATCCGCTAATCCAACCCTTTGCCTGATCCGGTGTCTCGATGGGCCAGTCTTTGAAAAGTGGTTCGAATGAGTTTCCTGTCTCCCCATCCATCCAGGAAAATTCCTCACCGAGGAATTTTGAATAATTGTCGACGAAGGGTGAGAAATGCGGCGGGGCCATTGCTTCACGGTCCTGTTTTCGAAGCCAGTTCTGGATGTGGGATTTGTCTGAGGCAGAATGCATCTTCCAGACGAGAAGCTCTGCCCATTGCTCGCGATCATGCGGGTCCTCCATGGAGTCCACGAACTCAACTGCTTTCGCAGAATCTTTCTTGAGTAGACTTTCGAGAATGTCATCGCGAATGCTGATCCGATGTGAAACAGACATGTTCTCATCGCACCATTGGAGTGCCGACTCGGGATCGGTCTCACCGAGCTTTTTCACCAGGGCTTCCGCAAAACCGTATCTCTGCCACGTAGACTCGAACTGCTGCACCAGATCCAGGGTGTCTCTCACTTTTTTAGTGCTCCATTTTTCACCATCGATTTGTAGCGGTGCGAAAGAATTGTTTCTGGATCTGGGAGAGTAACGATTGGCGATTTCGATCACGGAATCCGATCCGGAGATTAGTAAGTCTGTGATTGAACGAGCGATCAGTGACTCAAAAACAGTATTTTCCACACGATCTCCCGGCGGCCAATCAAAGGCAATCCTCGCTGCTTCGAGTGGGTTCTTTTCCCCCCATACACCGAGCGCAGACCAGGCCTCTGTCGTGTATCCAGCTTTGTGCAGCGCGCGAAGTCCCGATCCATCTTTATCGGTTCTCACCCACTCCCGCATTGCTCCCTGCAAAAGGCGAAAGTCATCCCCCGCCATCCATTCCAACAGTTGGGCTCTCGAATATCGTCCGCCCGGTGGCATCGCCGACAGGTTTTGGGAGATTTCGTCCGAAGACAATTCGGAACCATCACCCTGAAAAGTGATTGCAAGCGGCCCGGGATCCCCGTCTTCAGATCCGGCATCGCGATTACTCCGGTTCCCAATCAGGAAACCGATCAAACTGAAACACAGAAATGCTGCCACCGATTTCATTGATAAATTCGTGCCAGCAATCGCTGCCTTTCGCTTGGGCTTAAATTCGGAGCGGATTCAACCATGCTTCGCGCTGCTGCCGGATCCCGCATTGCCCAGGTTCGCACGATGTCTGTAAGGATCGGGTTCCGTCGCTTTCGGTAGCTGATTTTATTGGCCAAAGCGAAGGCTTCCGCCGGATCGGAATCCCGTCGTGTTTTCGCCAGCATCGAATAGGCTTCATTCCGGTCAGCAGGTTCAGTAAACAAGGCGGCCCGACTTTTTGCCGATTCCGGATCGGCGATTGCCATCTGTCTCAGAATGGATTGGATCGCTTCCCGGCGATGCTTCGGATGCTCAATTTCATCCATCCATTTCACCGCACTTTCACGATCCTCATGGAACCAGCGCTTCCCAAATTCATGGACGCCGCTTGACCAGCGGTCTTCGGGAAATTGATCAAACATTCCGGCGATTTCCGCATTGCTCCAGTAGGAGGAGTCGGAGTTCCAGCGAATGGCCCGATCCAAAGTGTCGAAATACAGGGCCTTGTTTCCCGATTTTTCAGCCAGGTCCATGGCCTTCTCCGGAAAACTCCCGGCAAGATCTACGATTAACTCATGCCGGAACGCTTCGCGCTGATCCTTGTTTTCGATCTCGCCGGACATCCGCATGGCTTCATCGAAACGTGTGCTTCCCACTCCGCCGGCAAATTCCCGAAGCCAGCGCTCCGAAGTCTCCGGGGTAGAGATTTGATTTACCCAATCGAAGCCCGCCTGAATGTCCCGGTCCTGCCAGTTGAGGAGAAGGATCCCGGCGAATTTTTCCCGGGCACGCGCATTTTCCATTTTTGAATACACTTCAGCAATCTCAGCCGGGTCACGCAATCCTGTTGCGATACCTGTGATGAGTCCGGCTCTTTCTCCGGGGGAGCCGTGTTTGTCAGCCCACAAAACGGCAGCGCCCGGGTCGGTTTGGGTGAGTGAGCCAACGATGGAGCGGCAGAGTCCACCGACTTCGCCGGACATCTCGGAAAAGCGCGCCGACGCCGAGTCGGGATCTTGCTTTGCCCATACCGCGAAAGCCGCCCCGAGACTGCTGTGTCGCATTTCAACATTTTCCAAATTACCGGCCCATTCGATTGCCAGTTGAGGGTCGCCTTCCGAAATCCAGCGAGCGAGTGAGCTTGGTCGTAAAGAGGTTTCGTCGGCGAATTCCTCTGCCAGGGCGAGCGCGGCGGCGGGGTCCTTTTTGGCGAGGAATGCGACGATGGGCTCGAAAGAGTTTAGAGCAAACTGGTTGGTGACCGGGTCTTTCATCAAGCTGCGAAATTCAAGCGCTGCCGCAGCTGGGTCAATGGTGGTCAATGCCGTCAGCGCATAGTGATGAATATAGGGTGTCATCCTGCCGCGAAGTATTTCCATCATTTCAGCCCCTTCCTCTTCGGCCCAGAGTTTCAAGATCCAATGGCTGTCGAGACGCTTTTCCAGACTCAGGATCAAATTCTCCGGATCTTCCCGGATCCACCGCAGAATCAATGCCCTTTGCGCCAGGGCACGTTCAATTCCGGGCTGGCGCACACTTGTGAGATGCTCGTAAAGCGGTCCGAATTCTTCCGGGGTGGCCAATTCGACTTCGGCGAGAAGAGGTTCTTTTTCCAGTGAGATTGACTGAGTAGCCGGGACATTGGAAGCGGCCGGCGATTCGTGTTTTTCCTCATGACCGGAAAAAAAACGACCCGTCGTCAGGCCAACAACCAGTCCTGCGATTGCCCAGATACCCAAGCGTCTCATGGTGGAGAGGGTAGTCAGCCTGGCGCTTTCAGTCGAGATGAAAAAGTTGCCTGTCGGGGAGTGTGCCAAAAATTCCCCGGGCGGAACTATGAACTGAAAAGATATAGCAGTACAATAAAACAGGCTTAGATCGATGACCTAAGCCTGTTGAATTGTTGAAACGATTTTGTCTGTGTGTTGCCTCTTTCCAGAGAAATCAGTGGTAACCTTTTACGATGCAGGCTTTCACCTTATCGACGCAGGATGAGGTAGTTCCGCGAGCCATGAGAGTCACATTTAAATTTTTGTTGTAGCGATATCTCTTATTGGGAGTCACCTCGATGTGAATATTTCGTTTCGCTCCCGGTGCGAGATCGAGTTCGAAAGTACCACTAATCACTTTGGAAGTGATGTTCTTTGATCCCAGGCGGTATTTCACACGATAGAAACTCTTCGTTCTCGAGCCACGAAGGCGAAAGGTTTCTCTGTGCGTTCCATCGTTCCTGAGCATCGCAACGAGTTTGTTTTTGCCCCAGATGAGACGGGTAGTTGCCTTCTGTCGGCGTCCGGATGAATTTACAATTCCTCCACCGACCTGGTAGCGACTATTCGGTCCGATGCTGAGGTCGCCGCGGCACTTTTTCTCTGGCTTGGGCCCGGGATTTTTCGGTGATTTGATGTAGGCGTTCTCAAGCGGAATCAAATCTGTGCCATCGAGGCCGAAATGAACTGAGAGTTCCTGGTCTCCGTAGTATTCGAAATATTGGACTTCGATGATGTGCTCGCCCGGCTCGAGGTAGATCCATCCACATTCTGTGACAGGATTATGCGTACCGTCGTTGTCGACTACGACCTGACCGTTTACCAGAAGCTTGCTCCCGTCATCAGAGGTGACGCAGAACTCATAGTTGCCGGGAATTTCGATCACGAGGCAAGTTTTGAAGCGGATGGCGAACGCATCTTCGCGCTGCGCTATACCGAGACCGAAGTCGAAGACCTCGCCTTCATCAACTGGTGCAAGCTGATCGAAATCAGGGAGCCATTCAAAGTGCCCCTCATAATATTCGTAGCAAATCGGAGGTTCTGCGGCGGTGGCCTGAAAGCTAAATCCAACCAAAGCAACTATCACAGCGGAAAATTTCATAATTTTCATGGAACCAATTTATCGGTAAATTCTCAAAAATAAAATCAAATTTTGATAATTTTTCAAATTTTGATAATTAATTTATGAAAGTTGATAGTTTGCGTGAACAAAGAAATGCAGAGAAAACGCCGGATAAATTCCGGGATATCAGGGTATCCGACTCCTTCCCCTTCGAGGGCTTCTTTCGAGGCTGAACGGGACCTCGACGGATCTGAAAACCCGAAACGAAAACAGGGTTGGATCAATGACCCAACCCTGTTCAATCGAAAGGTTTGCTGTAGCGATTCGCGGCCTTATCCCATCGACTTCACCACAGACGCCAAATTCTCAGGAGTCATCCCGAGTTCGCTCATCACGGTGTTGCCGGGGGCACTGATGCCGAAGCGGTCGATGCCGACGACTTGACCCTGATCTCCAACGTATTTCCACCAGAGTCCACTGACTCCGGCTTCGATGGCGACGCGCTTGCGACAAGCTGAGGGCAGGACTGACTCGCGGTAGTCATCAGACTGACGGTCGAAGCGCTCCATGCAGGGCATAGAAACAACGCGGACACCGTCGCCGAGCCCGGAAGCGGCTTTGATGGCGTGGTCGAGCTCACTGCCGGTTGCGATCAGAATTGTGGTCAATTCACCACTCTCGCGTTTGGCGACGTAAGCGCCTTTGAAAACTCCTTCGCGGCGGTCTTTAACCGAAATGTCATTCTGGGTGGCGACGGTTTGACGGGTGAGGAAAAGAGCAGTCGGACCGTCTTTTCTTTCCAGCATGGCGGCGAATGCTCCAGCCACTTCTTCCGGATCGCCGGGGCGAATTACGTCGAGGTTTGGAATAACTCGCAAGCCGCTGACGGTTTCGACCGGCTGGTGGGTTGGTCCATCTTCGCCAACTCCGACGGAGTCGTGAGTCAAAATGTAACCGACAGGCAATTTTGCCAAAGCGGCCAGTCGGATCGATGGACGAAGGTAGTCGGCGAATACAGCGAAGGTCGCTCCCGACGCACGGAAGAGTCCGTCGTAGGCAACTCCGTTGCAGATTGCGCCCATGGCGTGCTCGCGAATGCCGTACCAGACGTTGCGTCCCGTTCCGTCTTCCGCAGAAAAGTCACCACTCGATTTGATGTAGTTTTTGGTCGATCCGTAAAGGTCGGCGCTTCCGGAGATGAGATGCGGCACGTGTTCGGCGACGGCATTGATGACATCCCCGCCTGCAGCACGAGTTGCGTTGGCGTATTCGGGATCGAACTCAGGAATGAGGTCGAGCAGGTTCTCCGGCACTTCATCATTGACCGCAGCGTCGAGCTGGCTGGCGAGCTTAGGATTGGAGGACTTCCAGGAATCAAAAGTGTTTTGCCATTCCCGGTATTCACCGGCCTGCGATGCGGCGCGCTCTGCGAAGTAAGCTTTGGTTTCGTCGGAGACGAAGAAAGTTTCTTCAGGAAGTCCGAGTCCCTCGCGGGCAGTCTCGGAAAATTTGGCTCCGCCTTCTCCGTGACCGGCAGCGGTTCCGGCAACTTCAGGAATGCCTTTACCGATAACAGTTTTCGCTTCGATTAAAGTGGGCTTGCCATTTTTGTTACTCTTCGCGTCTTCGACCGCTTTTTGAATTGCGTCGAGATCGTGACCGTCGATTTTTACCGTGTCCCATCCGAAAGAGGCGAGGCGGGCGCAGGCGTCATAGCTTTGCGTGACGTCAGCCATGGCGTCGAGGGTGACATCATTTGAATCATAAATCAGAATGAGATTGTCAAGCTTGGCATGACCGGCAAAAGAAATGGCTTCCGCGGCAACACCTTCCTGCATACATCCGTCACCGGCGAGGACGACGATATTTTGATCAAAAATGGTGTGGTCGTCTGTGTTGTAAGTCGCGCCCGCCATTTTTGCAGACATGGCGTAGCCGACGGCGTTTCCGATTCCCTGGCCGAGTGGACCGGTGGTGGCTTCAACGCCGTCTGTTTCACCGAACTCCGGGTGACCGGGAGTGATGCTGTGCAACTGGCGGAAATTTTTCACCTCATCGAGGGAAACATTGTATCCGGCGATGTGAAGCCATCCGTAGAGGAACATGCTTCCGTGACCGGCAGAGAGGATGAAACGGTCCCGGTTGAGCCACTTGGGTTCCGCTGGATTAAATTTCATCGACTCACCGAAAAGAACGGCACCGATGTCTGCAGCACCGAGAGGCAGGCCAAGGTGGCCGGAACTGCAGGCGTGGACGGCGTCAATAGCGATGCCACGCGCTTCGTTGGCGGCCCGGGAAAGTGTTTCTTTGTTAAGCTGGCTCATAAGTGTTTTCGGTGAGATTTTCGCAATATTTGGCGCAATTGAGAGGCAAGGCAAGGATGGATTCCAAAGGGTTTTCGAAAAAGCCTCATGACAATGATGAATTTGAGGCCATTATTCGGGCAAATATGGCTGAAGAAACACAGAAAATTCTTAAGATCGGCTTGCCGAAAGGGAGCCTTTCTGAACCGACCCTCGATCTATTCGAGAAGGCCGGTTATAATATTCATGGGGCCTCGCGCTCCTATCGTCCCTCAATTGATGATCCGGAAATCCAGCTGCGGCTGATCCGGGCGCAAGAGATCGGGCGATATGTCGATCATGGGTTTCTCGATTGTGGGATTACCGGGATGGACTGGATTGCAGAAAATGGCGCCGACGTGCATGTGGTCTGTGATTTAAAATATAGCAAGGTGACTTCCAATCCGACTCGTTGGGTGCTGGTTGTTCCGAATGATTCCGATGTTCAATCGGTTCAGGATCTTGAAGGAAAAACCATTGCGGCGGAAGCGGTCGGCATTGTTGAGCGCTATCTGGAAGAGAATGGTGTCAAAGCCGAGGTCGAGTTCAGCTGGGGCGCCACTGAGGTGAAAGTGCCCGAACTGGTAGATGCGATCGTGGATATTACCGAAACCGGATCTTCTCTCCGCGCCAATAATTTGCGTATTGTTGATGTCCTGATGGAGAGTTATCCGCAGTTCGTCGCCAAGAAAGAATCGTGGGACGATCCCTGGAAGCGGGAAAAAATTGAACGCCTTGGAGTTCTTTTGCAGGGGGCTCTAAACGCCCGTGACATGGTGGGCTTGAAGTTTAATCTTCCCGAAAGCCAGCTCGACAAGGCCTTGGATTGCTTGCCTTCTCTTCGCAAACCGACCGTATCCCAGCTGACCCAGGAAGGCTGGCTCGCTCTTGAAATTGTGACTCACGAACGCAACGCGCGGGATTTGATTCCCCAATTGAAAGAGATGGGCGCGGAAGGAATTATCGAATACCCCTTGAATAAGGTAATTGATTGAACGATACTCGCCGCCCGCCTGTCACGACAGGTGGGAAACGCCAATTTTACTGAATAAACACTATGGGATCCCTTAAGAAAAAAAGGAAGACCAAGATTAACAAGCACAAGCGGCGTAAACGTATGAAGGCTAACCGCCATAAGAAGCGTTTGCGTTACAAGAGCTAATCGTTAAACTTGGAAACATGAAAACATTGCAGCAAGGTGGTCCGAAAATTTTGGTTCACCGCTGCATTGTTGCGTACGGGCTGGCTTATTTCGCCGGAGCTTGTGTGATTTCTTCTCTGATGCCGGTTCAGGCACGGGAGATTGAAGATTTCGCGCAGATCTTTGTGAATGAGTATCACGAGCCTGCGAAGTCGCTCCGTCTCTCAGAGGATGGGCGCAACAAGAGCCTCGCGCTGGCTCACTTTTCCCGCGGGCTCAGCCTGGAAAGCAAAGGGCAGACTTCTTCTGCGATTGATTCTTATCGCAAAGTTCTCGAGTATCAGCCCGGCGAAGGCATGCTTGCCCGAAAGACTGCCCATTTGATGGCGCAAAACAGCAAGCCGGATGAGGCGCTGAAATTGTTGGAGAAGAATCTGGAGAACAATCCGAACGAGGCTATCTCCTTCATCGCTCTTTCCGAGTTTCTGGCCACTTATCAGTCTTTTCAAAAAGAGAGTCGGGAGCGGGCTCTGACGGTGATCGAAGAAGCGGTCCGGAAATTTCCCGATGATCCCAACGTTTATGCACATATCGTAAAACTCTATCTGGTCTCTGATCGGAAAGATGATGCGAAGACGGTGATGGACAGGGCGCTGGAGCGCGAAAACCCGGATCCGATGTACTGGCTTCGTCTCGGCCAGATCGCTGGTCGGATCTGGCCGGTTCAGCTCGAAGGGGATTCTGTGGAACCGGTATTGCTCAACAGAATCTACGAAAAGGCTCTAGCCAGGGCCGGTGATGATATCTCGGTTAACGAGCGGGTAGGCGATTTTTATCATGCGACTCGTCAGTTCAAAAATGCGGAGAAAATTTACACGGGAATCATCAAGCAAAAGCCTGACCGCCTTGATCTGCGCCAAAAGCTTGCCCGGGTTTACGGGGGCATGGGCGACGAGGAAAAGGTCATCGATACTCTGAAAGAAATTGTCCGGATTGATCCGCTGGATGCGGTGGTTCATCGTCAGTTGGGAACCATTTACCTTCGCAAGGAAGACACACCGGCGGCGGTTCCTTATCTTCGGAAAGCCCTCGAAATCAGCAAGGGTAGCGCCAACGACTATGCTGCTTTGGCGAAACTGATGATCGATGCCGAAATGGCGGAAGAGACGGTTACGTTTTTAAAGAAAGCTTCCTTCCTCTTTCCCGATTCGCCGGATTTTCCTTATCTGGCGACCTACGCCCTGGCCGGTCAGCAAAAATGGGGGGAGTCGATTGAGTTTTTCATCAAGACGGAAAAGCTCGCTGAAAAGTCGAAGCCGCAGATTCTGAATGAAGCCTTTTTCTTTCGATACGCAGCTGCGGTGGAGCGGGCCGCGGTCGATGAGAAAGAGAAAAACGGCAAAGACATCAAACCGGAGATTGACCGTTCGGCGAAACTTTTTCAAAAGACGATCGAGATGATCGCGAAGAATGATCCTGACGATGAGAACCGCGAATTCACCGCGACGGTCTACAATTACCTCGGCTACATGTGGATCGAGAATGACATGAACATCGATGAGGCCGGGGAACTCATTAAAACGGCTCTCGATCTGGATCCGGAATCAGGAGCGATCGCTGACAGCCTGGGATGGTACTACTTTAAAAAAGGAAATTACGAGGAGGCTAAAAAAGAATTGCTTCGTGCGGAAGAATTGATCGAGGAAAAAGATTCGGTGATTTTCGACCACATCGGCCGGGTCTATTTCCATCTTGGCGATAAAGCCCGGGCGGTGAGCTACATGGAAAAAGCGGTCGAGCTTGAAGCGGACAAGAAAGAGTATTCGGAGAGGCTGAAAGAGTTTCGAAAAATGGAGGATAAAGGTCCAGCAACTCCAGCCGAAGGGCTCAAGCCCGACGAGGGAGCTCCTCCTCCGGCACCTCCTGAGAAAGCAGCAGATGCTCCCAAGGCTAAAAAGTAGATTCGTATTCATTCGAATTTTAGAGTCGATGCCCCGTTCGAAGGGGAGTTAATCGCTGCACTGCCTTTGCCGAAACTCGTTGCGGCGAATCTGAAAGACGTTGAGGATTTCAGATTCTTGATTCGAATGAATTCGAATCTACGGTTCTTCTGATACCGGGACTTTTACCCCTGAAAAATGAAACAACTTCTCTCTATTCTCAGCCTCGCCTTGTTCATCGGTGGAGCCTCTGCCGCAGACAGACCGAATGTCGTCTTTATCCTCGCCGACGATCTCGGAGTGATGGATCTGAGCAATGAAGGCAGCACCTTTCACGAAACTCCGAATATCGACCGGATTGCCAGAGAGGGAATGCGCTTCACCCGTGGCTACGCGACCTGTCAGGTTTGCAGTCCGTCGCGCGCCAGTATTCTAAGCGGTAAGTACCCGGCCCGGCTCGACATCACTGATTGGATTAACTCCGGCGGGGGTGGGCAACCGGAAAAATGGAAGCGCAACACTTCGCATTTGCCGGCCTCGCATTTTCTTCAACTTCCTCTCGAAGAGCTCACCGTTGCGGAGTCCTTGAAAGGTGCCGGGTACTCCACCTTTTTTGCCGGTAAGTGGCACCTCGGCGGAAAAGGGTTTTATCCGGAGGATCAGGGCTTTGATGTCAACAAAGGCGGGCACGAGCGCGGTTCTCCTCCCGGAGGGTTTTTCTCTCCTTACAAAAACCCCAAGCTGGAAGACGGACCGATTGGAGAGTCCCTTCCGATTCGGCTGGGAGAGGAAACCGCAAAATTCATCGAGGAATCGAAGGATAAACCCTTCCTTGCGATGTTGAATTTCTATTCCGTGCACGGCCCGGATCAAACCACCGTCGATCTTTACAAAAAGTACCAGGCCAAAGCGCAAAAGCTACCTGATGTGAAAGAGCGTTTCCTTAATGATGTGAGGATTCCGGTCCGTCAGATTCCTGTCTCTTATACACATCTGACGCTGCCGACGAAGAGGATAGTGTAG
>CAJXQE010000271.1 GCA_913058215.1 uncultured Verrucomicrobiales bacterium
CACTATCCTCTTCGTCGGCAGCGTCAGATGTGTATAAGAGACAGGTTTCACAAAGCGTCCGTTGATGCCATCGAGCGCTGGACCTGGAATCACCTCGCCTTCGTCCGCGAAATGAGTTCAGTGGCCGTTTATTTGAACGGAAAAATTCAAATTACGCTATCAAAAGCCGACGATCCCGGCCCGAAAATGGAAACTTTTTTCTTCGGTGGTCGATCCGACAACAAGAACAATTTCGAGGGTCGTCTCGACGAGATCGCAATTTTTGATCGGGCCGTCCCTGCAAAGCAGATCAAGAAGCTGGCTGGAAAATAGAACGGCCTCGTAGACACGAGAGTGAGTAAGTGCTTTCACTATTTCTATCGCGCCAATTCCCTTCAGCCAGACTCGCTCACGCTTGCTTCTACTTTTCGGGAACTCGCGTCTCTTGAATCAATCATCTTGAGAACTTTCAGGCGAACCGCTAATGTCGTTTTCATGCGCCGCCTGATCCTTCTTCTCCTGCTCTTCGTTACCGCCGCCCATTCAGCTAACGAAGAGCGTCCTAACATTCTCCTCATATTCACCGACGATCAGTCGCACCGCTCGGTCAGTTGCTACCCGGAAGCGGATGCTTATGTGAAAACGCCGAACATTGACGAGCTCGCCGATAAGGGAATTCGTTTTTCTCAGTGCTACATGGGTTCGTGGTGCATGGCTTCGCGGGCGATGCTCCTGACGGGACGCTACACCTACGGCATCAATTCGATGCGAATGGAGGGCGAATACCCCGGCAGCGAATACGATCCTGAAGCCTGCCCCTTCTGGCCATCCGTCTTCCGGAAGAACGGATACCACACTGCACAAATCGGAAAATGGCATACCGGCACCGACAATGGATTTGGACGCGACTGGGATTTCCAAAAGGTCTGGAATCGTCCGGCATTCCCCGAAAATTCAGGGGCCTATTTTTACGACCAACTCATTCAGACGAATGGCGGAGAAGGCGAGATGACCAAAGGTTATTCGTCCGACAACTACACCCAGTGGGCAATTGACTATCTTCGCGGTGAAAAGGGTGGCGAGCGCGAAGATCCCTGGTTTTTATGGCTTTGCTACGGAGCTGTTCACGGTCCGTTCACACCGGCCGAACGTCACCTCGATGACTACCCGGATGCGAAGATCGAAATTCCCGGGGACATCTATCCTCCCCGCGAAGGAAAGCCAAAATATTCCCGCGAAAAGGAGCAATGGGTCCCCGGCCCGGATGGCGTCCCCGTTCTAAAATCCGGACATTTCGCAGGTCGGACCATCGATGATAAGAGTGGCATCCATGGAAATGACATTCACTCTCTGGTGAGACAATACCATCAGGGGGTGCTCGCTCTCGATGAAGCGGTCGGTCGCCTCGTCAAAGTCCTGAAAGAGACCGGCCAGTATGACAACACCCTGATCATTTTTACTTCGGATCAGGGAATTGCCTGGGGCCAAAAAGGATTTCAGGTCAAGCTCGCGCCCTACGACGGCACCATTCGTGGTCCCATGATTGTATCGATGCCCAAAAAACTCCCCACTGGAAAAGTCTGCAAGGAAGCCGTTGGAGCTCCGGACCTGGCTCCCACATTTTTCAAGACGGCAGGAATCGAAATGCCCTGGAAAATGCATGGGCGCGATCTCACCCCTCTCTTCGAAGATCCGGAAAGAACCGACTGGGACAGTCCTCTCCTGATGGTCCACACCGGCATGAGATACGGAGCAGATTGCGACTCCGTGCCCAAAGACATGAGCACTGACCGAATCTATTCGAAGCAGCAAATTCCGTGGTGGGTTTCATTGAGAACAGACCGATACAAATACATCCGCAATCTTCTCCCCGGCGAAGTTGAGGAGCTCTATGACATGGAGAAAGATCCCGATGAGATGGTCAATCTGGCGCTCGACCCCAATTATAAAAATCTCCTTCTAGAAAATCGCGTGGCGGCGATAAAGGAACTGAAACGGACCGACTGCAAATTTGCAGAAACAATGCCGACAACCGCGTCTCCTTTGAAACGCAATGCCGCCCCGAAGAAGCCTGAGAACTGAGAACCCTTCAATTCCCCCCATGGAAAACTCGCGCCTCGTTCGTCCCGAACATTTGAATCACTATGGCTTCCTGTTTGGCGGGTATCTTTTGCAATGGGTTGATGAGATCGCCTGGATGGCTGTCACCCTCGACTATCCCGATTGCCAGTTTGTCACTGTGGCGATGGATGAGGTAGTTTTTCGAAAGAGCGTTTACCAGGGAACGATTCTCACCTTTCACACCGACCAAATTCGATCAGGAAACACCTCCGTCTCCTATCGGGTTACCGTGAAAGACCGTGAGACCGAGATTTTTTCCACCGAAGTCACTCTCGTCCACGTTGACGAGAATGGCAGGAAACAATCACTTCCCAAGTGAGCAAGTTCTGTTAGCATTCCCTTCCCCTTTTTTGAATGAGCGAGAATGAGAAAAACCGGGTCGCGGTTGTCGGCTCTTTGAATATTGATTACGTCACCCGCGTAGAGGAACTCCCCATGCCGGGACAGACCATTGCCGCCGACGACCTTACGATTTTCCGGGGCGGGAAAGGAGCCAATCAATCCATCGCTATTCTCCGACAAGGTTGTGAAGTTTCGCTCTTCGGCTGCGTAGGCGATGATGAATCCGGCAAGGCCTATCGGGAATCGCTCAAACAAGATGGGATCGATGTTTCTGAAATCGACACGGCACCGGCACCAACGGGATCCGCGTTTATTACGGTGGATGAAGACGGGGAGAATTCAATTGTCATTGCCGGCGGAGCGAATGACTTCATTGGCGCCGACGACATCCGGAAGGCAGCACCTGTTCTTGGAAATTGCAAAGTGGTGCTCTGCCAGTTTGAAGTCCCCGTTCCTGCTGTGCTGGAGGCGACCAAGATCGCAAACCGCCAGAATATCCCCGTCGTGGTTAATCCTTCTCCGGTGAATCCGACTTACCCCTGGGAATCAGTCATTACGAACTACGTGATCGTCAATGAAAACGAGGCGGAGGAAATCCTCGAGTTCCCCCCTTCCATGGAGAACGAGTCTCTGGTCCGGCAACGTATTCACGAGCTGAGAATTGAAAACCTGGTTGTAACCAAAGGCAGTGACGACACCCTTGTTTTCAGCAAAGATGGCACTGCGTTCTGTGTTGATACCCTGCCGGTTCTCCCCATAGACACAGTAGGTGCGGGCGATGCCTTTGCCGGCTGCTTTGCCGCCCGCCTTGCTCTTGGAGATTCCCTGGAAGATGCCGTGAGAGCAGCAAACTGTGCCGGAGCATTGACAACCCTTGGTGGAGGAGCGCAGAATCCAATTCCCGATTTTGACAAAGTCGAACAACACATCGAACAGATTCCCAAACTTTCTGATTAATCCATTTATCTAACATCCATACCAAAAATCCATGACCATAGTTCACGCACAGTTTTTTCACCTCATTGGAGTCATTTTCCTATTCATCGGTTTCGGCGGCCTCATGGCTATTGGCGAAAACCGTTCCGTCATTAACAAGATAGTCGCCAGCTTTCACGGCGCCGGCCTCCTCATCCTCCTCATCACCGGCTTCATGGCTCAGGGAGTAGGTAAATACGGATTCCCAGGCTGGATCATCACCAAACTCATTCTATGGCTGGCGATGGTTTTCCTTTTCGTGATGGTGAAAAAGGACAAGCTCAACGCGAAAACCGCGGTGATCATTTCTGCGGTCGTCGGCATCGTGGTGGTCTACCTTTGTAAGTTCAAGCCGTTCTGAGATCGGTTCTTTTCGATTCTTCAGCATTGCTCCGGTCCTGCGCGATGGCGGACCGGAAATCTGCGAAGGATGCCGTAGGGTTCTCCTCTTAAATAACGATGAAGTCCCTATTTCTTTCTCTTTTAGCCATCCTGTCCTTTCCCGCTCTTGCCTCAGCGGACTCCTGGCCCCAGTTCCGCGGTCCGGACGGAAACGGGATTGCCAACGCAGACAATATTCCTCTCGAGTTCGACGAGTCAACCAACCTGAAGTGGAAGACACAGCTTCCCGGAAGAGGATGGTCTTCCCCGGTGCTTGCCGATGGGAAAATCTGGCTGACGACTGCAACAGAGGTTTTTCCGACTGAAGAGGAGCGACTCAAGATTCTCGAAGCATCCGGAGAGAAACCGAAGACGTTTAAGGCCCGCCAAGTGGCCACTTCAATAAAACTGGCGGTTCAGCAGGTTGATTTTGAAACCGGAAAACTCGAACGGGATATCGAGCTCACCACCGTTAAATCGCCTAAGGCAATCCACGCCCTCAACAGCTTTGCTTCTCCCACTCCGGTTTTGGACGAGGGGAAACTCTACGCACATTTTGGTACCTACGGAACATTCTGCCTCGATACTTCAAACGGCGAGATCCTTTGGAAAGAACAGCTTCCGCTTGAACACAGTGTCGGTCCCGGCAGCTCCCCATTCATCCATGAAGGTCTCCTCGTTCTCATCTGCGACGGAACCGATCAGCAATACGTAACCGCTCTCGACAAAGCCACAGGTAAAAAAGTATGGAGGACCGAGCGCCCTGAAATGCGGGCACCTCTTGGAGATCAAAAGAAAGCCTACAGCACCCCCATCGCTGTCAAAACAGCAGCCGGAGATTCGCAGTTGATTTGCATGGGGTCCCAATGGCTGGTCGCCTACGAGCCGGAAACCGGCAAAGAGATTTGGAAGTTCGATCATGGAAGCGGCTTTTCCGTGGTCCCCCGCCCTGTCTTCAGTGATAAAACCCAGCAGGTTTATATTTCCACCGGATTCGGTAAGCCTCAGCTCATTGCTGTGAAAGTGGATGGAAAGGGTGACATCACCGAGACCGATAAAATTTCATGGCGGGTTAAAAAGAGCATTCCGGCAAAGCCCTCATTTTTGCTGCACGACGGACTGCTGTATACAATTTCTGACACGGGAGTTGGCTTCTGTTTCGATGCCGCTTCCGGTGAAGAAATCTGGGGCGCGCGCGTTGGAGGGAACTACTCAGCCTCCCCGCTTTTTGCCGACGGGAAAATCTTTTTCAGCAGCCACGAAGGCAAAGTTACGGTCATCAAACCGGGCCGCACTTACGAAGTTCTCGCTGAAAATCAGCTGGATGAGAAGTCCAAATTGATGGCTTCACCGGCAGCCGTGGATGGTGCATTTTTGATTCGTTCCGAAAATGCGCTCTACCGGTTCGGCAACTAGCCGAATTTGTGACAGAAAAATTAGCTTATTTTTCCGAAACATTTCGTGACAAAAACGCTCTCACTCGTTATGTAGTTATGGGGAATTGTCATTATTTCACCTTTTACTTATGAAAAACTCAACTCGAACTGTCATTCGGGGCATATTTATTGCCCTTTTTGCACTGGGACTGGCGCCTTTCGCTGAGGCTCGCACCTGGACCAGTACGGAGGGAAAACCTCTGCAAGCCATCTTCCTCGGTATTGATGGTGCAAACTACAAATTCAAAACGGCCAACGGCACTGAGATCACTGTGCCGAAAGACCGTTTCATCAAAGCGGATCAGGAAGCTGCTGAGCGTCTCAACAAGATTGGTGACGACTCCTACACTCTGGCATCGGCCCGCAAGCTCGATTTGCTTCTCGCGACTCAACTGAAGAAGCAAGGATTCGCTTCCTTCAACAAACCACTTCCGGACGACCTTTTCGTTCGCCGCGTTTATCTCGACATTATCGGACGGATTCCCACTCGTGACGAATTCATCGAGTTTGCAGAGAGCGCCCGTGAAGACAAGCGAGCTGCTCTCATTGACGAGCTTCTGCTTCGCCCCGGTTACTCCTCTCACATGTTCAACTACTTCGCGGACATGTTTCGACTTCACGCCACCGACTTTAACAACGGCGTCCGGATGGACCCATACGTTCAGTGGTGGAGAGACCAATTGGCCTTGAACACACCTTACGATGAAATCGTGAGTGAGATGATCACAGCTCAGGGGAATGTCGGGCAGACTCCTGCTTCCGGTTTCCTCCTTCGTGATACCGGCATGGAGTTCGATGCATTCGCCAACTTCGGTCAGGTGATGCTCGGAATCGATATTTCCTGCGCCCAGTGCCATGACCACCCATTCGATGAGTGGACCCAAATCGATTTCTACAAAATGGCTGCCTTCTTCGGCAACACTCAACGCGAAGCCCGTATTGCCGGTGGTTCGATGATGAGTGCCAACTACGCCAACATGCCGAATGCTCCGGAAAACTGGATCGGTGAAATGATTTCCTTCGCTGAGGCCAACAAGGGCATCAACATGAAGAACCCGGACAACAGCCGCCAGTTCCGCTATTACCTGCGTGCACTCGGTTGGAATGTGACTGACAACGAAAACATGGAAACCAAACTTCCTCACGATTTCCGTGGGAGTGGTGGTAAGCCAAATGATGTTGTCGATCCACGCACACTGGTGGGTAAAGCAGCTAAAACTGGTGGGAAAACCCGCCGCCAAGGTTTGGCGGAATGGCTCACCGCCCCTGAGAATCCCCGCTTTGCTATCGTGATTGCCAACCGCATGTGGCAGCGTGCCTTTGGTCGTGCCATGATGATTCCAGTCAATGATTTCAATGACGATCAAATCGCCAAGGCAAGTCAGCCTGAAGCACTCAAGTTTGTCACACGTGAAATGATTCGTGTCGGATACGACCTTCGTGAATTCATGCGGATTCTCTACAACACCCGCGCTTACCAGTCGATTTCGACTGCGGAAGAGCCTGATTGGGCGGATGACTATTACTTCTCCGGTCCTATTCTTCGCCGGATGCGTGCTGAGCAAGCGTGGGATTCACTCATGCTGCTTTCAAGCGGTCCTGAGATTGATGAGAAAAAAGGTGCTGACGGTTCGTTCTACAAAGCCCTTCTCGATGTGGATTTCAAAACCATCTCCAATGAAGCGATTTGGGAACGTTATGAACTCTGGAAAAGCAATCGCGGAAACCGCATGGGGAACGCTATGATTGCCGAAGCCGGTGTTCTTGAGCCTGTCTATTTCAGCGATAACGAATTGCGAGCATCGGAATTGCCACAGCCTTATCTTCCAGGTTCTCTTCTCGACACCTTCGGGCAGTCTGACCGGATCATTACTGACGATCACAACTTCGATGGGTCTGTTCCTCAGGTTCTGGCTCTCATGAATGGGTCAGTCACTTCCCAGATGACGGGTATTTCTTCAAAAATCGTGAACGACCTTGAGGAGCTTGACGGCCCCGGCGATCAGGTTCGTGGCGTGTTCTTCACTCTGTTGAACCGCTACCCCGACGATGAAGAACTGAAAATCGGGATGACCATGATTGAAGACTACGGCGATGACGGCATCAGCGATCTGGCCTGGTCTCTCATGAACAGCCCTGAATTCCTTTTCATCCAGTAATCAGAAAGAGCGAAAGAGAAACATCCAAACCTAATTTTATTATGACTCATATAGCTGAACTTGCTGGAAAAGACTCATTGAGCCGCCGCTACTTTATGGAGCAGACGGCCAAACTCTCTCTTGGAGTTGGTCTGTCAGTTCCTTTCCTGCCCAAGACTTTTCTGGCGCAGGACGGGGCGAAAGCCAAGAATTTGATTTACATCTACCTCTCCGGAGGAATGACCCACCTCGATACCTTCGATCCGAAGCGTGGCGATGTGATGGGACCAACGGAAGCGATCGATTCCAAAGTCGACAACATGAAATTCGGGAACCTGCTTCCCGGACTTGCCAGTCAGGCAGACAAGCTCTGCGTGATCAACTCGATGAGCTCCATCAACGGAGCACACGAGCAGGGCCAGTATATCATGCGGACAGGTTACAACAAACGTGCCACGATTGTTCACCCTACCATGGGGCCATTCCTTGAGAAACTCCTCGGAAAACAGGGCGAAATTCTCCCGGATTCAGTCGTAGTTGGTCGAAGCACTTCGAATGCAGGTTACCTCAATCCAGCCTTGGCTCCCCTTCCGATCGGAGACCCAAGCGGTGGTGTTCCAAATACTACCGTGTCCGTTGAGAACGAGCGTTTTGACCGCCGTATGGAAATGGCTCAAAAACTTGGCAACAAGTTCATTGAGAAATTCAAGTACAACGGGCCGCAGTCCTATGTCGAGTATTACAAGCAGGCCAATACTCTCTTGAAGAGTTCCGAGTTGGATGCTTTTGATATTTCCGGCGAATCCAATTCAGGGGACTACGGTAGCAGTCGTCTCGGTCAGGGATGTCTTCTTGCCCGTAAGCTCGTCGAGAACGGCGTGCGGACGGTGGAAGTGATCTCCGGCGGTTTTGACATGCACTCCGATCTTCAAACTTCAATTGGCACGAAACTTCCTGAAGTCGACGCAGCTGTTTCGACACTGCTGAAGGATCTTGAAGAGCGCGGTCTCCTCGATTCCACGATCGTGGCGATTGGGACTGAATTCGGACGGACTCCGGACATTAATGTCAATAGCGGTCGCGACCACTACCCTGCTGCCTACTCCTGTGTTCTCGCAGGTGGTGGCATCAAAGGTGGAACAGTCTACGGATCTACTGATGGCAGTGGTAAGAAAGTGAAATCCGATCCAATGAGACCGGAAGACTTTGTCGCCACAATCGGTTACGGAATGGGTGTCGATACAAAAGAGAAAATCTATTCTCCAACTCAGCGTCCGTTCACCTTCGGAAACGACGGTAAGCCTGTGACGAAGTTGTTTGGTTAGATCCTGGATATCCAGATCTGCGACATTGAATAGTGCTCGCAGAAATCTTTCGAAGAGGGCGACTGATTTTTCAGTCGCCCTTTTTTGTGGAGACGATTCTCAATCGGATCTTATCAGCCTTTGTCTGCCAACCACACCAAAACGCAGAGGAGAAAAATGAGCCATACGGCGATGAAACCTATCTTCCATCCGCGGTCAAGAGGCTCGACTAAATGATCATCCGCCATCGCAAAAGGCTTCATTGTGCGAAAGGCAGTTCCAACCCCGATAAGAAACGCGAGGCCAAACACGAGCCACTCCCATGTCGGTGCCTCCGAATGGCGATGAAGCCAGGCGGGAAGAATATACCAAACCAGCAGACCCGCCGGTAAGCAGAACACCAGAATAATCAAAAACCAGGGCGGCTTCATTTTTTCATGCTGTTCCTTTCCTGCTTTATAAAGGGCCAGAACTGCAATCCCCAAACTGAAAGAAACCGCCTCCAGAAACATTTGCTCAATGATCCAGTCTTTCCAATTTGCCCGGACCAGGACTCCGATCAGGACAATGCCGACAAGCTGAAGGATCCATATGCGGCTTGCCCCCCCTGAGAGCCTCTCTGTGGCTACGAGAGCCCATTGGAGGTAAGAATATACAAATAAGCCAATCGCAATTCCCAGAGCACCCCACGGACCAAATCGCGGCCCGTCCATCTGGACCAGGATGCAGCCGGCAATAGGAACGATAAAATGATAAGCCAGTTGCAATGGCGCGAGGAATCTTCTCATTACGCCCCGCCCTCGCCTAGCGAATAATCACATTGTCGATCCCGCCAGTATCCGGCCCTGTTCTAAATTCTCCTCGAATCCACAGTTTTTCCAGATTCCCGAGTACTTTTTCCATTTCCTCTTCGCTTGCGGCCTCACCGAATTCGTCATTTACCCATCCTTTAGAGACATCCAGTGACACCTTGTAGGAAGTCCATCCAATCTCCGGTGGCCGATTGTGATTAAACGAAAGTGACAAAGTGCCGTTGGAAAAGATCACATCCTCGTCTTCAAAGGGACTATCAAGGGCCGATTGCCTCAGGTCAAAAGTCAGCGCAGCACGCGAACGCCCATCCCCGGAACTCCAACGGTCCGAAACGGCTTTTCGAAAAGTCTCCGGTGCAGCCCAATACCAAACGCCCCCTACCGCGTCATCGACCGCTTCCATGTACCCTCCCGGGTTTCCGCCTGTTTTCTGCAAAGTAGGAAACTCCGATTCGCCCTGGGCATCGCCAAGAACCAACCAGCCACCTTCTTCCTCGCCATCAAAATTCTCCACTGCAATCGGTGAGTCAAAAATCCGGAACTGAAAAATACAGAGGAAAATGACGACGATGAAAATAAGGAAACAAACTCCGGTGAATAGAAATCCACAGGGAAGGTTGCGCTTTTTACCGCGATTATTGCTCTCATCGGCATTCTCTGATTCGCTCATAGCCTCTTAGACGAACTCTATCCGGGATCATTCAAAATGGCTTCGAACTTCGGAAAATAATATTCCATCCAAATTTCCCCTCAAGAAATAGCCACTTTCACTTTCAAGATTGAGCACTCGGCTCTGATGGCACTCTTTCTCAAGCATTTCAATCATGGAGCCTGCATCGAACCACTGTTCGTAGAGATTTGCAGCCTCAATATCATCGACCTTTTGAAAGTGGCTGGTGTAAAACTTCGCGCAAGTCCTTCCCGCTGCATCCCACAAGAAACACAGCCGGAAGAGGCGGGCCAATAACGGACCTATCGTGACCGGATATCTTCAATCTCCTCGGGCGAAGCGGGAAGAACATTCATCTTCGCGTCATTGGGAATTTCGACCTCAGGATTTTCCTCATAAAGGTAAGACTCCATGATCATGTAAACCTTCCCCCGGGAATTCGGGCGATAGGTTCGGGCACCGAAAGCCCGGGTAATTTTAATTGGCTCCTCACCGGTCTCGATCTCCATGACAAACTGCTGTTGCCCGTTGAGTCCGAAAGTGGGATCCACCTTTTTCATCTCCTCCTGAAGCGAAACCAGAGGCCTGAACAATTCCTGATAGGTAACTTTACCGTCAACGATCTTGGGTGGCTTGACTTTTGGAACGGCAAGATCGACAAAGATATTCAGAGAACCGCGAGGTTGGTTGGCCACTAAATCGGGATTCCTGTCTCTTATACACATCTCCGAGCCCACGAGACCGAGGCTGATCTCG
>CAJXQE010000272.1 GCA_913058215.1 uncultured Verrucomicrobiales bacterium
CGAGATCAGCCTCGGTCTCGTGGGCTCGGAGATGTGTATAAGAGACAGCGGTCACATCGATCCGGTTGGAGGACAATTTCGCGTCTACGCTCCTGATGTTTCCACAGCCGATCTTTCCGCTCAACTTTCGCCACACTTCACGGATGCTGATTGGATTATTTCTCATGGAAGCAGCGGCGAATACTGGCATCCTGCGCATTTGCTAGTGTATTCCGCTGTTAAGAGAACTGTTCGCGCATCAAAGTCGATTTGGCTGACCTTTCTAGCTTACAATTCGGAACATCCCATTCCGCGTCTCGTGAATCGAGATGATCCCGCCTACCTCACCATTGATACTTCGGACGAGTCGGAGTTGCGTAGCCGGGCGCTGGAAAGTCATGCCTCGCAACTCGGTTTGTTCGGGAAATTTGCCGGTGGAACCTACGAGGATTTTATCGGGCAGACTGCTATTGAAACTTATGGAGCACCCTTGTTGTCTAGAGATCGCGAAAGCGATTGATAAAGACAAAGGCGGTTGGGACCATTGCGCCAACGGCATTGGCAAAGGTTCCGAATGCGAAGCGGAAGGGCATCCCGATTGCTGAGAAGACGAGGGTTCCGCAAACAAGAAAGATTGAGCCGGTGACAAATATTCCCAGCGGAGAAAGTCGCAGGTGAAGTCGATTCGTATCGATGTTTGCCCTGAGGGGATCAAGGTAACGGTAAATGATCAGTGCTATAAGGATGACGGAAAACACACTGTAGTCTTGAAGACTTGGAAGAGTGAGCATGGCATCATACATTCCGTGAGCGACAACCATCATGATGAAGTTGAGAAGAAAATCCTCCCAGCCTTTTCCTTGTTTCACCAGCATTCGATAGAAGTAGAACCCAATCACTCCAGTCAAGGCAATGTGGAGGGCGTTGGCGGTTAACAAGCGAACCCACGGAGTGTAAGATGCAGCGCCGATTGAGTTGTAGAAATATCCAATGTTCTCCTGCGCCGCAAAACCAAGGCCGACACATCCCGCCACAACGAGAGCGATCAAGTAGTTGTTTTGTTTTCGAAGAAGCAGAGCCAGGGGAATGAAACAAACCAGCTTGGCAACTTCTTCCCGGAGTCCAACGCCTGCCACAAAGTAGATGGCTCGTCCCAGCGGGGTGACTTGTCCTTCATAGTTGAATCCCTGGATGTATTCCTGGAGGATTACAAAGTAGATCGTCAACCAGGCACTGAAAATCCCGGCGATAAACCCGAGAGCGGCGAGCAGTATTGTTCTCTTCTGACCTCTGGTGAAGCTGAGTAGAATCAGAAACCAGATCAGGGCGGAATAGATAGCCGGAATGACGAATATTGACCCGAGATGTTGAAGTTCAACTCTTGCGGTTGTGAGGGCAAGATTCCAATAGTCACGGAGGTCGGCATACAGATAGACTTGTTCGGAAGGTGAGAGCTGTGAAATATATTCCGGATCCGCCGCATAAACCTTCAATCGCTCCAGATCCTTTTCGATTCGAAGTGCTTTGATCGCGCTCCATTTGCTGTGTTCAGACTCTGGGAAATCCTCAGCTTCCCTGAGATAAGCATTCGCAGCTTCAGCGATTTTTCCCTGCTGCATGTAGAGATCCCCCAGGAACTCCTCCCGGAATCGTTGACCTTTTCCAGTCGACTCAATCGCTGAGATGGCTTCTTCCGCTCTTTTCCGATTCAAGCCCAGATGCAATGCCTCCATGAGCACCCTTTCTGATTCCGTCAGATAATCGGCGGAATTCAGAAGAGACTGGATGTCGGGGGCGCCGGCAAGTTGTCCTGCCGTTATCTCAACTTCTTGAGTGGTGGGATGTTCGGAAAGGTCTGGATTTTCAATTAACTGGAGCAGCTCGGATGCGATGTCACCCCTCCGAATTCGATCCGCGAGCTCAAATGCCGACTTCGGTGGTTTCGCGATCTCACGGATTACATCGGTAACGGTTCGCGATCCAGGGCTTATTGGATTGAAGACCACAGAACTGATCGCGGCCAATATCATCGAAATGGCAATTGCAAAAATCCCGGTCTTGACGAGAAATGATCTATCACGGGAAAGAAGGGCAAGCTTATCCTTACTGGGAAATGGCATCTTAATGAAAACGATTCGTCGCGAGGATATGGCCTTTTTCCGAAGACGACAAGAGTTGCCTTCCATTGACTTTATCTTTACGGTGCCGCCATGAAATTTGTTCTTTCTTTTCTCGCCGTTCTCGGACTGCTTTCTTTTTCCTCTGCAGAGGATGTTAAAGTGAAGCTCACACCGATTTATTCGAATCTGAAAATCGAGCGTCCTATCTCTCTCATTATTCCCGAAGACGGAACCAATCGACGCTTTCTGGTTGAGCAGAAAGGGAAGATTAAAATTCTTCCTGCCGATGAAAATGCGTCGGAAGCAAAAGTCTTCCTCGATATGGCAGAACACATGGGAGTGGAAAAGGATTTTGAGGAAGGTCTTCTCGGTCTTGCCTTTCATCCGGAATACAAGAAGAACGGAAAGTTCTATCTGACTTTTTCAAGACAGGGGCCCAAGCGGCTTGTTATCAGCGAGTTCACCGTATCCAAAGACGATGCTGACAAGGGCGATATCTCCAGTGAGAAAACCCTCATCGAGGTTCAGCAGCCGGAATGGAATCACAACTCAGGGAACATCCTTTTCGATCCGAAAGATGGACTGCTCTACATCTGTGTTGGCGATGGTGGTTTGAAAAACGGAGTCTTCATGCTTCCGCAGAAACTGACTCGATGGAATGGAAAAGTTCTCCGTATCGATGTGAATTCGAAGACGGGAAATCTTCCCTACGGAATTCCAGCAGACAATCCTTTTGCCGAAGATCCTCTGGCCTGTCCTGAGATTTATGCCTTTGGTCTTCGCAATCCCTGGGGCGCGTCTATCGACGCCAAGACCGGCGATTTCTATCTCGCCGATGTCGGTCAGGATCTCTGGGAGGAAATTAACATTATCGAAAAAGGGGGTAACTACGGCTGGGAGTTTCGGGAAGGAAAACACGAATTCGCGCAACGTGCCGCATACATGGAAGTATTGGGTAAGAAGCCTGATGTTCCCAAAAATCTCAATTTTATCGATCCGATTCATGAATACTCCCGGGCGGAAGGCCTTAGCATTACCGGCGGATTTGTATATCGGGGAGACAAGGTGAAAGATCTTGCCGGGCACTATATTTATGGCGATTGGCGTCTCGGAAATCTGTGGGCACTTCGATATGATTCCGGAAAAAAATCACTCGCCCGGAATGTGGTTCTCCATAAGCCCAAAGATCCGAAAGACCCTACGGTACAGCCAGCCGGTTTCTATCCGGATGAAAACGGCGAAGTCATCATTCTCGGATGGCGTGGAAAAATGTTTCGCATCGAGTAGGGGAAAGCCCGCTAGCTATTCCCCGGGGATCTTGAGAGCTAAAGCTGCCGAGCTGATCCTCATTGAGCATTTTTGCGATGATGCCTGACCCCGCCCGAAAGTGGGATGCCGGGTCGTTTGCCTTCCTTCGCGAAACGGCTCACCCTGTATCGATGCTCTTTTCCGGAAAGTTGAGATTAGGTTTTGCTGTGCTTGCTGCAGTTGGCTGCTGCTTACTTTTTCCGATTGCTGCAGAAGCTCAGCTGAAAACGGCGAAAGAGGTGCGATCACTCAGTTTTGAAGAAGCTGAATCCGGGCGCGAGGTGGATCTCTCGGGCGTAGTGATCTTCTCCGATCCGCCGGCGACAGTCTTCATACAGGACGAAACGGCGGGAACGTTTTTTCGGCTGAATGGTGCGGAGCCGCCTCAGCCCGGGGATCAGGTTCGGGTTCGCGGGCAAACTTTTCCGGGGTTGTATCTACCGGGAATCGAAACAGTAGGTTTTGAGATCACGGGCCACCCCGGGCTTCCTGACCCGCGTATAGTGACCCATGACGATCTGATGTCCGGCCGGTATCATTACCAAAGAGTTTCCTTTCAGGGAGTGGTTCGAACTGTAGTTCCCGAGGAGGAGAGCCTCGCTCTGTTAAAGGTTGCCAACGGTTCTCAAGTTGTTGAAGTCAGAGTGGATCAGCCCGTGACTGATCCTGAGAAATGGATCGACAGTGAAGTATTGATCGAGGGGCTCGCTGCCGGACGAATCAACGCGCGCCGCCAACTGGTGGAGCCTTACCTGCAATGCAAGGACTGGTCCGATCTCAAACTGATTCAAAGAGGGAGCAGTACGGATACGGCGACCAAATATTCACCCCGCGAGCTGTTGGTTTTCGATGTGCAGGGGCAAAGCGGACATCGGGTGAAAGTGCAGGGGACAGTTCTCGCAAATTTCCCGGGCGGTGAAACTTTCCTGAGGGACGAAGGTTCCGCTGTCAGAGTGAAAATGGTTCGCTACAATCCGAAACTGCATGCTGGAGATATTGTTGAGTTGATAGGATTCCCGGAAATGGAACAGTTCAGCGCTTTCCTGGCAGATGCAGAATTGGTGTCACGGAAGCTGGGTGAGGCGCAGTCGGAGCCGATTATAATTTCCCATTCCGGCTTGATGAATGGGGAAGGGGATGGAGATCTTGTCGAGATCGAAGGCATCCTGCGTGACCGGTATCGCTCGGGAAAGAAGGGGGTAATCATCGTTCAAATTGAAGGCGGAAATCTGAAAGTAATCACTCCGGAACTTCCGGATGAAGAAGCGAGGGTGGGAAGTGTCGTCAGGGTCATTGGGATTTGCCGGGTGGATACGATTTCGGGGGCTTCCTATCAGTCGCGCCCTGAAACGGTTTCGCTCGAGTTGCGTTCAGCGGATGATTTGATCGTTATCCGCGCCCCGACGTGGTGGACGCCCCGGCGACTCACGACCGGACTTTTTGTTTTGCTCCTTTTTGTCGGAGTTGCCGTCCTTTGGATCGGACTTCTAAAGCGTCAGGTGAATCGTCAGACCCGTGCGATTCGCGAGCGAATTGAACACGAGGCGGCATTGGAAGAGAGACAAAGAATCGCCCGGGAATTTCATGATACTCTGGAACAGAACCTGGCGGGGCTTTCCCTTCGGCTGGATGCCGCAACATCCCGCGGGACAGATGAAAAGCTGAAGGGTTTTTTGAAAGGATCCCGAAACCTTGTCTCCCGAATTCAAACCGAAACTCGAAATCTGGTTTCCGATCTGAGGAATTTTTCTGATGAAGACGCGAGTCTGAAAGACGCTCTGGTTGAACTCTCAGGGGAACTGTGGGAGCAAGTCAGAGTGGAAGGCAGCGCTGTTCCTGATCTTCCCCGGCGGACGGTGCATCACTTGAAAATGATCGCCCAGGAAGCGATCACCAACGCCGTCAAACATTCCGGCGCGAATCAAATTGACGTCCAGCTTTCCACTGAGGGAAATAGTTTGGTCATGCGAATTGAAGACGACGGCAGAGGGTTCGATGCCGGCGCGGATACACACGGGAAGGTTGGGCATTTTGGCTGCATGGGAATGCGGGAGCGCTCTGTAAAGCTTGATGCGGAAATTGTGTGGGAAAGCGAAGAGGGGCGTGGCACAAGTGTTATCGTGAAAATGCCGATATGACTGAACGTCCATCTATCAAGGTCATGCTAGTGGATGACCACTTTGTCGTTCGAAGCGGATTGGCGGCGTCTCTTGATCTGGAAGATGACATTGGGGTGATTGCCGAAGTCGAGAGTGGTGAGGAGGCGGTGGGTGCCTTTTTGAATCATTCTCCGGATGTGGTGGTGATGGACCTCCAGTTACCCGGGATCAATGGAATCGAAGCGACTTCAAGGATTCTAGAGAAAGAACCAGGAGCCCGGATTTTTATTTTCTCGACCTTCGCCCGGGATGACGAAATTCAGGCAGCGCTGGATGCCGGTGCATTGGGATACCTGCAGAAAACCTCCAGTCGCGAAGATTTGTTGACTGCGATTTATACGGTTGCAGAAGGGAAACGTTTCTTACCTGATGGCATCGAAGAGCGCCTGACTGATCTTCGGATGGGGCCATCGATCACTTTGCGCGAGCGCGAGATTTTGGCTCTGGTGGCACTGGGGAAAGCGAACAAGGAAATTGCATCCGAGCTTGGCATTTCAGGCGATACCGTAAAACGGCACGTTAGCAATGTTCTTCAGAAGTTTGAAGTCAATGATCGTGCCCAGGCAACGGCCGAGGCGATTCGGCGGGGCATTGTCAAAGTGGAGGAGTAAACGCGGCGTTTCAGCTCGTTGACTTCCCTTCTGGAGAGTGCGTTTTTCAAAGTGTGAAATTGCTCTCCGTATTTGTAGTTCTGACGCTTTGTTGGATGGCCTCCGGATTGTCTGCCGGGACATCTGATCAAAAAGACCATCCAAACATTCTCCTGCTGTTTGCGGATGATCTTGGATACGAAGCTCTTGGCTGTTACGGCGGACTGGATTTCTCGACTCCGCATTTGGATAAGCTTTCAAAAGAGGGGATGCGGTTTTCCCGGGCCTACACCAGTCCGGTTTGCACCCCTTCGCGAATGAGCCTCTACACGGGCACTTATGCTGCGCGTCATGGCTACCGATCCGTTCTTCCCGTTCACAAAGGGACTGCTGATTCAGTGGATTTCAAAAAACGCTGGAAAACCTATCCGCAGATTTTGCAGAAGGCGGGATACGAAACTTCAGTCACCGGTAAGTGGCAGCTGGCGACTTTGGAGATCCATCCGGATCACTGTCGGGATGCCGGATTTGATTCCTGGTGCGTTTGGCAAATTTGGAAGGAAGGGGCGAAGACGACCCGGTATTGGAATCCTTCGCTGAATCAGGATGGCAAACTTCGGACGGACATTGCTGATCGATACGGTCCCGATGTCCTCGCGGATTACGTGATCAAACAGATGAAGTCTGCGAGCTCAGCAGGAAAGCCCTTTTACATTCATCACAACATGATGCTTCCCCATGAGCCGGTGTTACGGACTCCGGATTCAAAGGCTTCGCTTGGAGGTATGATTTCCTATCTCGACAAGATTTGTGGTCGACTGATTGGAGCCGTCGACGAGTTGGGGATTGCCGACAATACCTACGTGGTTTTCATGGGGGACAATGGAACCCGCTCACTTACGCCACGGCAGACGAATGAGGGAGAAGTCATTGGTGGAAAATACGAGCTCACTGATGCCGGGACTCACATTCCGCTCATCGTGCGAAAGCCCGGGGCCGTAGAAGCGGGGGTAGTAGCTTCGGACATGGTGGATATGGCCGACTGGTTTCCAACTTTCTGTGAGCTTGCCGATGTCAGTGTTCCTGAAGGCCATCAAGTAGATGGGCGTTCATTTGCGGAACGACTTCTGAAAGGGACGCCGACGCAACGAACATGGGTCACTGCTGCCTACAAAAAGGAGGCGAAGGTTTTCAACGGGCAGCACTGGGCGGATTGGGATGGCAGTCCTGTTGTTCAAGTGGCTGCTCATCGTGGTGGCTATTCGGATGATAAAGCCGACGCCGCTCCCGAAAATTCAGTTGCCAATGTCGAAGTGGCTATCGCCAGGGGATTCGATCTGTATGAGACCGATATCCGCCGGACGGCTGATGGTGCGTTTGTGATCGTGCATGACGCCACCCTGGATCGTGAGACGGACGGCACAGGGCCGGTTGAGGATCTCACTCTGGCTCAGTTTAAGAAGCTTCGGAAAAAGTATCGGGATGGTTCCGTATCAGAGTATGAGGTGGCGACCTTGGAGGAGTTACTTCTTGCCGGGAAAGGGCGCATCCGCTTCAAGCCGGATCTGAAGTCCGGAGTGATTTCCCATTTCGACGAACTCGCAAGGTTGATCGCAAAAATCGGGATGGAGGATCAAGTTTACCTTCGAACACGATTCAAGGATGCCGGAGTTATCAGCGATGCCTTTGAGAAAGGAACTCCGAGGGTGGAAGTCATGTTCCGTGCTTCATCCGCGGTGCAGGTAAAGGAAATTGCCAGCCGTTTCTCTCCGAAGACGATCCAGATTGATATTGGAAAAGAGGAAGATATTTCCCCGGAAAAGCTCAAAACGATCGATGCAGCCTTGGCTGCGGGTATTCTCGTGGAGACGCATTGCTATCACAAGAATCTCTCTCAACTTGATGGCTTGATTGATGCCGGTGTTCGGATGTTTCACTCCGCTGAGCCGGATAGGACATTGGCCCTGTTACGCGAAAAAGGGCTCCGTTGAGCCGCAATTCAGGCCCCCCAAAAGGGGTACGGAGTAAGGGGTGCTAAATTTTACAGGATTGGTATGATTGTAGTGTGAAAGCGAAACTCCAGTGCTTCCTTCGAAACGATTCAAGCGGGTATGGTCATCGATCCCACCCTGTTCTCTTGTCGTTGATTATCGTAATGACGACTCTTTCCCTGATCAAGGGGGCGGAGGGTGAAGTCATCCTCCAATGGGAATTTGAATTACCAACAGCTCCGTTGAAACAGGAAAAGGGACCTCGGCCCACGGAGTATCCACGGTTTGATAAGGAAAACCAGGCAGGATATTTCTCCGGTAAATCCTCATTCGTTCTTGTGAAGGATCATGAGAAAGTCGGCGCTACCAATCTTCGATTTGGCAAAGGGGATTCAATTACTCTCGAAGCCTGGGTAAAAATTAAGGCGCTCGGAAGCGGACATCAACAGTATTTGATTGGAAAAGGGCGCAACCTCGACAATGGCGAAGCTCTTGGGGATGCGAATCAGAACTATGCGATGAGATTGCAAGGGACTGGCGGCGGCGGGCAGCTCGGGTTTCTATTTTCCAGCACTGATCCCCAAAAGAGTGGTCAGAGAAGCTGGCATCGCTGGTGGAGTAGCGACTTAGTCGGGATGCGTGGATGGCATCATGTTGCGCTTGTTTACACTTTTGGAAAGGCCGACAGCCTGCGCGCTTACATTGACGGGCTTGAAACAAAAGGCACCTGGGACTTGGATGGAGCGACTGATTTTCCACCGGTTTCCGATGCCTCGGATCTTGTTCTGGGGAGCGGTTACTCGCGGGGAGCTTCCAATTCCTTTTCCGGCTGGATGGACAATGTAAGAATTCATCGTGCGGCGCTTTCTCCGGAAGTGATTTCGAAACGCTTCGAGTATGTGCCCCTGCCACCACCACCACCACCTGTTACGAGGGCGATGTTGAAGCCGGGTAAAGTTCTGGTTCAGCTAAGCGAGGAAGGTGTTCCCGCTGCGAACGCCTGGCCGGAGCGTCCTGAAGTGACAGAGACTCTTGAAGAGGATGTCTTCGGCTTTTTTGAGCTCCCTCAGAAATATGTCACCACCGGTGTGCGTGCCGACCGTTCCAATCCGATGCTGATGCGCGCAGCTGCAATCGTGAAGATTCCGGCGGGAAAACATCGTCTGCTGCTGCGGGGGCGTGGTGCATCAAAGCTATTCATTGATGAGAAGGAAATTTTGAAGACCCCCTTCCCGGGCGGGGATCCCGGAGGGCATGCCGCTCTTTCTTTGCAGGACAAGTATTTGGATCTGGGTCCGGATTTCCGGTTCGTGCCTCCCGGGAACCGGGAAACCTGGGTCGAATTTGAATCGAAAGGTGGAGATCACTTTGTCATTCTGGAAACCATGGTCGGCGGAGTCGCAGGCAAGAACAAGCGCCGTCCCGAGTTGGGAGAGACGGTTGTTGCCATTTCTCCGCAAGGCAGTGAGTCGTGGTCACTCCTCTCTCCATCTGACCGCGAAGTGGCCTATACGGATGAAGGATGGGAAGCCTTTGAAAAGGAGAAGCGCTTGCGCTTGGCAGAGGTGAACTTTGCTGCACGAAAAGTGAAGAGGCGGGAGCGCTCGGACTATTGGGCAAAACGCGATGCGGCGATTAAAGAATGGCTGGCCGGATTGGAACAGGTTGCCGTGCCGGAACTGCCGAAAGGGTTTCAAGCAAACAACGGGATCGATCACTTTGTGGCGGCTCGAATTCATAATGCTTCGAAAACGGCCCAGGATGCCGCGACAGGAAGCATCGATTTTTATGAGGAGATCCAACCGCTCTTGGACTCAAAGTGTTACGATTGTCACCGGGGCGGAAAAGCGAAGGGCGATCTTCGTCTCGACAAGAATCATTTGGCGCTCAAAGGAGGGAAATCTGATGGTCCCGCAATTTCGCCCGGCGACAGGGAGGGAAGCTCGCTGCTCTTTCGGGTCGGGTCGGATGCGGGAGACGATATCATGCCGCCAAAAGGGGATCCGCTTTCACCGGATCAAATCTCCCTGCTCGAAAAGTGGATTTCCGAAGGGGCACACTGGCCGGAGTTTGATGTAGTTCGCTTTGATCGGACTCCTCTCAGCGATGATCTTACTTTTCTGCGAAGGGTGACCCTGGACACAGTCGGAGTTGTTCCGACAGAAGCGGAGGTAAGTGCTTTTCAAGACGACTCTTCTGTTGATCGTCGCAGCAATACGATTCGGCGCCTGCTTAATGATCCGCGGAGAGCGGATCATTGGATGGGTTACTGGCAGGATGTTCTGGCGGAGAACCCAAATATTATTAATCCGACTCTAAATAATACCGGTCCCTTTCGCTGGTGGATTCATGAATCACTTTTGGATAACAAGCGGGCTGATCTTTTTGTGACCGAGTTGATCCGAATGGAGGGTTCTGAACGTTTCGGTGGACCTGCCGGCTTCGGAACGGCTTCGCAGAATGATGTGCCGATGGCTGCCAAGGGGATCATTGTCAGTTCGGCGTTCCTCGGGGTGGAAATGAAATGTGCCCGCTGTCATGATTCTCCCTCGAATATCTCGAAACAGGAGGACTTGTTTCAGCTGGCTGCGATGTTGAAAGAGGCGGCAGTTAAGGTCCCTGCGACCAGCAGTGTTGCGATGGATAAGATTCAGGAAGGTGGTCGCAAGCCTCTGATCCTGTCTCTTATACACATCTCCGAGCCCACGAGACCGAGGCTGATCTCG
>CAJXQE010000273.1 GCA_913058215.1 uncultured Verrucomicrobiales bacterium
ATCAGCCTCGGTCTCGTGGGCTCGGAGATGTGTATAAGAGACAGGTCTTGGGTGTCTGTGAAAGTTGAAGTGAGCTCCGTAGGGCTGTCTCAGCGATTCCGAAATTGACGAGGGTAGTTTTTGAAAAGTGATCCCTACTTTGTGGGGGCCGGCAGCGACTTTAAAGCGGGCTACCAGTTTGGCGTCCACCTTGGTATGATCGGCGGGATTTGGCGGAGGTTCTATTTCAAAGGATCCAACCGACTTCTTATCGAGAAGGAGCTCGAGTTGATGTTTCCTTTTCAGGCCTTCGATCATTTCGTTGCGGTCGCGGGAGAGACGAACCCGAATTTCGTAATCCCCGCTCTGTGGAAAGTGGTGCTGGATTAAGGCGCCTCCACGGGTTCCGAGAGGAAGGCCGGGGACATGTTCTTCCTGAGTGATATCCGGTTGGATTCTCACGGTTCGCCCGGTCGGTTGATCGCCGGGGATTCCGACGGCCAGCCGACTGATTTTTTGAGCAGCTGTCAGGTAGCGACTGAGCAGGGCAGGGGAAAGGTCTCCGACGGTGACATTATCAAAGCCGTGGCTGGATTCGTCAGGCGGCAGTAATTCTTCAGTATCGATTTCCAGAGCCAGCAGATCGCGGATCGCGTTTTTGTATTCCGTTCGTGTGAGTCGGCGAATGGTATCGGTCCTTCTCGGATTGGGATTCTTTTCAAAAGCAGCATCCAGACGGGTGGTCAGGTTCTCAGCAAGATCAGCATACTCATTCTCAGTGGGGCGTTTTTTATCTAAGGGCGGCATTTGACGTGCCTCAATCTGACGGACAACTTTTTCCCATGAATCCGTGTTTTGATCCACATTTGCATCCAGAAGGTCTTCGAGATTGAGATCTCCTTTTGTGCTGTCGCTATCATGACAATCCAGGCAATGGCTGGAAATGACTCCACGCCAGCCTTCCTCCCCATTCGAGAGAGTTAAGGTGAGTGCGAGCAGCGCTGCGATCCAGGAGGGTTTCGTCATCGATTTATCCCTGTTCTATAGCCGAAAGGGAGTTTTCAGGCAATGCTGTCGACTGTTCTTGTTGGGAAAGGCCAAAAAAATCATTTTCTTTTGATAAGGTTGGTCGAAAAATAGCATTTCTTTGATGAACCCCTTTGTCCAAAGTATTTTATGAAAGAGTCCAGATTTGGCTGCCCTGATTTCCATCGAACAGTCTCGCGTTCGCGCCGCGATATTCTAAAGGTAGGATCATTGACGGGTCTGGGCCTTACCTTGGGGAACGTGCTGCGAACCGAGGCCGCGCAGAAGGATTTCGAAAGTAAAGAGGGCACGGCAAAGAGTGTCATTCAGATCATTCTTCCCGGTGGGATTGCAGCTCAGGAAACGTGGAACCCAAAGCCTGAGGCTCCTTTGGAATATCGCGGGCCTTTCGGATTTCATAAGACTTCCGTCACGGGAATCAAGATGGGGGAAATGTGGCCGGAGATTTCAAAGATTGCCGACAGGATGTGTGTGGTTCGCTCGGTGGTGGGAAATATTCCTGACCATGGTCTTGCGACCTACAATATGATCACCGGCCAAAAGCCGAGTCAGGCGATCAAGCATCCATCGGTGGGAGCAGTGGTGAATCACGAATTTGGTCCAAGGAACGGACTCCCTGCTTATATCGGAGTGCCCACGGTGGAGAATATTCCCGGATCAGGGACGGGATACTTAAGCGAAAAATTTGGAGCCTTCGGCGTAGGAGGGGATCCAGCCCAGGGAGACAATTTTGAGGTCCGTGATCTTAATCTACCAAATGGTGTGGATATGGATGCCTTCTCGGACAGGAAAACTGTCCGCTCGCTAGTGAACGATCAGTTTAGGAAACTCGAGGCCAATCCAGCGGCATTGGAGACCATGGATTCCTACTATGACCAAGCCTACTCGATGATTTCTTCGCAGGCAGTGCGTGATGCTTTTGATCTGTCGCAGGAATCTCAAAAGATGAAAGATTTTTACGGAATGGGGAAATTCCTTGAGCGAAAGACCTACGGTCAATCCCTGGGTTCGACTGCTGGTGGCCGAATGCTTCTGGCCCGACGGCTGGTGGAAGCCGGGGCGCGTTTCGTTTCCCTGACTTACGGGTCCTGGGATAACCATGTTCAATTGCGCGAGGAGTATGAAACTCAAATGCCGGCCTTTGATAATGCTCTGGCTGCTTTGATCAAAGATCTGGAGGATCGCGGAATGCTCGATAGCACTTTGATCTGGGTGGCTTCGGAATTCGGACGCACACCGAAAATTAATTCGTCTGCGGGAAGGGATCATTGGTCCCGTGTTTTTTCCATCGGCATGGCAGGCGGCGGCTTGAACAAGGGGCTCTTTTACGGGGATAGCGATGCAACCTCGAGTGACCCTTCAGACAAGCCTGTTCCCCTATGCGATTTGCATTCCACGATCTACAAGTGCATCGGCATCAATTCGCAGAAAGAGCTGATGGCTTCAGGTGCAAGGCCGATTGAGATCGTGGATGAGGGGAAGCCGGTCGATGATTTGATTGCCTGAGCAGTAAGGAAAAAGAGATCAAAGAAGTTCCCCATGATTTCCTTAAAGGCAAGCATTCTGGCCCAGAGAAGTAGTGATCTGTTTATGCTGGTGAAGCATTGTGTTCTCTCTTCTTTTCTTGTTCTTCTCTTCTTTTCTATCCCGCATGCGGTGGCGGAGGAGCACACGGCCGAGTTCGTCATTCCCCAGATCGCACAAAAGGGAACCGAGGTGAACGTGATGGTTCGGGGGCATCTGCTGGAAACTGCAGAGGAAGTGATCTTTTACCAGCCCGGGATCACCTGCAAAAAAATCGAACAGATGTCTGAATACTCCTGGAGCGGGAGGATAGAAAAGGCTGAGCCGGGAACGACGATTGGACTGAGCTTTAGCATCAACAAGAATGCTTCACCGGGAGAATACTTCTTTCGGATACGGACTCACAAGCATCTGTCTGAAATGCTGACATTTTGGGTGACTCCGTTTCCGGTGGTCAATGAGCTTGAGCCGTTCTCAACAAAGAACGATTTACCCGAAGGCGCTCAGACAGTTCCCCTGAATTCCACTGTCGTAGGATATCACCCCAAGGGACCTCCTAATGATCTGGAGTATTATAAAGTGGAGTTGAATGCCGGACAGCTTTGCACGGTTCAAATTCTAAGCGCACGACTGGGAACCTACCACTATGGAGGAATGACGGATATGGCAATCGAAGTTCGTTCGCCATCTGGAGAGCGAGTGGCGCGCGCGGATGACTCTCCGCTTTTGAATCAGGACCCTGTGGTGTCTTTCACTTCAGAAGAGGCGGGGAGCTACCTCATTCTTGTTCGCCAGCAGATGGATTATGAAACTGAAGTTCGCCATTACGGAATGCACATTGGGGATTTTAAGCGTCCGGCGGTGACCTTCCCCCTGGGCGGGCAGGCAGGAAAGGAAATTGACCTTCGCGTGTTCTATCTGGATGGATCCGAGGAGAACAGGTCCCTGGGTCTGCCTGAAAAAGTGGGGAAGTATGAGGCTTCGTTGATTCCGTTTGAATCCGGGATTCCTTCTCCGAATCAACTCAAGGTGGCTTCGTTTCCAAATGTAATGGAAGCGGAAGGTGATCATGGAAAACCGGAACTTTCTCAGAGGGTCGAAAAGGCTCTTCCTTTCGCCTTGAATGGAATTATTGAGAAGGAGGGGGAGAAGGATTGGTATCGCTTTTCAGCGAAGGCCGGCGAACGCTATCGTGTGCGTGCCTATGCCAGAACGCTGGGCTCAAAGTTGGACCCGTTTATCTGGATTCGCCCGGCGGAGGGAAACAAGAGCTCCCGGAATTATGAGGAGGATGACTCGCTCTGGGACGGTCATGACTGGGAAGGGCATCACTATCGGCACCAGGTGAAAGACCGGCTCGATCCAGTGTTTATGTTTGAGCCCGATGCAGATGGTGACTATTTGCTGGGAGTTGCTGATACGCGCCGTGAATCCGGGGAGGACTACATTTACCGCGTCGAGATTCAACCCCACCGGGACACCGTCTTTACCCATTTCCCACCGTATCCATCAAAGCGCGATATCACGCGCGATGTCGTGGGAATTCATCGGGGGGCGACCTTTTCCAGACCCATCGCAATTCAGAATGGGTTTGGTTCAATTTTCGAAGGGGCAATGACTTTGGAAGCCGTGGGCCTTCCATCAGAGGTAAGGTTTGAATGTCCTGTTTTCACAAAAAATGATCCTGTGATTCTTACCACTTTCTCTGCCCCTGCCGATGCAGATCTAAAGGGCGGCCTTTTCAAGCTCGTCCCCAAACCGCTTGATCCCGCAATTGATCTTCGCGGGGCGTTTGCAATGACGACAGGTGCAACTCAGCGGAGAGGAAGCTATGACATGGTCTTTAATAAAACCAGAAAAGCGGCCTTTGCGATTCTCGAGAAACCTCCTTTTGATGTGACGCTGCAGCAACCCAAGGTAGCTCTGGCGCGAAATGCGGAACTGGAATTAAAAGTAACAGTCGAGCGTAGAGGTGATTTCAAGGGCTCATTATATGTGGAAATGGATTGGGTGCCGACTGGACTGACAAAACAACCGCCCATGATTATTCCCGAGGGAGAGAATGTGGGGTTTTACAAAATTTCCGCAACAGATCAGGCGAAAGATGGAACCTACAAACTTTCGATCAATGCGCGGGAAAATGAGGGAGGTGAAGTGCGTTCCGGAACTGGCTTCCATTTTGTCGCGGCTCCTTTGATTGAAGTGAAAGTTGAGGCACCCTACTTGACGATCGAACTGGAGAGAGCAGCCATTGAACAGGGGAAAGAAGGCGTGATCGTCGGCAAAATCACTCATCTCAGAAATTTTGAAGGAGATGCTACCGCCACGCTGCTGCGACTGCCGACCGGAGTTGAACTTGTGAGACCGGCAAAGATTAAACAGGGCGATACGGAGGTGAAGTTTGAAATCAAAGTCGCAATCGATGCGCTGGTGGGGCAAACGAAAGCCATTGGATGCGATATTGCCATTGTTGACGGTGGGCAGGCAATCCATCAGCAGACCGGAGACGGGGTGATCCGGGTGGATGGGAAGAGGAACTAATTTATCATGAACTTTAAGGATATTTCATTTTTGGTTTTCGCGTTACTGTTACCCGAAGTTCTAGTTTCTGAAGATTCAGAATCCAGTTTCAAACGCGACGTGATGCCTGTGTTCATGAAGCATGGGTGTAACGCAGGAGACTGTCATGGCGCGAGCAGGGGGCAGGACGGGTTTACCCTTTCCCTGTTTGGCTATGATCCCGAGGGCGATTATTACCGCCTACTGGAAGAGCATCCCGGGCGGAGAGTGAATCTAGCGGCTCCTGAAAAAAGTCTGTTACTGACGAAACCATCGGGCGGAGCCCCTCACACTGGCGGTGAGCAATTCTCCAAGGACTCCGCGTCTTATCAGATCATCTTTGACTGGCTGAAATCCGGTGCGCCTGTCGATTCGGAAGATACAGCTCTCGCTACGGGGATCGCATTTGAAAAGGAGACTCATAAGTTCGACAGGCCGGGAGGGGCCTTGCAGAGCAAAGTAATCGCAAGTTTCAGCGACGGTTCGACGCGGGATGTCACGCGGTGGTGCCTCTTCATGACCAATAACGAATCGGTAGCGGCGATCGATGAGCTTGGAAAGATCCAGACTTCGAAGGCCGGGGGCGCCAATGTCTTCGCGCGATTCGACAAGTTTACCGTTGGAATGGAAGTCACGGTTTTGCCCGAGGGCGACTTTGAATGGCCGAATCCGCCGGAAAATAACTACATTGATGAGCTGGTGTTTTCGAAGCTGAAAGACTTGCGGATTTTGCCTTCCGGATTGTCCACCGATGAGCAGTTCCTCCGCCGTGTCACGATTGACTTAAGCGGAACGATTCCGACATCGGAAGAATATTTAACCTTTATGGGTTCAAATGATCCTGACAAACGCGCGAATCTTGTCGATCAACTTTTGAGTCGCGAATCTTTCGGGGCTCTGATGGCCGCCAAGTGGGGAGAGTGGTTGCGCATCTTCACCGATACCAACCCGGAGAGGGGGACTGCCCAGAAAGCGGGCTGGAATTATTATCACTGGGTTAGGGAACAGATGGTGGAGAACACTCCTCTTGATGAATTTACGAGAGCTCTGCTATCGGGGAATGGTTCCAACTTCACCAATCCGCCTTCGAATTACTACACGATGATTCCTCAAGGAAAAGTAGACCCAGTAAGGCTCAGCGAAGACACCGCGCAAATCTTTCTGGGGATACGGACGCAGTGTGCGCAATGTCATAATCACCCTTTCGACCGCTGGACGATTGATGACTACTACGCCTTTCAATCATTCTTCATGGGTGTCCGGAGAAAGCACGGGTCCGAGGCTCGCGAGTATTTTACTTTTGTTGATGTGGATGCAGAGCCTGCGAAGCATCCGGTAGACGATCGACCTATGCCGCACAAATTTCTCGGTGGCGATCTTGCGGATGTGGAAGACAAAGATCCACGGAAGGTATTGGCCGATTGGATGACTAAACCGGACAACAAGCTTTTCCGCGAGAACATGGCGAACCGGATCTGGGCTCACTTTTTTGGGAAAGGGATCATTGATGAAGTGGATGATATTCGTATTTCAAATCCACCCAGCAACGCTCCGCTCCTCGATGAGATTGGCCGACGGCTTGGCGAGGATTACGGATATGACCAGAAGAATCTGGTTCGCGATATTTGTCTGAGCAGGACGTATCAACTCTCTGCGACAATGAATGAGAGCAATCAATTTGATGAGCGTTTTTTCTCTCGTGCAGAACTTCGGCGAATGAGGGCGGATGTCTTGTTTGATTCGCTGGCTGCAGCGCTGGACGTGGAGTCAAAGTTTCGAAGATCTTCTGCGAAGAAAGCAGTCGATTTGTTCGAAGGGGGAAGGCACGACAATTTCAATTCCTATTTTTTCACTACCTTTGGACAGGCTCGACGCGAATCGGTGTGTGCTTGTGAGGACAGGAAGGAGGCTAACCTCAGTCAGGCTCTTCACCTGATAAACGGCAAGACAATTGATGAAGCCTTGCAGCGGAATTCTCAGGTGATCCCCTACCTGATAGAGCAGCATGGAGAACCCGAGGCAATTGTCGAAGCGATCTTCATTCGCTCCATTTCGCGAATGCCGGATGAGGCAGAGTTATCGGGAATCCTGAAGTTAATTCCGGAAACCGATGATAAAGCGGTTCTGCAGAGGGCCTACAATAACGTCGTGTGGGGTGTTTTGAATTCGAGCGAATTCATGTTCAACCATTGATCAATTGCGGTGATGATTTCAAATTTTTCTTTCTCAGTGAATCGGATTAACCGGGTATGGTGTTCGATTCTACCCTGTTTGATCGCAGTTTGCCCTGCGATCGCGGCGCCTCCCAATTTTGTGGAAGACGTCCAGCCGATCTTTAAGGAGCATTGTCTGAGTTGTCATAATCCAGACAAGAAAAAGGCGGGCCTGGATCTTTCTTCGCTCCAGACCATTGAAGTTGGCTCATCCGGCGGGGAGATCGTAAAGGCTGGAGTCCCGGACACCAGTATTCTCTATATGGTGATGAACCATCATGAGGACTTCGAACCCATGCCTCCCAAAAAGCCGAAGATTCCGGATGATCAGTTGAAGATAGTTCACGCCTGGATCGCAGGTGGTTTACTGGAGTCGAAGGATGGAAAATCCCAACTTCGGGAGATGAGTTTCGATTTGTCGGAAGGTTCGTCTGCGCGCCCTGAGAATCCCGCTGTTCCGGAGGGGCTCCTGGAATTGGAAGCTTCAGATCGCGAGGGCGTTGCCCCGGTTATTGCCCTGGCTGCGAGCCCGTGGGCAGATGTGCTTGCCGCGAGTGGGCACGAACGAATTCTGCTTTATGGAAAAGAGGAGGTGGAATTGGAGCCCGCCGAAATGGCTCCGGTTGCAGAAGAGGATCTAATATGCCGTTGGAGTTTTGATGAGGCGAGTGAATTGAAGACTGTCGAAGGTAAGATTGGATCTGCTTTGCTCGTGGATAAAGAAAACAAAGAAGTGCCGGATCCCAATTTGCCTACAGATTTTTTGATGACCAATCCGGAGTTCACTATTTCCATGTGGGTAAAGCCTGATCTGGATCTGGCATCGGGTGTACTATTCGGACGGGGGAGTTTTACCATTTTTCTGGAGCAGAAGAAAGGCGGATGGACAGTCCGGTCCCAGATGCGCAACAAAGATAACGGGATCGGTTACTTTGGCAGGATCGGAATGATCGAGGAAGGCAAGTGGCAACATGTCGCGGTGACCCGTGACCAGAAAGAGTGGGCATTCTTTTATAACGGAGAAGAAATTGTGCGGCAAGTAATCCCGGAAGGTCACAGGGAACATCTTCCCAATGAGGCTTTGTTTCATCTCGGTGGTGACGGGGCGTATCCGGAGAGACGATATCGAGGAGGGATGGATGAGTTTCAAATCCACAAGCGTGTCCTCAGTGGTGAGGAAATTCGGGAAATGCTAAGGATGAATGAGCCTATGTTCACAAGTCTGGGTGCCCTGGATTATCCTGAAGGAACGATTCACCAGTTACGTTTCTCTCCAAACGGGGAGCTGCTGGTTGCGGCAGGAGGAGTTGGAGCGAAACAGGGATCGATTGTTGTTTTTGATGTGAAAACCGGCAAGCGGAAGCTGGAAATGGAAGAAGGTCAGGATGTTATTCTATCTGCTGACATCAGTCCCGATCACAGTCTGATTGTAACGGGTTCTCCTTCAAAATTAGTCAAAGTCTTTTCGGCGAAGGATGGGAAGATGCTTCACCGAATTGAGAAGCACACGGACTGGGTAAGCGCCGTTCGTTTTTCTCCGGATGGAAAACTGTTCGCTTCCGGTGACAGGAACGGTGGTATCCATGTTTGGGAGTCCGCGACTGGCGGCATTGTTTACACTCTGGACGAACACAAGGTGAAGGTGACTTCGCTCAGTTGGCGTTCCGATGGAAAGATGTTGGCCTCAGCCGGGGAGGACGGGAAGTTTGTCCTCTGGGATATGAAAGACGGGTGGCCGGTGAGAACAGCAATGGCTCACGAAGAAAAAGCGGAGTCCCGGTATTCGCGTCGAACGGGAATCCTGGATGCGGCGTTCCATCGCGATGGAAGACTGATGACGGTTGGGCGTGACCGTGCTATCCGGGTCTACGGGGCGGATGGTTCAGGGTTGTCCGCGATTGAATCCCTGCCGACTCTGCCGCTACAAGGAGCCTTTTCGGTGGATGGGAATGCGGTATTCACTGGAGGAATCGATGGATCATTGCGGATATGGAGCCTGGATTCGAAGGCTGAGATTCAATCTCTTCCTGAGCGTTCTGAGAAGATTGCCGCGGAATAATATCCAACTACTTTTCCTTTTCGATTGTTTGGGAGACCACATTGTCTCCGGATTTTCGGGAGATCGTGCACTTTTCTTCTTCCACCGATTTCAGCGTCCATTTTTCCAGATCACCCGGAACGACGAACTCGTCGCCTTCTTTCACATAGAAGGATTTCCCACTATGATGATCGAGACGCAATTCCGCAAAATAGGTGGGAATCTCTTCGGTCACATTTCGGACAATCTGATGCTTTTTACCGGTAGGGAGAAAAGTGATAGTCAAAACGCTGGCGTCGACAATGATTCCGTCTGTTGTTTTCGCTACTTTTTCCGTTAACGAATCGACACGGATTTGCTTGTCTTCCGTCGTCTCACCGACCTTTACGTAGAAGTTGTTTCGTTTGGGCCATTTCGAACTGGGTAGACGACGAAGTTGAAAACGCTGCTCATCGGGGCGGGCTACAAATTCAATTCTATAAACCTGTGACTGGCGTTTGAGGAATTTTAGTTTGTTCGAATAGGCAGGATGCGACTCGTCGTCCTGTGGATTTGTTCCTGCCTGATACTCTTCAAGCACATTGAAGCCGTCCTTGTCCAGGTCCCTTCGGGGGAGGGTCGAGTCAAGAAAGGGAAGTTTGTTTTCGAGAAGGTAATGATTGGGGATCTCCGGAAAGAGGCGGGGGGCGCGTTTTCGAATGTTGATCAGTATGTCTCCTTTTTTAATAATGGGAATCGAGGTGAAGAGAGGCTGCTTACGGGCGCCCCATTGGATTGGTGCGTTCAGAACCTGTTCGAAAGGAAGCTCATCAACCTCGATATATGGAGGTGGGTCTACGAATACAAGGAGGTTCGACTCTGGTATTGGCGCCTGCAGTTGCATGCTTCCCTTTGCTACGAGAGTGGTGCCTCCTGCCAGAACAATCAGGGAGAGGGCAGAGATGATACCAACTGTTATGGTGAGAAGAAGCTGTGGGTTGGCTTTACCTGATTTGCTGACTGACAATCGGAGGACTCGCTGAATGCGGCAGGATAGATCATCTTTTCCTCCCAGGGCGGCAGCAAGAGCAGGTGCTTTGTGAGCGCTGCTGCGGAACGATTCAAACCAAACCAATGCCCGGGAATAGTCACGGGCGCAGCAGACTAAGCTGGTAGCAAAGTCATCGCAGGCGTGCTCGCGCTCATCACGAATGATTCGACTGAGCCAATGAGCCGCCGGATTGAAGAATAGTGAGGCCTCGACAATTCGCTGCAGGAGATTGGCGGGGAAGTCGAATCGTTTCACGTGACCAAGCTCATGAGCGAAAACCGCCCGGAGATGTTCGAGGGGAACACCAATCAACCAGGCTGTCGGGATCACGATCGTGGGAAATATCCAACCGATCATGACGGGGCCATTGATGTGTGGGCTGGCAATCAGTTGAACTCTGGAGTTCGCCCCACTTTCTCTTTTTGCTCTGTCTCTTATACACATCTGACGCTGCCGACGAAGAGGATAGTGTAGA
>CAJXQE010000274.1 GCA_913058215.1 uncultured Verrucomicrobiales bacterium
GGGACGGTTGCGGATGGAAGCTCATAGGAGCGCGGATGATACAAATCCGCCACGACCTCCCAGACATTCCCCGAGGTATCGTAGAGGCCGTAGCCGTTGGGCGGAAAGCTCTTCACCGGAGCTGTGGCGAAAAATCCATCCGCTTCCGAATTTTTGTGCGGCCATTCGCCCTGCCAGATGTTTGCCATCCAGGTGTCTTCCCCTTCGGGTAATTTCTCGCTTCCCCAAGCATAGAGTTGGCGGTCCAGATCTTCCCACTCTGCCTCGGAGGAGATCCGTTTTCCCTCCCGTCTGATATCCCGCTGACGTGGGTTATTCTGCCAGGGCGAGGAATCCGTATTTTCTTCTGCTCGTATCTGCCAGGATGCCCCGTCCATAGCACGCTTGTTTCGCTACGAAATCATGTCAGAACAGGGTTGAATCGATAAGCTGCCCCTCTTGAATCGAAATAGGCGCTTTCCCTGAGGTCCCCAACGCTCACGCGATCGGAGCTTGAAGCTCTTGATTTATGAATTATCGTAATAACCATAATTTATGGGAGTTTCGAATCATCGTCCGGAGATCGATGGCTTAAGGGCTGTTGCCGTCATTCCGGTGGTCTTGTTTCACTTTGGCCTCGGCATGTCCGGAGGTTGGGTGGGAGTCGATGTTTTTTTCGTGATTTCCGGTTTCCTGATCACGAGCTTGATCTTGCGAGGGCTTGACGATGCCACTTTCAGCTTGAAAGATTTCTGGGAGAGACGCGCCCGACGGATTCTTCCGGCCGCCCTTTCGGTGATGCTTGCCAGCCTGGTTGCTGGATGGATTCTTCTTTCCCCCCACGACTACCTGGCACTGGGGGAGTCTGCAGCCAGCCAGACGGTATTTCTTTCCAACTTTTACTTCTGGCAAACATCTGGATACTTCTCCGCGCCAAGCGAGTTGAAGCCACTTCTTCATACCTGGTCCCTCGCGGTCGAGGAGCAATTCTATATTTTCCTGCCGCTGCTTCTGCTTTTCCTTTGGAAAAAGGGGACAAAGTCGATCCTTAAAATTCTCTGGGTGCTGATGATTGCCTCATTTGTTGTGAGCAGTTTTGGAGTGAAGCATTTTCCGGATGCCGCTTTTTACCTTTTGCCGACACGAGCATGGGAGTTGTTGGTGGGAGCCGTTCTCGCTGGTTTCGGGGGAATGAACGCGGGAGTTCAAAACCGACGGCTCGCGGAAATTTTCGGATGGGGAGGGCTCGTTCTGATTCTGGGGCCGATGTTTTTCTATACTCCGACAACGCCATTTCCCGGCCCGGCGGCGATCCCTCCGTGTTTGGGGGCTGCTTTCATTATTCTATCATCAGGAAAGGTGAAACCAGTTATCGCGAGCATTCTGAGTGACAAACGAGTGGTCTTTATCGGTTGGATTTCTTATTCGCTTTACCTGTGGCATTGGCCTTTGATTGTTTTCGCCAAACGGGCGATGGGCACCGGCGAACTCGCGCTTACATCACGTTTGCTTTTGCTTTTGGCCAGCTTCGCTATTGCGACCCTGTCCTGGCAGTATATCGAAAAGCCTTTTCGCTATCGAAAGTTCTTTCGGGAAACGCCGGCATTCGCCAAGGCGACAGTGGGTGCATTGGGATTACTTTTCGCAATGGGGATCGCGATCTCAAGCTATCGGGGAATGCCTTCCCGTTTTCCGGCCGAACTCCAGCAATATGCCGAGGGGAGAAATGACATTGATCCGCGACGAAAGGACACTCATAATCTGAAAGCCGAATTGCTGAAGCGGAACGGAATCCCGCTTTTATCGATGGGAGAGAGTGAAGATGCCGGGCCGGAGCTGCTGGTCTGGGGAGACAGTCATTGCGCCTCGATCATTCCGGTCGTCCGGCTGCTTTGTGAAGAAAATCTCGTCCAGGCATATGCAGCTACTCAGGACTCGACGATACCCCTGCTCGAAACCTACAAAGCAGAGCAGCCGGAGTCATACTTTCGAGATTACAACGAAGCCATGTTTGCGTTTGCCGCCGAAAAAAAAGTGAAGCATGTCCTGCTGGTCGGGAAATGGTCGGCTTGCATCAATCCGCGCTCCCGTGATCGCAATGCGATCGCCAGAAGTCTGCTTCGGGGAGGATCGCTAGACGAAGGCGACGATCACACTTCGGAGCATTCGCAGAAAGTTTTTGAAGAAGCATTTAGAGATACTCTGAAACGACTTCAGGGGGCCAGCTGCCGCGTCTGGGTATTGGAGGAGGTTCCTCAACAGGATGGAATGGTTCCGAATATGCTGATGGACGCTGTTCTAGGGGGGAAGGATCCTTCATTGGTGGGAATCCCCCTTGATCACCATCTTAATCAGACAAAGGAAATTCGGAATATTTTTTCTAATGTGGGTGCTTCACAGCCTGTTACTTATTTGAACCCGGTTCCTTATTTTAGTATGGGTGGAGACCTCTGTCTGGCGGCATCGGAAGGCAGAGCGCTTTACTCGGATGACAATCATTTGTCCGTCGCTGGCGCAATGCAACTGCGACCTCTCTTCCAATCTTTGGTCGCGGAAATTTGTTCGGGGCGAAGTTCATTGGTGAATCAATAGATGCCCAAAGTAATCAAGGTGACGTCCCGGCCTTGATCTGCATAAGAGGGGGATTCGGACAATGGCCAACTCGATCCCTAAACCGCTGAACAGAATAGTCCGGATGTCGACATCCGACTATATTCCGGGGAGAGGCCGAAACGGTAATACGCTCATACCGATTTAATCGGGAGTCTCAAGGTTCCTTCTCTTCGGCAAGCTCATCTTTTTTTGTGCTTTCAGGAGCCTTGGGGTCTCGCTTGAATGCGATCGCTACAGCAATAATTGGCGCTGCGAAAAGCAGGACCACAGAGTGGAGCAGACCGAGAAAAAAATTGTAGGGCTTCGCCTTAGCGGTCACAAACTTTCTGCCTACAAGCATGGGCCCCATTGCGCACCCTGTACCCAGAATCACTCCAAGCGCAGCAAACAATAGATTTCCTCCAACGAGGCAAGCACCGCAAAGCAGGAGGACAAGCCCTACTTCCATCTGACTATCTACTTTCAGCCCCAGATACGAAACGACACCCGCCACCGCAAGAAAGATGAAAACTGTGGAGAGACATCCAACTGCCTTTCGCACGATTGCTATGATAAGCATCCCGACCACGAGAACGACGGAAGCGATAATTAGTTTCGAATCGCTTCCGTAGTAATTATGCAGGTCGGCAACAAGGTAAACAAACACAGGCAATCCAAGCAGACCGCCAAACGCTCCCAAAGATTCTGCTATCAGAGTAACCCAGCCCGATACACGCTCTTCAATCGTGTTCGAATTCCTGTCTCCAACGCGAGATTCCGCATTGGGTCCCGTCGTCCCGAAAGAGAGCCCGAGGGCCTTGAATCGAATGTTCACCACGGCAAAACAGATCACGCCGGTGACAAGAGGTAAGAACACAAAACTACAAATCTGTTCGGCACTCAACATATCGAAAGACCGGTATTCCATGTCAATCAGCGACTTGATCAGAGCGAACCACGCCAGGCCAATGAAGAACAAGATGAGAACACAAAAGCCACCTAGAAACAACTGCGCCGCCCTGTTCTGAACTCCGGAAATTTCCGCAAAACCTGCCTTGCCGACTTCTTCGGTGTTTCGGATGATACATCCGCACTTCGGGCAGGCCACAGGCTGAGTTGCCAAGTCGTCACTTACTTCGCTGGAATGGCCGCAGGACTTATCGGGACATTCGATCTTCATTGAGAAATGATAAACGGACTGAAGAGCTTTGCAACCGCCTCCCAAGTTCGTTACTAAGCTGTTAGGTCTATGGGATCAGACCTTATCCCTCGGCCTTTACGACCAGGCAAAGCACTATCCCAAGTATCCGGGGGAATGGCAGCTCAGGGGTAAACTACCAAATCTTCAATCTTCTGAATTCCGAACATCCATTGCACAACGAAACCCCGTATGGTTCGAGGGCGAGTCGTCGTCAATGCCATCCCGCGACCCCGGTTGATACCCTTTGCACCAGACGTCCGAACAAAGGAAAGATCCGCCTTTGGTAACCCGGTAGATCACATCCGTTTCGGGATCGTTCGCTTCCCCGGGCGTGGGTCCGGTGGAGTTCGGGACGGTTGCGGATGGAAGCTCATAGGAGCGCGGATGATACAAATCCGCCACGATCTCCCAGACATTCCCCGAGGCATCGTAGAGGCCGTAGCCGTTGGGCGGAAAGCTCTTCACCGGCGCTGTGGCGAAAAAGCCATCCGCTTCCGAATTTTTGTGGGGCCATTCGCCCTGCCAGATGTTTGCCATCCAGGAGTCTTTCCCATCGGGGTTTTTTTCGCTTCCCCAGACGTAGGGCTTGCGGTCCAGCCCTCCCCGCGCTGCTTTTTCCCATTCGGCTTCAGTGGGGAGTCGCTTTCCCGCCCATTTCGCAAACGCGGCTGCATCCTTGTGGGTTACATTGACAACCGGATGGTCCTCGAGTCCTTCCAGGGTCGTGCCCGGGCCTCCCGGCGTTCGCCAGTTCGCCTCCGGCTCCCAGCCCCACCATTGTGAAAGACCTTCCGGATCTTCGAGTTCCCCTTCGGGGGTGGAGAAAATCACGGATCCCTCGAGAGGAGCGGACTTCAAATCCTCCCGAAGCTGTTCCATTGCAGCAAGGATTTGTCCCTGCTTCTCTCCGGTCGCCTGACTGGCGAACAATTCGAGCCGGGCCAGATGCCTTTCCGTATCCTCCCGGAGTTCCCTTGCTCTATCGGGCGGAAGCGGTCGATCCGCGAATGTCTTGTAGCCGGTCGCTTCGACAAACTCCATGAACTGACGATTGGTGACTTCTGTCTCGTCGATCCAGAACGCGTCCACATGAACTTCGTGAACGGGGTAGGCCGATTGATGCGAGACAGAGTCCCCACCCATTTCCCCGGCATCGCCGCCACGATGGAAGGGCCCTGCAGGGATGAAGACCATGCCTTTCGGTCGATCACTTTGAGTTGGTGGCAGCGAATGGGAAGAGGCAGGATCTGCTGAAACAGATTCCAGCGAAGAAGCCGGTGTTTTTCCGTCAGCTGGATCAAGTTCGGGCGGTTCCGAACAGGAATTCAGAATGACAATTGTAGGAGCGAGTATGAAAAGTTTGAGGGACATACCGGGTAGACGAGAACAGTACTGTGACCGTTTGCTCTGATCCAGTGATAAATCGCCTGCTTGTTTGAAGCCTGGAAGCCACAGGAGCCGAATTTTAGGGAGTGAAACCGGATGCGCAGTGTGCCCTTGCATGTATAATTGGCGCACAATCACACGAATTTATTATGAATCCCGACCTTGTCTACATCCTATTTCTCTTCGGCTCGATAACTACTGTCGGCCTGCTCCTGATGATATTCGCGGACACCTTAAAGCAGAAGCGTTAGGTCATACCGGGAATACATTTCGGGGTCTCAAATACCCCATAAAAGGGCATCCCCTCAATAACGAGCTTTGGGATTTGATTTAAGGTCCGCCGAGGGCTTTTCGACCACGTTTGATACTTCCGAAGTGCGCCAAAAGTGCTTTCTTCTCTCTCAATCTCGAAAGGGATCCGTCCTTTAGGAGGCTGTTGATTAGGATTGGTGCTGAAAACCCGAGCCGATGCCTTCGCCGACGCCGCATCTCTGCCATTCGACCCTGTCGCGATTTCCCGCGTAGTCTTCCCGGACTTTATGAGAGATTGTGTTGAAACCAGAAGCGCCTATCACGAATCCGGACATGCGATCATGGCGATGCTTCTCAATGGAAGAATCGACCTTCTCACGATAGAGCCGGACGAGGACGACGAGACCCTGCCCGACCGGAGCGGAGAAATTCGGGTTATCTGGCCTTCGGATACATGGACGGACAAAGAACTCGCAATCCGGGAGATTCAAGTTTCGCTGGCCGGTCCAATCGTAGAAATGATCCACGACGGGAATCAAGATTCTCCGGAGCTTCTTGAGGAATGGAAATATGACTGGGCTCTCGCATCGGAGCGAGTGCTTGAGTTTCTTCCAAAGACCAAACCGGCATCCGAACATCTAGGTCGTTTCATTTTCGATCTGATGAGCTTTTTCGAGCGGGACGAGGTCTGGGCAGCAGTTGCGGCCCTCGCCGACCAACTGGAAGCCCACCTGACTCTGGAGCAGGAAGACATCGAAGAGGTACTGGAGGCGTGGCCGATCGAAGGTTTCGAATTCGATTGATAAAGATTAAGTCCGCATAGTTCCAGGGCGCAGATCCCCTCCCCAACCCGGAGTGGAGTTCACTCGACTGAATCGGATTCGTGAGCCAGGCCGATGAAGAGTCCGAAGTCTGGATCGATGACTTGGAGTTGAATCGATGAGATTCAGCGGATAAATTCGTGGCGGGTGCCATGATCCGGAGTGAGCCGTGAATTCACTGTTTTCGAAGTGAGCCTCCCTCCCCATGCTAGCTTTGCCATAGAAAAATAGTTGAATTATTGTGGTCGGCTCCCCCGTCTAACGACGCACTCATCTTTAGAAACCAACATGAAAACGATTACTTCTTCTTCTCTCAGCGCCGGGATTCTCTCAGCAATCATTTGGATCGCGGCCAGCATGGACTTCGCCTCCGCTAAGGACGGCGAGAAGACCTACGAGCTTCCTTCGCTGAAATATGTGCATTCCGTGACACTCCTTGTTTCGGGGGATGATGTATCCGGAACCCTGAGCAGCCAGGAATACGGAGAGGGAATGAGCGCATCGGTGAAGTTCACTGGAACGATTTCAGGAAAAACACTCACACTGAAATTGGCAGGCGACGCCGAACTCATCAATATTGTCGCACCCAACGAAAGTGGGATGCACACTTGGCGAATCGGAGAAAATGAAGGCAAGGAAACACTGTTCATTCCAATCAACGCGCGTGGGGAAGTCAAACCGGTGGAAATGCCCCTGGCCCTGAAGCCTTAGACCCCATTTCCCCTCAATAATGTCGCGGATGGTGGATCGCTCTCTGACACATCTGCCGAGGCGTTCTATTCGTGACCTTAATCGTGACCATCCCGTTCCCTAAACGGATTTTCGAGATGGCCGGGTTGGCTCTTGCCCCGATTTGAGTTGCCAATGGCCTCTCGAATCTCAATACTCATAGGGATTTCGAAACCATGAAGGAGGCGGTAAAAAGGGATGTCGAGAGACTCGCCATGAAGAGAGGCCAGCCTCTATTCTTGTCGGTGTTCTCTGCACTTTTGGTTCTGCTGGCACTGACCAAGGCTCCATCCTCCCATGCGGCCCCCAACAAGGGCGGGCCGCCCCGCCAATCGAACACAGAATTTCAGGATCAGGTCCAAGAGCAACTTCCCGGTGTTCTTGAGAAGTTCAAACAGGGAGACGAGCTGGCTTTCTGGCCGCTTTGGGATTCTTTGAACCAGCCCGGACTTCCTCAGCAATGGGTAACAGTGCAACGGAGAAATCTAGTGGCTGTGGTGGAAGATCTTCGGATCGCTGAACAGGCCGGACTCACGGCAAGAAGGTGGAGCGCGGTTTACGAATCGCTCATCCAACGAACGCATCCTGAAGGAATCCGGGAGATCGGCAGCTTTAACAAACTGGCTCCGGCACATGCCTTACAGGCCATCGAGCAGGATCGTGGAGATCAGGTATTTGCCTGGTTTCAAGGATTGCCTCCCGAAAAACAGGATCTCTATTTCTATGCTCTGAAAGATCGAAACCGTTTTCTTATTCAACTTCAAAAGCGTGTGAACCCTTTTCAGGCAGACCCGAATACGCTGAATGATGAACCTCGACTAACATTGGTGGAAAAGTTTTTGGCACATCCTTTTTTCCGTCGGATTCAACCATTCAACAACAGAACCTTTGAGCAACTGCTCAAGCTGAAGTGCTTATCGCCTGACGAGCTTTTTGCGCATCGGGAGAAAATGGTAAGCGCCCACGTCCGTCAGGGAATGGCCTATGTCGATCTGGCGAGGATCTATCGGGATGCCGGCCATTTCGACAAGGCGCTCGATCAGATCGAGATCGGATTAACCTTGCACAATCATCAGGGCAATCGGCTCGGGATATATTTAATTGAGAGAACCATCATCTATCGGGGTGCCGGGAAGATGAAAGAGGCCCGCGAAACATTCGAGACGATCCCTTTTGATCTTCTTGACCGAAGCAGCACCAGGCTGGTCGAAGAGGTGGAAAAGACTTTGTGAGACGGGGTTGACGTATCTATCGAGGATCAGATCAAACTCACGCCTATTCTCCGCGATTCCCGGCCACTTCAAAAATGGCGTGCCCAAATTCGATCTCATTTTCCTGAAACGTTTTCAATAACTGCGCAAGAATTCTTGATCGGATTCGAGTCCGCTCTTTGATGTCTTCAATTTTATAACGGCCTTCCAGCAAAACTCCCGCCCCAAGAGCACCACCTTCTTCATCCCAAAGGGAACGAATAACAATTTCCGCAGTTCCCGCGATAGTTCCTTCGGCTTCGTTGATCGCTGTTTCGGCCAGACTCATTACCTGATCGATGTCTTCATTGTAACTGACCTGAAACCTCACTCGAACCCTGATCGGTTGATCACGGATGTCGGAGAAATTTGTAATCACCGAGGTGGCAAGAATGGAATTAGGATAATTCACAACCACGCCATCGGGGTTGCGAATCTTCGTGCGGCGCAGACCGATATCGACGACGTCCCCCCATCCTCCCCAGTGGGCCCCGATTCTTTCGAGCTTCACTCGATCTCCGATCCGGACAGGTTGATCACTGATGATAAAAATTCCGGAGAGAATATCGGCCAAGGTTTCTTTGGCGGCCAATCCAACAGCGATTCCGACGATCCCTGCCGAAGCAAGAGCGGCAGTGACTTCGATTCCATGTGCTTTCAGAGCAAAGATAAAAATCAGAAACCAGAGGACAATGGCAAAGAAGCGCCGCACAAACATGATGATCCGGTCGTCGAGATCATTCTCCGTTTTATCGGCGGCCTTTTGCAGAATTGGAAAGATGACAAGCTTTAGAATCAGGTGAAAGACAATCCCGGCGGCGAGAATGGCACCGGAGAAGATCCACGGGTTCTCAAAAGCGGGGATCAGCTCGACAAGGGAATTGGATTTTTCTGGTTCGGTCATGATTCAGACACCTCATCGTGAAGGAACGAGAGGAAGAGAGCAATTTCAAAACACCCCGATTGAAATCATGGATTGCTTTGAATCATCCGGCTGCTGATCCTCAATGTTCACTCTCACCCGGATTTTTACGATCCCGGAAGAATTTCACTTTTTCCTGTTAGGATTTCGTCAGTTGGCGAGGATTACAGTTATGGGCGAATCTCTTTTTCATGTGCAGACTACGCCCAAAGCAACAATGGAACGCGAGCAATTTCTGGAAAACTACATGGAGATTCAACGACCCTTGCGGGCATATTTGCTGGCTGCGACGGGGAATCTTCATGAGACAGACGATCTCTGTCAGGCGGTGTGGCATGTTCTTTGGAAAAAACTGGATCAGTATGATGACGCCCGCCCCTTCAAGGCATGGACGTTCGGGATTGCCCGGCTCGAAGTGCTGAAATGGCGGCAAAGCAAGGCCCGCTCCCGGGAAGTCCTCTGTGAAGATACGCTCGACAAACTGGCCGATACCAGCAGCAGTTTGCAGGATCACTTTTCCGCCAGACACGTCTTCCTTTTAGATTGTGTGAGCGAGCTGGCCGAGCGGGCCCGCAAAGTGGTGGAAATGAAATATAGCGAAGGACGTCGATCCAAAGAAATCGGCGAACTGATCAACCGTTCAGCGGAAGCAGTAGACATGATGCTTTCGCGTACTCGAAAACTCCTTCGCGAATGCGTGGAGCGAAAAACGATGGGGGCCCAATGAACAAGGAAGACTTTCAACATTCAATCGACGCCTATTTCGAGGGAACCGCTTCCCCGGAGATGCTGAAAAAACTCGACCGGGCTCTCTCGGACAATGAGGAACTCCGTGTTCAGTTTCTTGAGTCGGCGAATCTGATCTCTGAGTTATCTCAAGTGCTCTGTGGGGAAGAAGGAGCCAACATTCTGCCGATGTCACCGGTTTCGGAGCGTCCTTCTTTTAACTGGAGACCCCTGGCAATGGTGGCGACACTGGTCCTGGGTTTAGGCACCCTTTTCTATTCCTTGTTCTCCGCTGGAGAAAATCCCGACCCGGCGAGCCTAGTCCTCGTCGAAGGCTGGGCACGGTTCGGGGAGGAGAAGTTGAGCATCGGCGACCGCTGTGAGCCTCCTGGTTTGATTGTGGCAGGGACGGACGCTGCCGTCGTGTTGCGTTATCCAGACGGCAGCCTCTTAACTCTGGAAGAAGGCTCAGCTTTGCGGCTCGAATCCGGCAAGAGCAAGAAAGTGTTCCTCGAGCACGGCTCCCTGCTCGCCGATATGAAGCGCCAGCCTGAAGGAAAGGAAATGATCATGGACACCTCGAACTCAACAGTAACGGTGTTGGGTACCCGCTACCGTTTGGCGACTACCATTATCGAAGATGTACTCGAAGTAGAACACGGCAGAGTTCGCGTGTTGGAAAAGAAAACCAACAAGGAGCTGGTCGCGACGCGGGGATCTTCGAGTCGAGTTCCCGGGGTTGAGGAGAGCATCTTCCCGAGTTTCCCGGCTGATACTGCCAACCCGGACAGCCCGCGTCTCCCTGTGAAGAGATACAAACCTCAGCGTTCCTGGTTCACTGAAGATTTTGCTTTTAGTTGGAACCTGGGCTTGTGGGAAGTGAAAACACCTGTCTCTTATACACATCTCCGAGCCCACGAGACCGAGGCTGATCTC
>CAJXQE010000275.1 GCA_913058215.1 uncultured Verrucomicrobiales bacterium
AGCGTCAGATGTGTATAAGAGACAGGACGATCACAGCGTCGCCGGTCGGGGTCTTGTAAGTTTTCCCCAGATTAATTGCTTCAAAATAGGCTGACATCGTTCAGGCAATGGAAATGTTACGTTTCTTCTTCGGGCGAAGTCCTACGAACCAACTCGGGCGGTGCCGACTGATATCGAGAGGCTTAATATTTGGCAAAGTGACAGGACGGGAATGAGATTCGGAGCGTTCCCGTTCTTTCTCGGTAAGAAGGAAATCAATCACTCCACTTCTCAATCCCTGGTACTCAGGACCTGTTGTGATCGCTCTCCGATCGCGGGGACGATGTTTTTCCACCAGGGTTTCCGGTCCAAGAGTGGACGGGGGGCCGACGCTGAGTGGGATAACGCGATCCGCCATGTAAAGCCCTTCATCCACATCGTTCGTGATCAATACAATCGTTTGATCCAGTTCTTTCCAGATCCCGAGAATCTGATCCTGAATGACACTGCGAGTCAGTGCGTCGAGAGCCGAAAGCGGTTCATCCAGTAGCAGGACGGATGGATTCATCGAAAGGGTGCGGGCCACAGAATTTCGTTGCCGCATGCCTCCGGAGAGCTCTCCCGGTTTCTTGTGGGTGGCGTTGCTCAGGTTGACGCGATCGATCGCGGTCTCGATCCGTTCTTTCTTTTCCTCTGCACTGGCGTTGGAAAAGACTTCATCGACGGCGAGCCCGATATTTTTATAGACGTCAAACCACGGGAGGAGAGAGTAGTTCTGGAAAACGAGGCCACGTTCCGGTCCGGGGCCTTCCACTTTTTTCCCATCGACGATTACTTCTCCCTTGTCTGGAAAAACGAGTCCGGCAATAAGGTTCATCAGGGTTGATTTCCCCGTGCCGGAGTAACCGAGGACAGCGACGAACTCTCCCTTTTCGATGTGTAAGTTGATATTGCTTAGCACCTCGGTCCGGTTTGTTCCCGAGCCAAACCCTACCGACACATTGTTCAATTCAATATAGGCCATTGTAATTTTTTTCTATAGGTGGAAGTCTTACACGTTCTGCTCTTCGAATGTTACGAGGCGTTGGAAGACCAGCATGATTCGATCGAGAAAGAATCCGACGGCTCCGATCACAAAGACCGCGACGATGATCTGAGCGGTGCTCATGGTGTCGCCGTTCTGATACATATCCCAAACGAACTTCCCGAGACCCTGGTTTTGCGCCATCATGTCAGCGGCGATCAGGACCATCCAGCCAACCCCGATGGAAAGGCGGAGGCCGGTAAAGATCATAGGAAGTGAGGCAGGCAGTACGATTTTCCAGATTCGTTTGAACCAGCCGAGTTTCAGCACTTTTGCCACATTGAGGTGATCCTGGTCAACGGATGCCACACCGACTGCGGTGTTGATCAACGTCGGCCAGAGGGAACAGAGCATCACTACGCCAGCCGATGTCCACAGGGCGCGTTGCCAGATGGAATCGCTTGGCGGAGTGTCGATTCCCCAGGTCGTCAGAACGAAGACGATGGGGAACCAGGCGAGTGGACTGACCGGCTTGAAAAGCTGAATCAGTGGATTCACGGCCGTGTTGAATTTTGGAGAGATTCCGCAGAGGACTCCAAGCGGGACGGCGACTAGAGTTGCGATCGAGAACCCGATCAGAATCGTAAGAAGGGAAATCCAGATCTGATCGTAGAATGTTTTGTTCGCCTGATAGGATTTCGAGGCAAACATTTCTGCATTCTCGCGGTATTTCTCTGCTTTGGCTGAATCCCCTTCGGCTTCCGCCTCTCTTGCGCGGTCGAGATACTTGTCGACGCGCTCCTGTTGCGACTCGATGTATTTTCCTTCGGAAACTTCTTCGGCAACAGAGAACCCATTGATCGACTTCGGGTCGAGTCCCTCATTCTCGACAAAGTAGGGAGCCTCCAATCCTTCGATGCTTTCGGGAAACGGATGGGACAATCCCGGGATCGCTACCCCGGTCAAAGCATACCAGGATTGGTGAGGAGTCGGAATCTGAACGCTGTCAGTTTTTACGAGCCGTGCTGTCACTGCCCAGAACCCGATGAAAACGGAGAAGGCCAGGATTGGAAGAATCGTGTTGTTGGCGATCTCCCGAACCTGTTTGGCGGGCTCGTCTTTTCCGATAAGTCGGGCAAAGGGCGAAAAATACCCCAGGCCCAGCTTGTTCAGAGTGTGAGCGACGCGGTTGGGATTGTAGACGAAGCGTCTTTTCCCCTCCCCCGAATCTGTTTCCGGCGTATTCGCCGGGCTGTCGATAACTGCTTCGTTCATATCCTTGATTGCTTGTTCGGTCTTGAGAGTGGCTATTTCAGACCGATCTCAAAGGACTTGATGTATTCATTCGGTCTTGTGCCGTCGTAGGATTTTCCGTCAATGAAATCGGTAGTGGGCGGTTTGTAGCCTCCGCTTTCTTTGGCTGCGAATGCCTCTGCGAAATCCTCTTCGGTGAATTCGCCGTCATCGATTAGCTCTTCGACGGCACTGAGATAGACATCCGGATGATAGATTTTCTTCGCCATGGACTCGAAGAAACTGTCAGTTTGCTGTTCCGGAATCTGGCCCCAACGAACCATTTGTGTCAGGAACCAGACGCAGTCGCTGTAGTAGGGATAGCTGGCGTTGTAGCGGAAGAAGACGTTGAAGTCCGGCATCTCGCGCTTGTCGCCTTTTTCAAACTCAAAGGTTCCCGTCATGCTGCTGCTAATAACGTCGAAGGGTGCGCCGACATAGTTCGGTTGAGACAAGATCTTCGCTGCCTCCACCCGGTTTTCCGGAGACGCATCGAGCCAGTGGCCTGCACGGATCAAAGCTTTCGTCACCGCAATCCATGTATTTGGATTTGCATCGGCCCACTCTTTGGAAACTCCGAAGACCTTTTCGGGATTGTTTTTCCACACGTCGTAGTTCGTGGTTACCGGCACTCCAATTCCCTTCGCAACTGCCTGCTGGTTCCACGGTTCGCCGACGCAGTAGCCAACGATTGTTCCCTGCTCCAGGGTCTGGGGCATTTGTGGCGGAGGAGTTACAGAAAGCTCGACATCGCCGTTGAGGAAACCGGGGACGTCAACCTGACCGGTAGAAGGGTCGAAGTAAAAGCCCGGCTTGATACCTGCGGAGGCCAGCCAGTAGCGGATCTCATAGTTATGAGTGGAAACAGGAAACACCATTCCCATTTTCAGTTTGTTGCTGGCCGCAACTGCCCTGTCGACGATTGGCTTCAGGCTGTCAGCGGTGATCGGATGGATTGGTTTTCCGTCCGGGCCTTTAGGAACTGATGGTTTCATCTGCTTCCAGATTTCGTTGGACACAGTGATTCCGTTCCCGTTGTAATCCAGGTTGTAGGCAGTGACAATGTCCGCCTGGGTTCCGAATCCAACAGTGGCTCCAATAGGTTGCCCCGCAAGCATGTGGGCGCCATCCAGATCGCCGGTGATGACACGGTTCAGGAGCTCCTTCCAGTTCCCCTGAGCTTCAACAGTGACGCTGAGGCCCTCGTCATCGAAGAATCCTTTTTCCTTGGCGATTACGATTGGAGCGCAATCGGTTAACTTGATGAATCCAAACTTCAGCGTGTCTTTCTCGACGTCGAGCAAGTCAGCGCTGGTAGGGATAGTGATCGCGAGGAGAAGTCCCGTGATGATGTTTTGTAAGGGTCGTTTTACTTTCATTGTGTTTTACCTGGTTGGATTGTTGCTTTGATAGTTAGGCGATGGCGCGGATTACCGTTTGATCGATCGCTTCTTCATAAATGTCTTTCCGGAAAATGGCTCCGGGGCGTGGCAGTTTGCGGCCGTCGATTTCGTCCAGAAGTCCGGCGAGACGCATTTGGTTAATGGTCCAATTGGCCTTCTCTGAATCCGGACAGTTGACGTCGGGATGATGAAAAACGTGAAAGTTCTCGTTGGTGAATTCGACTTTGCTCTTTCCTTTGGCACAGAAGAGACTCGATTCGATGAGATTGGACGTGATGCCGAGGTATTCCGGGCTGGAAAGTATCTTTGCAGCACGTTTTCGACCGTCCACTGTTTCGCAAAGAATGGCAGCTTCCTTGATCGCCTGAATCATGAGGAGATGGATCTCGTGATTGTCTCTTTCAAACGATTCGCTCACGATTAATGCTTTCTCCGGATGCATCGGGCTGAGATTGGCTGACTCCGCAAGAATGACTCCTGCTCCCTCTTCTACTGCCAATGAATTGAAGGGCTCCCCGACGCAGTAACCGTCAATGTTTCCGGATGCGAGGCAGGACGCCATCAGGGAAGGGGGAAGCACCATGATTTGGATGTCCGGACCGGGAACGATTCCAAAAGGGCGAAGCCACTGCAGCAGTAGGAAATGGTGAGTACTGAAGAGATGAGGCACTCCGAAACAGAGGGGCCTGTCCCTTTGTTTTGTCTTGATCTCCGAGGCCAGAGATTCAGCGTTGGATACTCCTGCTTCGCTGAGTTCTTTGGAAACGGTGATGGCATCCCCGTTTGAATTGATCAGGTATCCGGTGACGCAGGGTTTCCGGAGGACTCCCAGCCCCCAGCTCAAGGCAAAGCACAAGCCGACAGGTGCATGCGCCGCCTCCAATTCACCGTAGGCCATCTTGTCGCGAATCGAGGCCCAACCCGGTTCACGACGCAGATCCACGTTCAAGCCACGCTTTTTAAACAGGCCAAGTTCCTGTGCGAGTGCGATCGGCGCGCAGTCCACGAGAGGCACGAAGCCAATACGAAGTTTTTTGGAATTGTTTTTCACGCTTCCGGTAAAAGCCCAATCCATGCCAAGTCGTGAGAATTGGCCCATAAACTGCTTTCAATGAATTCATCCAAATCATTAAGAGCGTTCATACATCCCGATTATGGAACTATTAGACAGTCGACAACTACGTGCCTTTCAAGAGCTTGCCCGCCAGGGGAGTTTTACTGCTGCGGCGAAAAATCTGAATTTAACGCAGTCTGCCGTTAGTCATTCGATCAAGGCATTGGAGAATGCTCTGGAGGTAAGTCTCTTTGAACGTCTTGGAAAATCTGTGTGTTTGACTCCTTCAGGTGAGGTTCTTTTGAAACACGCCGACCGGATTCTTTCCCGTATGGAAAGGGCTCAGGATGAAATCACTTTGTTAGGGCGCCCCGGCCATGGCCGGCTAAGAATCGGTGCTACGGTTACGATCAGTCAGTATGTTCTTCCATCGGTGCTCAGGGAGTTGCGGGAAAGTTTCCCTGACTTTGACATCACTGTCGTGACTGCCGATTCCCGTGACTTGATGCAGAAGTTGGAAACCGGCGACATCGATGTGGCCGTTGCACTGGAAAACGCCTATTCAGACAAGCTGAAGCCGGAGCGGCTTTTCCAGGATCAGATCCAGATGGCGCTTTCGCCGATGCATCCTTTCGCGAAAATGAAGAAGATTCAGTCGGAAGATCTCGCGCTGGAGAGTTTTATTTTCTACAGCCAGAACAGTGAGACTTTCCGGATTCTGGAGCAGCAGTCGCGGGAGAATGGCGTGAATTTGAAAACTGCGCTGCAGGTCGGCAGTATGGCGGCCATTAAGGAAATGGCGAAAATTGGAATGGGAGTGGGCCTGCTTTCTCCATGGGTTGCCGAAGCGGAACTGGCGAGCGGCTCCCTTTTGTTTCGACCGCTTCCCTGGAAAATTAGGGAGCGCCATTGGGCCATTCACCGGGACTCACGACACGAGAAGCAAGCGATCGAGGATGTATTTGCCGGTATCTGCAAGAATGTCATTGATACCCTGATCCAGCGGACGAACCGGTTGCTGGATAAAGGAGTCGACTAGGATTGCCGATTCTCCGGATTCAACAGAGTTGGATGGAACACGAAACTCTGTTGAATCGGGATTGTGCGAAACGGGCTGGCGGGTGTTGTCAGTATTTGAAACCGATCTCCACTGAGGCTCTTGCTGTATCGGGAAGTCCACTTTGGCCCCAGAAGTAGGCGCCCTTGCCGAGTATGGAAAAGCCGCGCCCGAGATCTTTGGAAATAACCAGGTCAACTTCCTGACCTAGCCCCGTGTCAAGCCCGTCGTCTTCAAAGTAATGATAGAAGGCGGCAAGCTTGGCTCCGCAGTCGAGCTTCGTCGCAGCGGAAACGTAAAAGTCGGTGAGACCTCCGGCAGGTGTGTTGAGAAACCGATCGGCAAAGCCATTGAACTTGTGATTCGTTCCCAATGGGAATTTGTATCCGACTCCATTGTCAGAACCCAGATATTCGACCCCGATCGTTCCTTTTACGCCGTCGACTACGTCACCGGATATACTTGCATGAGCATAGTTGGCATTGTAGTCAATCGGGTTGTCGTAAGCGTTAATCTGGTGAGCCAACTCGGCATAGTAGCTGAGCCCGGTTGCGAAAAGAGGTCCTGCGAGGGTGGCGCCGAAACTGGTGTTGCTGTTGGCGTCGCCGGCCAGATTGTGCAGATCAAAAGAGTAGACGTAAGTTGTGAGTGTCCCGAGGGGAGTGTTTTTGAACTTGGCGTTTACGAGGTGGCTACCACCTTTGAAATCTGTGTGAACCGGGGCAAAAGCATCGGAACCGAAAATCCGGTTTACCTGCCAGATATACCCGTAGTAAACTTCGACATCATCACTTGGACTCCAGGTGACACCGGCAGCGTCGAAGGTTTGCATGTTCTGGCGCCAGGCCACAGTGCCAACATAGCGTTGGTTGTCGATATTAATTCCTTGCCGTCCCACTTTGACTCCCCAGATGTCATCGGGAGAGGTATAGGAAATCCAGGCCTGATTCAACTCATTGGATTCCGGATCGGCAATGATCGTTTTGTTCGCCGGTCCGTGGACGCTGGCGGCGCGATAGCTTTGACGGTCGACAGTGTGGGTTCCCTCGTATTCAACGAATCCTTGAAATCCGTTGATCTCACGAGTCAGAAGTCCAAAGCGGTTTCGAATCGTTCCGGCATGGGAAGCTTCGAGCCCATCCTGATCCCCAAACTCATAGCGCACTCGAGTGTCGAGAGTCGGCTTGATCAGGGAGGGCTGCTTGTCATTGAGGATAAGAGGTTCTTTGTCAGCAGGGCCTGCGAAGCCTACAGGAAGGATTCCTGATAGAAGGCAAAAAAGAGCAATACCAAATAATACTGGGTGTGTTCCGGTTTTCATGTTGCGCTCTTAGTAGCGTATTCAGTGCCATTCGACCTGACAAAACCTGAAGGCAATACCTCAAGTTTCTCATGGTGCTGATGAGACCCTCTAATCCTTTGCTCTTCCGTAAAGCGTTTGCACTTGCCTCTAGACATCAGCCGAGTAATTCGACACTCTGAAATCGATCCGGATGCTGAAGAATCCATGATTTGGACATATTCTTTAACCTTGATTCGAAATCTTGAATAAATATTCAATCAAATAAGGAGACCGAATGCTTCCCCAAAATGAACGCCTCTTATGAACCTGCATCCAAATGTTTGCCGCCTTCCCAGCCTTTTGATCTCTGCAAATCTTATATTTTGTTCTCTTACGGAACACATCTTCGCTGAGAGGGAGGCCTTTGTTCTGGAAAGGACCGAAGCCAAATTTATTGAGGCAATCGCGCCGCCTCTTCAGTCTCCCAAGACCAGGGAGATCCGTTTTGTTGGGCCTTTGGCTGAATCCTCTTTATTCTCTTCTGTTCGGTTTTCATTGCTAGGGAATCCTTCAGGAGTGAATGACTTTCTCTTCCTCTTTCATGGCGATACCCCTTCTTACTACGATACAACGACCAAAGCCGGAAAATCCGCAACCCCGATCGAGGCTGACCTCTGGAGATTGCACCAAGAGCTTTCCAAGGTTGGTGAAGGCCTTGTCGTGGTCCAAGCGAAGTCTTCGAAACAAGATTGGCATTCGCTCTACCGGACTTCCCAATCGGATTTCAGGGCCAATGGTTTGGCTATCGAAATTCAGGTTCTCTACCTCGCCCTCTGCAAATATTTTCCAGGAGAACGCCGTTGCCATTTTCACAGTTTTTCAGGCGCGGGAAGAGTGGATCGTGCGCTGCACAAGGCCTTACTTGAAGGCGAAGAGACTTTTCCTGAGCTTCGAAGTGGCGCACTGCAATCATGGACTGTCTCAGATGGTATGGTCAACAATGCGTTCTCAAAGGAGGACAAGTTGGAGAAAAAATCGGTCATGGCTGTTTCCTGGGCGAATTTCATGCAGCGATATCCTGCAATTTCCGTCACCCTTGTTTATGACCGGTCAGGAGAGTATCCCTACATGCAGGGCATTAATCTTGACGTCATTCGATTCTCGCGCGATCTCGCAGAAACCGGACGAATAGGAGTGGAGCCTAGCGTAAAAATAATCGGACAGGCAGGGGCATTACGAACTGTCAATGTAGACGGAAGCAAGGTTTTGAAACAACTACAAGCCTTTGAGAAAAAGCGGGACGTAGTCAGGCTGAAGTCGGCTAACAACCACCTGAATACTTTTCTTGGAGAAATTGCCGATTCATACCTTGAGCATCGGAAAGGATTACGCGGAGGTCGTTAGTAGACCTTTGGAGAGAGAAAGAATAACGCAGAACACTAACATGGACCTTACGAAACGTAGCTACCTCATGATATGGACAGCGGCCCTTGTTCTGGCTGCTGTGAAACCAAGCGGTGGACAAGATCGCATCGCAATGGCGATTGGAATTGACCGTTACGACAAGCTTGGAGTAAATGCGCAATTGTCAGTAGCCGTTTCTGATGCAAGAAGGGTTAAGACGAGCTTGGAAGGACTGGATAAACCGTTCAAGGTAACATTGGTGGAGAATGCCGATTACGATGAAGCTTCCATTGCGGTTGAAAATTTTGTGAAAGCCGCAAAGGACGCCGAATGTGCATTGGTTTATTTTGCCGGACATGGAATCGAGTATCACGGTACGAACTATTTGTTGCCTCGTGATATTGACGTCGGTGGGATGGGTGAGGGAATTGATCGAACGAAGCGGATCATGGCAAGGAGGGCAATCCAGTTGCAGGATCTACTCGACGACATGGAGGCAACCAAGGCCGCAGTAAGGATCGTGATTCTAGATGCGTGTCGGGACAATCCTTTGCAAGTGACCCTTCCTGACCAAAGAACAACTCGTAGTTTTGGCAACACGGGTGGTCTCGCTTGGGTCAAACCTCCAGCCGGAATGTTAATCTCTTATTCCGCTGATGTCGGTGAGAAAGCGAATGATGGGCTATTTACCGAGGTCCTTTGTAAGAACATCGCGAAACCGGGTGCGCGGATCATGGAGGTTTTTGCAGCCACTCGCGAAGAAGTAATTATTCAGTCTCTTGAATTAGCCAAAAGCAAACCGGGCGCCGTGATACAAGAGCCAGCTGAGTATAACAAGTTGAATCGATCTGGACTAAGTTTCAGCTTCGCCGGGGGTCTTTCAACGGAGGATCCGAAAGATCCGAAGTATGAGCGGAAGATCGCGGAACTGCGCCGTCAATTGGATGAAATGAAAAACCGGAATGAGGCAGCGGAAAAGGAGAAGGAAGATGAAATGAGAAGGGAGCTTGAAAGGCAAATTGCGGAAAAGGAGAAGGAAGATAAAATAAGAAGGGAACTCGAAAGGCAAATTGCGGAAAAGATGCGTAGAGAAGAAGCGCTTACCCGAATTGAGAGCCGAAGCTTTGATGTTGTTTATGAGGGGAGTGACGGGGTGAATCTTCGCGACAGACCCAATGGTATTTTGCATGCCACTCTTTACGATCAGAGTTCTTCCAAATTTCACAAGGATCCCGTTGCAGATGAGAAGTATATTGATGGTTTACCTTGGATTTTCGGAAGAATTGAAGGATGGATGGCAATTCGAAATATCGAACGCGGCTACGACTACGCAGTACGCAATACCGAAGGCAGCCTGACTATGATTTGGGATGGGGATGGCGATCCGAACGACAACTTTATTTCGCTTCGTTCCAGCATCGATGGAGGGTCTCGAATCGCAAAAATGTATCGCGGAGCCAAGTTGGAGATTGTCGATGGTAATCGCCGAACTATAGACGGCTATCAGTGGATCAAGGTGCGGCTTAGTGGATGGGCAGCCAGAAAATCACCGAAAGGCACGACACTTTTGCGGGAAAGATGATCCTGGGAGCTGGAGAGGAAGTCTCAGTGCTGGATACTTGGACTACAATAGCTGTCCGATTGATCACGCGGATCAAAATCGCCAAAGGGACAGACCCTTTCCTACAGGGAGAACCTCAAGGCTGCTCCTTCTCTCCAAACGCTTCGTGGTTGGCTTGATAAGAGAAGGCGGCTTCCTCTTTGGCTCCAATGAGCCTACTCAATCCTCCGCCCTCCCGTAAAGGTGCTCCCCTTTCCGGGAAGCCTTGAGGGCTTCCACGGTATCCACTGCGGCACCGGGATCGGATTCCGCCTTCATCCACTCGTCGAGAGCCTTGCCCAGTTTGGATCTGGTCTCTGCGTAACCCGGGTCTTTGGCGAGGTTCTCCAATTCGTAGGAGTCTTCAATGGTGTGATAGAGCTGCTCTTCCGGACGGCTCATATAGCGTTTTATCCGATCGTAACTTTCTGGATTTTTCAGCGGATCGTCTCCCATCCAGGTCGCCCAATAGGGATTGTTAAATCTCCCTCCGCCCATGAGATGCTTCTCGATATAAAGTTCGTCCGGACTGAGGTTTCGAATGTAGCGAAAGCGACCGTCAGTCACTGATCGAATGGGATAGGAACTGTCTCTTATACACATCTGACGCTGCCGACGAAGAGGATAGTGTA
>CAJXQE010000276.1 GCA_913058215.1 uncultured Verrucomicrobiales bacterium
GAGATCAGCCTCGGTCTCGTGGGCTCGGAGATGTGTATAAGAGACAGCGGTAGAGTCACCCCTACACACGCTTTCCAAGCGTGCTCCTTAAACCACTCAGACATCTGTCCATTATTGCCGAAGAAATCGGCGGGCGATAAAAGTGTTCTATTTCGAGACAATGGCAAGGGAAAAGGCAGCAGAAATGTTAAAGTTTTTTAAAAAGTCCGCTTACGCAAAGAATCGAAAAAAAGGGTTGTCGGATTGGCAATATTCTGTAGCATTCGCTACTAAGACAACTTTTTTCGGACCATGAAAAAGATTTCCGCTTTCCTTATCACCACTCTTTTGCTCTCTACTGTCGTTCAGGCAGGCTGGAAATGGGACAAAGACAAATATCATGACGCGAAGAATCCTTCGTACACCAACGAGACCGTAACCGCTCCGAGCTATTGCTTTGACGCCGGTTGGGATCTGAGCCTCTATGGTTCCGGTTACTGGCCTGAGAATGTGCCGAACAACGGAGTCGGTGGTGGTGTTGCCCTTGGATATTTCTTCAATGAAAATCTCGGTTTTGATTTGAGCTACACGGCCCACGGTTCCGGTGTTTCCCAGCAGATTGGAATGGCCAATTTGGTATATCGCTTCCCGATTGAGTCGAAGTGGTGCAGTTCTTTTGCTCCTTATATTCACGGTGGACCGGGTGTTCTTTCACAGGGTGCTTCCGAGTTTTCCTGGGACATCGGCGGCGGTGTTGATGTCCGCTTTGAGTCCTGGGGTTGTGTCGGCGTTTTTGCTGATTACACTTACGGATTCACTGATGACAATTTGCAGGACTTTTCCATGGTCCGCTTGGGAATGAAATTTCCTTTCTAAACGGAATTCCTTTCCGTTTCTTTCAAAACCCGGTGCGTCCCTGTATGCGCCGGGTTTTTTTTATGTTCATGCGGAAAGTTTCGGGCATGGTTTCAGTCAATGATTTCACTATCACGACTGACCTTCGCTTTGTGGTTTTCGGCGCTTGCTCTGGCAGGGCCCTCCGGCTTTTCTCAGGATCCTGACGAAAAGTCGAAAAAGATGGCGGGCAGCGACCAGGTTGCCGAAATCATCAATAACTACAAAGGAAGAGGAACACTGTCTGACGGTTCGGAGCCGACACCCGTGGCCAAGTCCTTGAAGGAGTTTCGTATTCGCGATGGATTTGAGATCGAGGCAATGGCCGCAGAGCCGAATGTGGCGCAGCCTTTATCCATGACCTGGGATTCCCGGGGGCGACTCTGGGTTTCTGAATACCTGCAGTACCAGTTTCCAGCGGGGCTGAAGATCGTGGAGTACGACAACCATCTTCGGGCACGCTTTGACAAAGTTCCGCCACCACCGCCTCATGGTGCGAGAGGAATTGACAGGGTGACCGTTTTTGAAGATACGGATGGCGACGGAACTCTCGATTACCATAAGGCGGTGATTTCTGATCTGAATATTTCCACATCGGTGGCAATCGGGGCCGGGGGAATCTGGGCCGCCAATCCACCTTATCTTCTCTTCTATCCTGACAAAAATGGAGATGACTCTCCAGATTCAGACCCTGAAGTGGTTTTGTCAGGATTTGGGATCGAGGACACTCACTCGGTGATGAACAGCCTCGAGTGGGGACCGGATGGTTGGCTCTACGGAGTGAATGGAAGCACGACAACCGGGAAGGTGAAGAATCCGGCAAATGGCGAGACGGTTGCCTGGCAGGGACAGATGGTGTGGCGCTATCACCCCATCGAGAAGCATTTCGAAATCTATGGAGAAGGCGGAGGAAATACCTTCAGTCTCGAGATCGATGCGAAAGGCCGCGTATTCTCGGGGACAAACAATGGTGATACCCGCGGGATGCATTATCCGCAGGGCAGCTACGGCAAAAAGGGGTGGGGGAAACATGGCCCGCTGACGAATCCCTATGCCTTCGGGTATTTTAATCACATGCCACATGAGGGCGACAAGAATCGTTTCGCTCAGGCTTTCTGCATTTATGAAGGCGGAGTCTATCCAAAATCTTTTGAAGGAAAAATCATCGCTCCCAACTCACTGCATAATCTTGTGTGGGTCAGCGAAAGACTGCGTGATGGCTCGGGCTACAAGACGGTGGATGAGGAAAATCTAGTAGAAACGGATGACCGCTGGTTCCGCCCGGTTTTTGGAGGGGTTGGGCCGGATGGTTGCGTCTACATAGGGGACTGGTATGACACGCGGCTTAGTCATGTTCGCCCGATTGATGACTGGCACAAGGAGAGCGGGCGGGTCTATCGGGTAAAGCCGGAAGCCTCGAATCCTAAATACACTCACGGTGATCTTTCGAAGCGACCTGCCAGTGAATTGGTCGGACTTTTCAAAGAGGAAAATCGATGGGTCCGTCGTCGTGCTGTTTTGGAATTGGGTTGGAGACAGGAAAAATCGGTGATCCCTGTTTTAACGGAGAAGGTTGATAGTGCATCCGCGCAGGAGGCCTTGGAATCACTCTGGGCCTTGAATTTACTCGGCGGGCTAAGCGACGAACTCGCAACGAAATGGCTTGGACATAAAGATGCTGATGTCCGCCGATGGGTAGTTCGTCTGATTGGAGATAGACGCTCTGCTTCAGAGACCCTGGCGAAGGCTCTTGTCGATATCAGTCGGAGCGAGCCGGAAGTTCAGGTTCGTGTTCAACTCGCCGCAGCGGCCAAACGGTTGCCATCGGAAATTGCTCTGCCGGTGATCGAGGCGCTTTGCAATCGGGACGAGGATTTGGAAGACAAGAATCAACCATTGATGGTTTGGTGGGCGGTCGAAGCTCATTCCGAAAAGGGACGTCGCCATGTTGCTGATTGGACAAGTCATGTTGAGACCTGGGAGGAGCCGATGTTTCAGGAGATCATTGCCGGTCGCTTGATGAAACGCTACGCAATGGCTGGTGGTGATGAGAATTTAAAGAGCTGTGGATTGTTGTTGCGTCAGGCATCCGACGATAAGACGAAAGCGATGTTGCTGGAATCGATGCAGGCAGCGTTCGAAGGCGCTCCAACTCCGGAATTGCCGAATGAACTCTCGAAAGCACTAAGCGAGTATTCGGAGAAGCTTGGAGAAAGTGGTCTTGTGATCCGCTTAAAGAACGGAGAAACGGCCGCAATTCCCGAGGCGCAGAAGGCGGTAATGAACAAAACATTGCCGACAGGAGTTCGAACGGAATTGATTCGTCAGCTTGGAGCAACAGGGGATGCCAAGGTTGTTTCCACCCTGCTCGGTGTGCTTGCCTTAGATCAGTCGAGCGCCTTGAAGCGTGTCGCCTTGCAGTCACTGGCCCGTTTTGATGATGTGAAGGTAGCCAAAGGAATTCTAGGACGCTACGGATCTACACTCCCTGCTGAGCATGGTGTCCGCAGCACGGCGGAGAGGGTCCTCGCGAGTCGTCCGGAATGGGCGAAGTTGATGTTGGAGCATGTGGATAAGGCGATCATAAAATCCCGGGATGTTTCTCCGGACGTGGTTCAATTAATGCTCGAACACGGTGACAGTGGGATCGAATATCATGCAGCACAACATTGGCCGGGAATTGTGGCCGGATCAGCTGGAATCGATTTAGGGGAAGAGACCAAGAGAATCAAGGAAGTGCTGGCTGCCGGAAAAGGAGATGCCTCAAACGGCGAAGTGATATTTTCAGCCCGTTGCGCGACCTGTCACAAACTATTTGGAAAGGGACTCGAAATCGGTCCGGACCTGACGGGTTATGAAAGGCAGAATCCAGATTTCTGGATTCCCGCGATGGTGAATCCAAGCCTCGAGCTTCGGGAAGGATACATCAACTACGTGGCGACCATGAAAGACGGTAGGGTGCTCAGTGGCGTCATGGTTGATCAATCTCCGCAGACGGTGAAGCTGAAGGATCTGGCAGCCCAGGTGCAGACTTTGGGACGGGGAGATATCGAATCACTGGAAGCATCAAAAATTTCATTGATGCCGCCGGCATTGCTGGTTGGAATCGGAGATGATGATCTTCGCGATTTGTTCGCTTACATGATGAAGAAGTTGAAGTAACGCGGTGGGGAAAAGTATCGTCCTCTTTCGGCGAAAGGAGGATCGGCTTTAATGCGATCTTTAAATCAGATTTCTAACATCTTTGCTCCGGGAGCATCATTTGCCTCGTTCAGGTCATCGATGCCTCCCTGGACAATCTTCTCCATTTGAGGTGTCAATGCCCCAACTGCGTCGCGTGCTTTCCCTCCGACATTTTCGAGACAGTCTGCAACCGAAATGCTCGGGTGAATTTTCATGATTGATCTTCGCGGTCCATGAACGGTGAGGATTTTGGAATAGAAATCTTCACCGAGCCGTTCAGCGGTTTCGCAAAGCCGGTCGAGGTTTGGTTTCTCCGTCAGGTAAGGATCCAGATAGGAAAGGATTCGAAAAGCGAGAATAGCTTTGTCGGCGAATTTGCGCATTTCTTCGGAGCGCGAATTGCCGGTTTCGGTATCAATCCGGATTTGATGAATCTTGGTTCGGATACTTCTGATCCTCGCAATCAGGTCCTGACCTTCTGAGGGAGTGAGTTCAAGTTCGTTCTCAAGATCCGAAATCAGGGTCAGGGTAACTTCGTTGAGAGACTCACGAAATCCCGCTTCGTCATTGGTATGATCCTCACTCGAAATTCCGTGGTCTTTCAGATAGATCGCCAGGAGATGCATCCCCAGGTCGATAACGGACTGCACGTCTGATACGTCGTTTTTGATTTTGAATCCGGTGTCCGCGGCAATTAAATCTCGTCGTTCCAGAAGGACCGGTCGAACGTTGGTAAGATGAGTGTATTTGAGGCTCACAGGAACGATGCGCACTTCTCCCTCATCCTTAAGCGCCTGATGTGCTTTGATTGCGATGAAGGCGGTTCCGTCGAGAAAGGGAGTGACCCGGTCGTTGGTGAGGTAGACATTTCCCTCCGGAAAAATATTCAGGGCGAAGTCACCGGTTTTCAGAATATCAATCGCAGTGCTCATCGCCTTCCGGTCGCTGCCTTCACGGTCGATCGAGAAGTGACCGAGCTTTTGCATTAAGAAGGTGTGTTTTTTACTGCGAAGGAACACATCGTATGCGGCCATGAACGATGAGGGCACAGGAAGTCGTCGCTGCATTTCGGTGACCGACTGAGGATCACTGTGAGTGGGATGATTAAATACAAAAAGGTGCCGAACACCTCGAGATCGTTCCTCTCTTATTGCGTCGCTGTCTCCCTCAACAAGCAGTTCCTCAATCTTATGATTCGATCCCGGAAGGATCAGATGCTGATTGAGTTTCCTTCCCAGCCAGATCAGAGGGCGTGAAGGTTTGGGAGGAAAGAAGTGGTAGGGTGCGTCGGAGAATTCGAGCATGATGCGGAGAGTTTACCTTTTGTGTGAAAGTGTCGCAAGAGTAAGCGGCCCCAACTATCCTGTCGGCCTGGGAAAGAGACGTCGATGCGCTTCATAGACTCGACGCAATTCCTTGATCGGTTGAGGATGTTCATCGACCCGGATGTCGCGAAATCGGTCATTGTTGCCGCCGTATCCCCAGTTTTCCCGGGCAATGAGGAGGGCGGCTGATTGTCTGCCTCTTTTGTCCCCTCCGGCAGCCTGCCCGGCTTCGAGGGCTGCGAGGAGGCGTTCCGCGAGAATCCCTTCGGTTTCTTCAAATGCTTTGGCCATGGCCTCAACCACTTCATCACCCGCAAGAATGTTCCCCTGAACCGCAAAGCCCTGGCCGACGTTTCCTCCGGCCCAATCGCTGCATTCGGTTCCGGTGAAACTCGCCGATTTCCCGTCTGAAGAAACAATGCCCACCTGGCGATGAGCTCGGCCGCGGTCTTTTCCCGTCAATGCTTTGATGCATTCGTCAGGATTCAGTCCGCTTTTCAGGAGAAGGAGTCCGGCAGGACCGTAGTTAACGTTTGCGTATGCCTGAGTGGCTACAGCGCCAACTCCGGCGCGAACAAATGGAACGACAGCACCCACGCCGACGATCTTTGACTGGACCGCGACACCGATTTCCCCGGTTTCCAGATCAACTGCCACAATTGAGAATGTCGCGACCGGCGGTTCTTCGGCGGGCAGTTGATTGAAAATGAACAGCGGAAGTAGGAGAAGAAATCGTTTCATAAAGGTGACAGCAGAGGCGCAAACGGGAGCTTGCGATTCAATAGGGTAAGGTCCACGATTCAACCCACTTATGTCTACGATTAAATCTTGTTTCGGATTCCTTTTGTTACTGACGTTGTCTTTCACTTCGGCCGCAGAAAAGCCAAATGTTCTCTTCATTGCGATCGATGATCAGAATGACTGGATCGGGTATCTGGGTGGTCACCCAAATGCCAAGACTCCGAATATCGATGGGCTTGCAGAAAAGGGAACCGCATTTACGAACGCTCACTGTCAGTCCCCTTTATGCAATCCCTCAAGGACGAGTTTGATGCTTTCAAAACGTCCGGGATCGACCGGGATTTACGGGCTGGCTCCGTGGTTTCGTGAGCTTCCTGAGTTTGAAAAAGAAGTGTCGCTGCCTCAGCATTTTGCCGCGAATGGATACACGACTTATTCCGCCGGAAAAATTTACCATGGTGGATATGGCAGGAAGAAAGCCGAGTGGGATCATGTCGGACCCGGCGCGAGTGGGAAGCCGTTTCCTAAACAGAAACTGGTGAATACACCGCAACCTCACCGTCTGGTCGATTGGGGAACTTTTCCTCACAAGGATGAAGACAAAGGTGACTGGAAAGTGGCTTCCTGGACTGTCGATCAACTCGACGCGATGCCGAAAGAGAAACCCTTTTTCCTGTCGTGTGGCTTTTTCCTTCCGCACGTTCCCTGTTACGCCACACAGAAGTGGTTCGACATGCATCCGGAGGAAGAGACCGCTTTTCCATTGATCCAAAGAGATGATCGTAAAGATACGCCGCACTTTTCCTGGTACATGCACTGGAAACTGCCGGAGCCCCGCCTGGAGTTTCTCGAAGACGCAGGAGAGTGGAAGAATCTGGTTCGTTCCTATCTTGCTTGTACCAGTTTTGTCGACAGTCAGGTGAAGCGCGTCCTGGATGCTTTGGAGGAAAATGGATTCGCCGACAATACGGTTGTTGTTCTCTGGTCCGATCACGGTTGGCACATCGGGGAAAAGGAAATCACAGGAAAGAACACTCTGTGGGATGATGGAACCCGGGTGCCTTTGATTTTTGCCGGCCCGGGAGTAACCCCGAATCAGGTTTGCGGAAAGCCTGCCGAGTTGCTCGACATTTATCCAACACTCACAGAGTTATGTGGGCTGCCGAAGCGCGAGGGCCTCGAGGGACATTCGCTGATGCCGCAGTTGAAGGATTCCAATGCTAAGCGGATTCATCCTGCCATTACGACGCACAATCATGACAATCACGGGATTCGCTCTGAGGACTGGCGCTACATCATCTATGCGGACGGATCGGAGGAACTCTACGACATGAAGGCGGATCCAAACGAATGGAAGAATCTGGCCGGCGAAGAAAAGTATGCCGAAGTGGTTGCTGAGCATCGCAAGTTTATCCCGAAAGAGAACCGTAAACCGGCAGAAGGAAGCCGGTCCAGGATTATGATCTACGAAGATGGGAAGGTGAATTGGGAAGGGGAGGATGTTCCGGAAGGGGCGCCCGTTCCGGAGATTACGAGATAGGTATGCTGGCCGCTGTTCTTTCAGGGGCTTGTTCACATCAATGTCCAAAGACATCACTCCAAAGGTTTCGAGTCTTTCTGTCGAAAAGAAGAATTAAAAGTCATGGCAAAAGGACGCGAAGAATATCAGGCACGACAGTTTACTTTGCAGGGTTTTGGCAAGGATCTGGCTCGTCGTGCCAAATCGAAATGCGAGGTGTGCGAGGCATCCGGTGCAAAGTTGACTCCTTATGAGGTGCCACCCGAAGAGGCTCTCCCGGCCTACGAGCGTTGTATTCTGATTTGCGACGACTGTCGCGAGGCTCTGGAGAATCCAAAGAAATTCACTCCCGGCGAGCATTGGAGGGTTCTAGCCCAGACCGTCTGGAGCGATGTCGCTCCCGTGCAGGTCGTTGCCGTTCGCTTGTTAAGGAGGCATGGGGATTCGGAAGCATGGGCGAGAGAAGCCCTGGAAGAGGTCTATCTGGATGAAGAACAGGAAGATTGGGTAACAAAAGTGGAATGAGCGGTTATCCTCCGCAAAGATCCATGAAGACGTTTTTCTCATTCCTCCTATCCAGCCTGCTCGTTTCCGCATCGGCAGTTGATTACAAAACTGACGTCCTTCCCATTATGAAGGAGCATTGCTGGGATTGTCACAGCAACGAAAAGAAGGTTAAAGGCAATCTGGCGATGGATGATCTCGATGAGATGAGAGATTACCAGGTAGGAAAATTCAATATCATCCGTCCGGGGGATCCCGGAGAGAGTTCCTTTCTGGAAAAGATGCAGATGGAAAAGACGGCAGAGGATTTCATGCCGAGAAAAGGGGAGCCGTTGCCGAAGGATCAATTGGCAATAATAGAAAGCTGGATCAAGGCAGGTGCGGTGATTGATGCGGAAAAACTTTCGGAGAAGGAAGAGGCTTACATGGTGGAAATGGGTGCGGGCAAAGCGGGAGATCTTAGCGAGCAGTATTTGAAATGGAAGAGTTCGGATGGCAAAGAGATTGAGGCCCGCTTCATGGGCCTGAACGGGGAAGCTGTAAAACTTCTCATGAAAGGTGGAAAGAGCTATTCGGTTCCATTTTCCAAGCTGGATGCCTCCAGTGTGGATCAAGCGAAAAAGCTCGGTTCGAGCTGAGGTGGATTTCTCCAAACGTTTGCTCGATTTGGGATGTAGGGATGTGTAGGATGTCGGGAATGAGTTGAACCGATATGAAGACACTTCTCACTCGCGCTGTTCTATTTTACTCGATTTTGTTTTTTCTCTCCGGTCTGTGCCCGGGGCAGGGAGACGATATCGATCGGCAATTGAATGCAGCTCTCGGGCGTTCGGAGAATGCGCTGGTTGAGTTTAAGTTAAGCTATCTTGAGGGGCTCAAGAAAGCGGAAGTAGATGCTCAGGCCCGGGGTGCCCTGGAAGAATTGCTCGCGATCCAAAATGAGCGGAAGAAGTATGCCGATACGTTTGCCCGCGATTTCAAAAAGTTTCCGGCTCTGAACCGCTTGCGGGAGATTTACGATGAACGGATTTCTGAGCTGACGGCTGAGTCGAATGCGAATCGGCTTTCCGTCTATGAGGAGTTTCTTCCGAAGTTTGAGGCAAAAGTAAAAGAGCTGACGAAGGCTGGTCAGCTCAACGAAGCACTTGCTCTTTCGAAGAGGAAAGGGGAACTGGGAAAAGAGTATGCGGAATTGAAAAAGCAAAGCGTCATTGTTGCGAAGGTTGATCCGGGAATCGAGAATGTTCTCTGGGAGTTCCGGAGCAGAGCGAGTGTTGAAAAGGTCAGGAACTGTTCGCTCGAAACAGGAGCAGATGGATATGTTTTGAAGGCAGGGAACCGCGAAATTCCCTGGGTGGATGCGAAGAAAACACTGCGCCCACCATTTCGGGTTCGGGCTCGCGTGAAAACGGACAGCAATAATATCCGCTTCTATTATGATGATCACACCATGCTGATTTTTAACTGGGAGGTGAAACCTTCGGAGTTAAGATTTCATGACCCGTCAACCGGCAAGAGAAACGCAATGGGAGGCAAAGGGGAACTTGCTAAGAACACGTTCTACGACTTTGAGATCAACATCCTCCCGAAGAAGATTTCCGTAAAGTTGAACGGGAAGGACCAAGCAGAGCTTAATGGTGATTTTGGAGAAATGCTTGGCCGCATCGGAATCGGTCCGGCACTCGGAAGCACGATTACCGTGAAAGAGATGAAGATCGTCTCGATCGATTAGTGAATTGGTTCGATTGTTCAGGCGCGACAGCGCACGCGAAGCCCGTAGCGGAGCGGGGAGGGCTGAACCCTCCAATACACTCGGATTAAGCTCCCTTCTTCCCGATGCGAATGTCAGGCTGGTCCGGAACGCGCTCCGTCGCGCCCAGATCTACGCCTGCACCAGAAATGCGCGGCTTCCACCTTGGTCGAAGGGAGCCGCTTCGGAGAAACCAAGGGCGCTATCGAGATCTGCAATATCCTCCCGTCCGCCCGCAACGCTAAAGAGCCTGAGGTTTAAGGTCTCCCCGGCGCCGGAAACGAAAGGAGTTATCCAGGCTTCCGTGCACATTGAGTCTGGCGATGTCTTTCCTCGCCGCGCTGTTGATATATTTTCTCATACGCATTAAGAAAATGAATTTGATGACTGATGTGGGCTTAGCTGAGGAGCTGTGGAATTGCACCCGCTTGATTCATCTTGAGGCTCAAATCAAAGTCTCCGTAGTGTTCAATTGGATTGCCATGGACGTTGAGAATCGAGGTCCACCAGTTGCCAAGGGTCCTATGACCCTGATTGCCGTGATAGGGGAGGCGGATGTAGCGACGTCCTAAATTGAGTTTGGTGTTTCTGCCCGACATGACAACGAATGGGAACTCCCAGCCGTGGCTGTGATGTGTCTCGCCACCGTCAGGAAAGTAGAACAGCATCGTGTTGTCGAACATCGTCCCGTCGCCTTCGGGCTGTCTCTTATACACATCTCCGAGCCCACGAGACCGAGGCTGATC
>CAJXQE010000277.1 GCA_913058215.1 uncultured Verrucomicrobiales bacterium
CTATCCTCTTCGTCGGCAGCGTCAGATGTGTATAAGAGACAGTTTCAAATCCTGATTTTTTCAACTGATCCGCTAGAATTGCTGAACGCTGGCCAACGGAGCAGTAGGCAATGATATCTGAAGGAGGATCGGCTTTGCCATCCAGATGCGCCTTTACTGCCTCCAATGTTTCCAGATTCACTGCCCCTGGAATATGGCTGACAGCGTATTCTTCAGGCGATCGCGAATCGACCAGCAAAATGGAATTGCTCGAATCCCCATCCAGTAACAGTGCAAGAGTTCCTATTTCAATGTGCTCAACACCGGGGAATTCCTCGCGAATCGACGCCGCCTTGTTTTCCAGAGTGAGCATTGAGTCGATCTTCCCGTAGCCGCAGTGCCCTAAACCCAGAAGGGCAAATGCGATCGCAAACAAACACGCCAGAGTGATGAGAGTTTTCGAAGTCATTGATATCCAAACATAAGCCGAAGTGAAAGCTTCGTCCAGAGGCAGCGATCGAGCGGACTTACAGAAAATTTCCGCCCCGGGTTACTCTGCTTTTTTCTTCTTCTCCTCTTTCGGCGCACGAAACGCAGAAACAATCAGCAGCCCTGCGGCAATACAAATGCAGGAGTCCGCGACATTGAATGAGGGAAAATGCCCCGAGGCATCGATCATCTCATAAAAGGGAGGCTGGAAATCCAGAAAATCGACGACATAGCCGCGACCTGGAAGAATGCGATCAATGAAATTCCCCATGATCCCACTGACAAGCAGAGCCGCGGCCACTTTGGAAATCTTATCAGGAAACGCCCCTTTCTTCCACAGCACCACAATGAAGGTGATCGCAACGATTCCGATCAGGCAGAATAGAACATTAGCGTAAGGAGTTCCGTTCAACATCCCGAATGCCATCCCCGTATTGTGAACCCGCACAATGTTAAAAAAGCCGGGAATCACCTCAATGAATTTTCCTCCCGGCGGCGCAGGGAAGGTCTTTACAATCCACAGTTTGCTGAGCTGATCAATAATGAACAGCGGGAGACTGAGGCAAAGGAAAAGCTTCTTCATGAGGGGAAAGGTATAGGTATGCCAGCACAGAGTCAAACTCACCAGACTGATGCGAATCGCTCTCTGTATCGCCGACTCGGCCTTCGATTTTCGTTCAATGATAGCGTTAGATCACGGGCGGCGGCCCGGAACGTTTGGACGCCGGAATCGCTGGTAGAGTTACTTCCTCCGACCCCTCCAGCTTCCGTTCCGTCCAGGCAAGAATGTAGTTCGCAATCTCTGTTGGGCTCAGGTCGATGTCAATCTTCGCCTCATCATTGAACCACTCGTTCGGCCAATAGATCAGATCAGATAGATTCGCTCCGGGCAGTGTGCATTCAATTATGCCAGCGTAGTAAGAGCAGACCTCATCGTCCGTATCGGGATCGCTCACATCTGTGATCATCTCGACCAATTCGTCATATGTCAGATCAGCAACCGCGTACGGCTCTTCCTTCGGATTGAATTCAGACCTGATCATTATTAAGCACTACCGGTGTTATACTACGACGCCGGCACTAAACCACATCCGCGCAGCGCTCGCAAAGCTCGCTATCGGGTGCGGCAGGAATGGAGCGTCGGCAACGCGGGCATTCCTCATCCTCTGTCGCAAAAACCTGGGCGACGGCTTCGTCGGCATCGGCTCCGAGTTCCATCGAGCTGACCATCACGAATTGCAGAGCGTCTTCTGTCTCTACCAAATCCCTTGCCGGATCATTGGCCGGAAGATGAAACACCACTGCGGCGCGTTCCCGTTTTTTGAACTCTTCATTCTTCACTGCCGCATCGATCGCGATCTGGGCGAGATCACGAAGACGGGTGAGTTGTTCGACTTCTTCGATGGCTTCGTCACCGATAAAATCCGGATCGGCTTCGGGGAAAACTTCGAGGTGAACAGATTCTTTTCCTCCGGCAAACTCCCACGCTTCGTCGGCGGTGTAGGCAAGGATGGGTGCGAGCAATTTGACGAGTGAATCGAAGACACGATGCATCGCTGTCTGAGTAGCGCGGCGACGGTTTGAATCGGTGGCGTCGCAATACATCAAGTCTTTGGTGATATCGATATAGAGTGCACTCAGGTCGACCGCGCAAAACTGATTGATGGTATTGAATACCTTCCGAAATTCAAATTTGGCGTAAGCCTCGCGGCACTCGGTGACGACGCGGTTGAGACGCTCGAGGATCCATCGATCCATCAGGGTGAATTCGTCATAGCTGACGGCATCTTTCTCTACATCGAAATCGTTGAGATTGGCGAGGAGGATCCGGAGAATGTTGCGGAAACGGCGATAGGGTTCAGCCGTTTGCTTGAAAAGGTCTTCACCGAAAGGCACTTCGTTTTGCCAATCCACGCTGCTGACCCAGAGGCGCAAAATATCCGCACCGTATTTGTCGTAGAAATATGCGGCGTCGACCGGCTTTCCTGCAGCCTTCGCAGCTGACTTGGAGATCTTCTTTTTGTCCTGATCCACCACGAAACCGTGAGTCATCACCGTCTTATAAGGCGCATGTTCCCGAACCGCGACGCTGAGCATCAGCGAGCTTTGAAACCAGCCGCGATGTTGATCCGTGGCTTCCAGATACAAATCAGCCGGGGTGTGCAACTCCGGATGGCGATCCATCACTGCGACATGGCTTGAGCCCGAATCAATCCACACATCGAGGGTATCTTTGCAGCGCGTCGTTCCTTCAGGTAATCCGAGCTTCTCAGCCCACCAGGCATCGTCGTGCTCGAACCAGAGGTTCGTTCCTCCGTTTTCGGTGATTTCGGCAACTTTGCGGGCGACATCGGCGTCGATGTTAGGCACGCCGGTTTCGGCATCATAGAAAACCGGAAGCGGAACTCCCCAGGTCCGTTGTCGGGAGATACACCAGTCAGGACGAGACTCGACAGTTCCGAAGATACGGTTCCGGCCCCAATGAGGCAGCCAGTCCACCTTGTCGATTTCTTTGAGAGCGGTATCACGAAGGTCATCGATCTTGATGAAAAACTGAGGGACGGAACGGAAGATGATCGGCGTCTTCGAGCGCCAGCAATGCGGATAGCTGTGCTTATAATTTTCTTTGCCGAGGAGAACGCCCTTCTCTTTCAGCAGCTTCATGATCTTGAAATTGCCTTCGAAGACATGCTCACCAACCAGGAAATCCACGCCGACTTCTTCGGTGAAGTTTCCGTCATCATCGACCGGCGAAAGCAGGCCAAGATTGTTTTGTTGCCCGGCAACATAGTCATCCGAGCCATGACCGGGAGCGATGTGAACCGCGCCCGTTCCTGTTTCGGTCGTGACGAACTCTGCCAGGATCACTTTGGAAGTCCGATCGAGAAACGGATGCTGAGCTTCCTCACCTTCTAGCGTCTCCCCTTTGAATTCCTCGAGGTCACCGGAAGGCGCGAAGCCGGTTTTCTCGGTAAATTTATCAACCAGCTCTTTGACGATGATCAAATTCTCGACGCGGCCATCTTCCCCATGGGTGAACTCGCCCTGCACGTAGATAAAGCGGGGATGCAAGGCGACCCCGAGGTTTGCAGGCAAGGTCCAGGGTGTCGTCGTCCAGATCACGAGCGACGACTTTCCAGCAAGGTCACCGGTCGTGAGCGGAAACTTTACAAAAACGGCCGGATCTTTGCGGTCCTCGTATTCCACTTCGGCTTCCGCCAATGCAGTCTGGGCGCCGTAACTCCATTGCACCGGTTTCTTGCTTTGATAGACAAGCCCCTTGTCCACGAGCGTCGCGAAAACCCGGATGATGTCGGCTTCGTATTCCGGAGAAAGGGTAAGGTAAGGGTTTTCCCAGTCACCGAGCACGCCGAGACGGCGAAATGACTTTCGCTGGATGTCGATAAATTCACGGGCGAAAGCCTCGGAGCGGCGGCGGATTTCCGCAGGCTCAAGACCGCGGGACTCTTTGACAACTTTGAACTCGATCGGAAGACCGTGACAATCCCAACCCGGGATGTAGGGACAGTGATATCCCGCCATCGTCTTGCTCTTGATCACGAGATCTTTGAGCACTTTGTTGAGGGCCGTGCCCATGTGGACGTCGCCGTTGGCAAACGGAGGGCCATCATGGAGAATGAAATCCTCGGAACCAGCAGCCTTACGCTTTTCAATAATCTTCGCGTAGAGATCCTGTTTTTCCCAGTTCTCAAGCCGCGAAGGCTCACGTTTCACCAAATCTCCCCGCATCGGAAATTCCGTTTCCGGGAGATTGAGAGTGTCTTTGTAACTGCTGGCACCGTCCTGCTGTTTGCTCATAATTCGTTCGGGGTCACCGAAGGCGCTGAAAGTAGCACCAGTTGGAGGAATTTCTAAATCCTAATCTCGATTTCCAAAACAATTTTGGAACCGGACATGGTAGTTAATTTCCAGCGAAAAATGACCGTGGCGGTGCCTCCGATCTCAGCCCCAGCGAAGCGGAACAAGCGCCGCCAATATAGTAAGCCCGGCAAGAGAGTGCCCGACCGGGGTCATTATTCGCCTGGCAGCCGGTTCCGGCGCTTCGTTTTTAAGGCCCAGACAATGAAGGCCACTCCAACAACGACCATGAAAGTCGAGTAAAACTGCCCTTTTGTCAGCGGGCCAATCAGGGAGGAGTCCGGTTCGCGGAATTGCTCACAGATGATCCGCCCGATGGCATAAAGAAGGAAAAACAAACCCGTCAAAATGCCGTGATAGAGATTTTTCCACTTCAAACGCACCGCGAGAAGAATGACAAAAAGAAGCAAGCCCTCGACCGCAGCTTCATACAATTGGGACGGATGTCGCGGAGTCAAAAGCTCACCGAGCTGCTCCCTCACCTCCGGATTCGCATTGGATACCTCGACGATTTTCTCAACCACTGAGCGATGAGGATCCCAATTTTCCACTTTGGCCTTGGCAATCAGGTTCTCGACATTTACCTTCAACTCCGGAGCGATGTCTTTCACTTTGACCGTGAAATTCTGTAGGGACTCCAGGGGCAACCACCAGAATTCTCCTCCCCCCGTTTTTACCGTTTCGCTCAACTCATCGGGAAATTTCATCGCCAGCGACGAAGTCGTTTCACGGCCGTAAAGCTCGCCATTTATGAAATTTGCAATCCGCCCGAAGAAAAGGCCTACCGGCACCACTGTACAAAGATTATCACCCAGTCCTGCCCACGAAAGCTTGGTGATTTTCGAATAGATGTAGGCAAAAATACAGAGCCCGATGATCCCGCCGTGGCTCGCCATTCCCCCTCCCATGATATCAAAGAAGATGAGCGGGTTGTTCCGGAAAGCATCGAAATTGTAAAGGAACATGTAACCGATGCGCCCACCGAGCATGACACCTCCAATCGCACCCCATGTAATGAAATCAGCTACCTGAGCAGACTTCAGTTCTGAGGCTTTCAATTTTACGAACCATTGGATCAGAAAAAACGCGGCCAGAAATCCGGCGACATAAGCGAGTCCGTACCAACGAATCCCGAAAGTCTCCGTGAACTGAATCGCAAAGGGATCGAGATGATGGATGTAAATAGCGAGATAGGGATGCATTGAGTTATGGCTTCAACTCACACGAATTGGAAGATGAAAGCAAGCGACGAGTTGAGTGAGAGGATTTGGCCGCGAAACACACCTGTCTAAACAAAAGACAAGGGGCACCCCGACTCGTGAAGCTTGAGATTGGGCAAAATAGCGCCACAGTACCAATAAGGGTTTCTTCGATTTCATTCGCCCCTTTTCTCATGCCAGTTCCCGATGATGCCGAGCTCGTCTACGAGGCGCGCGACCTGACCAAGGTCTATCACATGGGCGAAGTCTCCGTTCACGCCCTACGGGGAGTCGACATTCAGCTTTATGAATCCGAACTCATCGTCCTGCTCGGTCACTCCGGGAGCGGGAAGTCGACCCTGCTGAATATACTCGGTGGCCTTGATGTCCCATCCTCCGGCGAAGTGTTCTATCGAAGCCAGAAAATGTCGGACTTTTCCGAGTCGGAATTGACTCGTTATCGGCGGGAGCACGTCGGCTTCGTGTTTCAGTTCTACAACCTGATCCCCTCTCTCACCGCTCGGGAAAATGTGGCCCTCGTCACCGAGATCGCGAACGACCCGATGAAACCGGAGGACGCGCTCGCTCTCGTCGATCTGGAAGAGCGCATGGACCATTTCCCCTCCCAGATGTCTGGAGGAGAACAGCAACGGGTCGCGATTGCCCGGGCCATTGCCAAACAACCCGATGTCCTTCTTTGCGACGAACCAACCGGAGCGCTCGATCTCGAAACTGGAATCAAAGTGCTTGAGGCGATCGACAATGTGAACAAAGAACTGGGAACGACGACGGCAGTGATCACCCACAACAGTGTCATCTCGGCGATGGCCCACCGCGTCATTCGCCTGCACGACGGGCAGATCGGATCTGTTGAGGAAAACGACACGGTCATAACGGCAAAGGAACTGAACTGGTAAGGTAAAATGCGCGCCCTCAACCGAAAGCTTTTCCGCGACCTGTTCCACATGCGTGGGCAGGCCATAGCGATCGCTGCGGTCATCGCATGCGGAATAGCTGTGTTCATCGGTGCGCAGTCGACTCTCTGGTCTCTCAAGTCAGCGCGCGAGACCTACTACGAGCGGTACCGTTTCTCAGAAGTCTTCAGCACGCTGAAGCGCGCGCCCAACGCAATCACCGATCGGATCGCCGATATTCCCGGTGTCGCCAAAGTCCAGGATCGCATCATCAAAGGGGTCACCCTCGACGTCCCGGGGCTGCTCGAACCGGCCGTCGGAAAACTGATCTCCTATCCCGACCGGGGCGAACCGGTTCTGAACGACATCCACCTGCTCATGGGGAGACTGCCCGATCCCCTGCGAACCGGGGAAGTCCTCGCCGAGGAAGCCTTCGTATCGGAAAACGGATTTCAGCCCGGAGACAAAATCGAGGGGGTCATGAACGGCCGACTCCAGACCCTCACTATCGTCGGCGTCGGTATGTCGCCCGAATACGTCACGACTATTCAGCCTGGCGGTATGTGGCCCGACGACAAACGTTTCGGCATCTTCTGGATGCCCCGCCGACAAATGGAAGCAGCCTTCGAGATGGAGGGTGCCTTCAACGACATCGCTCTTTCCCTGCTGCCGGGAGCCAATGAGAAAGAAGTGATTCGGCGTCTCGATCGCATCCTCGCCCCCTACGGCAGTCTCGGTGCATTCGCGAGGGATCTGCATATTTCTGATCGCTTCGTTTCCGATGAGTTGAAACAGCTCCAGATAATGAGCCTGATTCCTCCCTCGATTTTTCTCAGCGTTGCCGCCTTTCTCCTTAACGTGGCTCTGCGTCGACTCCTCACCCTGCAACGGGAACAGATCGCCGCTCTCAAGGCCTTCGGTTACAGCAACCGCGAAATCGGATTCCACTACGCCGGTCTGATCGGACTCATCATCGCCGGAGGATCCATCATGGGCTGCATTCTCGGCAGCTACATGGGAAGATCGATGACGAGCATGTATGACGAATTCTACCGTTTCCCCACGACCCTGTTCCGCGTCGATATTCGCATCATGCTAGTCGGCGTCGGTCTCAGTTTCCTCTCCGGAATGATCGGCGTGTTCGCCGCCGTCCGCAGCGCCATTCGCATTCCTCCCGCCGAAGCGATGCGCCCCGAGCCACCTCCGAACTACGAGCCGTCCCTGATCGAGCGCCTCGGCTGGCACAAGATCCTCAGCCAGGTGCCCAGGATGATCCTGCGGGAACTTACCCGGCGTCCCGCCAAGGCTGCCATGACGACTTTGGGTATCGCCTTTGCCTGCGCCATTCTCATCGTCGGAAACTTCGGGAAAGATGCCGTGATGTACATGATCGACTTTCAGTATGGATTGCAGGAAAGGCAGGATGCCACCGTCACTTTTTACGAAGCTGTCCCCAGTCGGGCCCTCTCCAGCCTGAAGCACGTCGAAGGAGTCGGCACCGTTGAACCCTTCCGTTCTGTTCCTGTCAGGCTGCGCTACGGACAGTTTTCCCGACAGACGGCTATTCAAGGTCTCGGTGAACAACGCGATCTGTTTCGCCTGCTCGATTCCGAGGCCCTCGAAGTTCCCCTGCCTTCCGAGGGACTCGTTCTCTCCGCCGCCCTCGCAAAAATTCTTCACATCCACACCGGCGACACGGTGACCATCGAAGTTCTCGAGGGAGAACGCCCGACACGAAAATCCTCCGTTGTCGGTCTTGTCGACGATTTTGCAGGAACCGCGGCCTACATGGACCTCCGCGCTCTAAACCACCTGATGCGGGAACCACCCGTCGTTTCCGGCGCGCGCATCACGATCGAGTCCGGAAGAGATGATGCCGTCTTTCGAGAACTGAAAGAAACCCCGGTGGTAGCGGGCGTTACTCTACAGCGCGTCGCGGTGGAAGGCTTCATGGAATCCTTCGCCGAGAACCTGCTTCGGATGCGGATGTTCAACGTCACCTTTGCCTGCGTCATTGCCGTCGGAGTCGTCTACAACAGCGCCCGCGTTGCCCTCTCCGAACGCGGGAGGGAGCTCGCCACGCTGAGAGTGATCGGCTTTACCCGGGGCGAAGTGTCTTCCATCCTGCTCGGCGAGCTTGCCTTTCTCACCTGCTGCGCGATCCCCGTTGGATTCGCAATCGGTTACGGCCTCTGCCTCTTCATCTCCACCGCCCTGGAGACCGAACTCTATCGCATTCCGCTGGTCGTCAACCCAAGCACCTTTTCCTTCGCTGCCATCGTCATCTCCCTCGCTGCCCTGTTTTCCGGATTGATGGTTCGGCGCGGGGTCGATCATCTCGACATGGTCGCCGTTTTAAAATCACGCGAATGAACAATCTCTCACTTGAAGCAACCGTCCCTATCCCTTTTCTTTCCCTAAACTCATGAGTGCCAACGCATCCAAATCGAAATTCGGCAAGCGCCTGCGATGGTCGCTGCCTTTCGTCGTCGTCGCCCTGCTCATCTGGATGGGGATGCGACCCCAGGCAGTGGAGGTAGATGTCGCAACCATCTCGCAGGGCACGCTGGAAATCACTGTCGACGAGGATGGAGAGACCCGGATCCGCGAGCCCTATCTCATTTCCGCCCCGCTCTCCGGTCGCCTCGTCCGGGTCGAACTGGAGCCGGGCGACAGTATTTCCAAAGGCCAGGTCATCGCCGCGATAGACCCGGGTGAACCCGGCCTGCTCGATGTCCGAACCCAGGCGCAGACCGAGGCCCGCGTCAAAGCCGCTGAAGCCTCACACAAAAGAGCCCTCAGCCAGGTCGAGATCGCAAAAGCGGAAGCTGAAAAAGCCACGCGGTATTTCGAACGGGATCAGGACCGCCTCGCCAAAGGCAATATTAAGAAGCCCACTCTCGATGACACCGAGCATGCTCTCCGCATCGCACGCAGCAATGTCACCGCCGCCAGCTCAGCCCTCGACGTCGTCAAGTTTGAAATGGAACAGGCAAAGGCCGCCCTTCTTCATTCCCGCACGCTCGCAAGCGATGACGCCTCCACGGGGCGCCAGTTTGAAATCGAATCCCCCATCGACGGAGTTGTTCTCCGGCGTTTCAAGGAAAGCTCAACCATGATTCCTGCCGCCGAAGGCATCATCGAAATCGGTGATCCCGACGATCTCGAAATCAGAATCGATGTGCTCTCCGAGGACGCCGTCAAGATTCGACCGGGGCAGCAGGTGAAGCTGGAAAACTGGGGCGGTCATGGCGAGTTGCAGGCCCACATCCGCCGGGTCGAGCCCTCCGCTTTCACCAAGGTCTCCGCCCTCGGAGTCGACGAGCAACGAGTCTGGGTCTACGCCGATTTTATCGAAGAGAAGGACAAAGGAGAGAAGACTCTCAACCCGGAAATTCCTGCCGGGCGAACCCTTCTTGGCGACGGCTACCGCGTCGAAGCCCGTGTCGTCGTCTGGCAGAAAGACGGAGTGATCAAAACTCCTTCCGGTGCTCTGTTTAAAGACGAAGCCTCAAAGAGCTGGGCAGTCTACAAGGTAGAGAACAATCGCGCAGTTCTCACTCCCGTCTCCAAGGGACAGGACAACGGCATCGAAGCGGAGATCGAAAGCGGACTCTCCGAAGGCGAACACGTCATCCTCCACCCCGGCGACCGGGTCAAGGACGGCGTGACGGTCAAGAGCCGCGAGTCTTGAGGCTTTCTCCGCTCAGTATATTAAAGGGTTTAAGCGGTACCTGATGGCGGAGGCGCAGAATCGTTGAACTTGTGCGATAGATTTGCCCGCCGACAATGCGGATGGAATGACAAAACCCGAAACGTTTAGCAGTAGCGTGATCGCCCTTGCTCTCCTGGGCTTGGCCTCGTCACTTGCCGCGCCTTGCTTGGCGGAGCCGAAGATCGACGACGACAAGGAATTCGCCGCGCTTCAGGCCGATGCCAAAAAATCCTTCAAGGATGGCGTCGCCCCCTTCGTCAAGACCTACTGCACGAACTGTCACGGCAGCAAGAAAAGGAAGGGTGGACTCAACTTCGAAGCTGCTCTCAAGAAACCCGGGAACACGACCTCGCGCAGACAATGGAAGCAGGCGGTCGCCAACGTGAAGGCTCATGACATGCCGCCGGATGATGAGGACCTGTCTCTTATACACATCTGACGCTGCCGACGAAGAGGATAGTGTAGA
>CAJXQE010000278.1 GCA_913058215.1 uncultured Verrucomicrobiales bacterium
GATCAGCCTCGGTCTCGTGGGCTCGGAGATGTGTATAAGAGACAGTCATTCATCATGTCCTGACGCATCTTCTTCTCGTTCTCACGGAAATCGGCGTCAAACACGACGACGGGCATATCCCACTTGTCGCGGGTGTCCTTATCCAGATACATCTGGTTGTCATGGTAGGGCAGCGTTTCTCCGAATCCGCCAAAGCCCATGGTCCAGTCGCCGGGTTTAGTCAGTTCCTCTTTGAGATCCTTTCCAAAACTCAGCTCGGCAACATTGCGTTCCCAGCCCTGGCGACTACCCCCGCCCTGATAGCCAAATCCGCGCAGATAGTCGCGCTTGTCGTCGCCGACATTTCGATATCGTGGAATGTAAATTCCGTTGGCGCGACGACCGTAGAAATAACGATCGTGATCGCCCTCCCATTTTCCGCTGGCTCCGGCGCGGAAATGGTGATCCATCAGATTGTGTCCGAGCTCGCCGGAATCGTTGCCGAGCCCGTTAGGGAATCGCTCCGAGGTGGAATTCATCATCAGCGCAGTCGAACCGACGGTGCTTCCGCAAACAAAGATAACCTTGGCGAAAAATTCGCGATCTTCCATCGTGACTGAATCGCGAATCTGAACACCCGTGGCGCGCTTCGTTTCTTTGTCGTAGACGATCTCGCGGACAACAGAATCGGGGCGAAGAGTGAGGTTTCCGGTTTTCGCCGCAGCCGGAAGCGTGGACGACTGAGTGCTGAAGTAGGCGCCAAAAGGACAACCGAGCGAACAGCGATCCCGGTACATGCAGGGACCGCGACCGTCTGCAATTTGCGCCTGAGCAGCTTTCGATAAATTCGCGACGCGACCAATGGTCATGTTTCGACCGGGGAAGTTTTTCTCGAGACGCTTGCGGACTTCTTTCTCCACGAAAAACATGTCCATGGGAGGAAGAAATTCGCTGTCCGGCAGCTGCGGAAGACCGAGTGCTTCTCCGGAAATCCCTGCATGTTTTTCGACGTAGGAATACCAGGGGGCGATATCTTTGTAGCGGATCGGCCAATCAATGGCGATCCCGTCTTTCGCATTGGCTTCAAAATCCAGATCACTCCAGCGATAACACTGCCTTCCCCACATGATGGATTTTCCACCGACGATATCAGGACGATACCAATCGAAACGCTTCTTCTCTTTGTAGAGCGAATCGACATCATCAAACCAGTATTTTTCCGTCATCTCATTGTACGGATAATCGCGAGACAATTTCGGATGAGTCTTAGCCTGCTCAACGGTGATCTTGCCGTTGTATTTGGTCTCCCAGGGCGCTTTCATCGCGTAGTCGTAGTCGGCTACATGATCGAGTTTTTTGCCGCGCTCCAACATGAGGACTTTGAGCCCTTTTTCGGTCAGTTCTTTGGCTGCCCAACCACCGGAAACACCTGAGCCGACGACAATGGCGTCGTAGGTGTTTTCCTTGTCTGCTTTGATATTTAAATTCGCCATGATGTCAGAAAAGTTCGGAAGATTTACTTACGGTTTGATGGCCCACACTCTTTGCCCGGGTTTGAAAGGAATATCGCCCTCGAATTTTCCCGGAATCGGCAGATATTCCAGAGCCTGGCTTGCTCCGATCTCAGAGATAAAATATCCGGTGACAGTAAACTGCTTCATTTCCTTGAACCAGGCCTTGTTGCTTTTTGTAGCATTCTGCAACACCTCTGTTTTCCCTGCTGTATCAATGTCTACAAAGCCTTTGCCTTGAGACTTCCGGCTATCGGCCTCGAGCTTGGCGAGACCATTGTAGAATTTTTCCTGGTCTTCTTTGAGGTAACAATCTCGCAAAACCCGGATGATAAACTGCTCCACACCAGCGGCTTTGGCTCCGGGAGTGTCCGTCGTCGGAATGATGATATCGGCGACCTCTGCGAGCAGTTGAGTTTGTGCTTCGGAGACTTCGACACTCGGTCCTTCGTTCAACACCTGCCCCATGAGGCCGGCCGTGAGTTGAGTGGAGAGAGTTCCTCCCAGCATCAGGGAAATTCGTTCGATGGATTGACGACGATTGATCATGTTCATAGTTCGGAGGTTCGAGATGGAAAATCAGGATAGAAGAGGAAGGGGTCGGGAGTCAATGGAATAGGCAATCCTGCAGCGAAACTTCGCCAAGTTTCGTCCCTGATGGTCGCTCGAAAAAAGTGTCCCAACTTTCGCTACGATGATCCCCCCAAAATCTGCTATGGTCCCCGGCATGACACCATTCACCGTCATCATGGGAGTTTCGGGCTGCGGAAAGTCGACGATCGGGCAGGACGTTGCTGATGCGATCGGAGGCGTTTTTCTCGAAGGAGACAGTTTTCATCCTCCGGAGAACAAAGAGAAAATGGGAAATGGCATCGCTTTGACCGATGAAGATCGCTGGCCCTGGTTTGATCGACTCGTCGACGCAGCGGAAAAAACTATCGCGGAAAACCAAACTCCCGTGCTCGCCTGTTCAGCTCTCAAGAAATCTTACCGGGACTACCTTTTTCTGAAATTTCCTGAGCATCGTCTTGTTTATCTCGAGGGATCCTTCGATCTCATCAAACGCCGCATGGACGAGCGCGATCACGAATACATGACCTCTGACCTGCTAAAGAGCCAGTTCGCCACTCTGGAGGCTCCTGAGAGCGAAGGAAGCACCCTGGAGGTTTCGATCGAGAAGTCTCCAGAGAAAATTACGAACGAAACCCTGGAATGGCTGAAATCCTCCAGTTGATACAGACTCATGGGAAAAATTCTCTTTATCCGCGGCGGCGCGGTCGGTGATTTCATTCTAACGATGCCGGCGATCCAACTGGTCCGCGACAATCTGCCGGACCTTGAAATCGATATTCTCGGCTACCCATCTATCGCTGAACTTGCCGTTTCCGCCGGAATCGCTGATCGGGTGCGCTCGATCGAGCACGCTGCCATGGCCCGGTTCTTTGCCCCCAATGCTGAGCTCGACAAAGATCTCTGCGATTACCTGGCATCCTTCGATGTTGTCGTGAGCTATCTCTACGATCCCGATGGGTTTTTCGAAGCGAACCTCCTTCGGGCCGGAGTGGAAACTCTTTTCGTCGGGCCCTATCGGATGGTCGAAGAAGAACCATTCCAGCCAGCAGCCCTTCAGCTTGCCAAACCACTTGAGTCATTGGCCCTTTATCTGGAGAACCCGGCCCCGGTCTTTTCCTTCGCCGGAAATGAGTCGAGTGTGAAACGGTTTACCGACGGCCCGCTCATTGCCCTTCATCCCGGCAGCGGCAGTCCGTCCAAAAACTGGTCCTTTGAATCCTGGATCGAAATTGTCCGCCATATTCACAGCCTTCAACCCGAAACGGAATTTCTCATCACCAGCGGAGAAGCGGAGGCCGAAGTCATCCCTGAATTCCTGTCCATGCTCACGGACACCAGCGTCCCCTTTCAGCATCGTGGAGATTCGTCGCTGATTGAACTCGCTTCTGTTTTCAGCGAAATCGATTTTTACCTCGGACACGACAGCGGCATTTCTCATCTGGCTGCCAGTGCCGGTGCAGAAGGTCTGCTTCTTTTCGGTCCTACGAATCCAAAAGTATGGGCTCCTCCGCATCAGGGAATGGACCAACTGGTTTCTGCAACGGTTAGTCTTTCTGAGATAACGGTTTCCGAAGTGGCCAAAAGGCTAAGCAATCGAACTTATTCACAGGGTAGAATATTATAATAATAATTTAGAAAAATATTTCTTCTTCTTCTGCCCGTGAATAACTGCGAATAATTCTTACAAGTAATTGAATACGAATGAAAAGTGAACCGGTTTGGGCTGTGAAGAACGCTGGGAATTACTCCTAGGAAGTCCCGTATTTTTATTCACAGACTTGTTTTGTTCCGACTTATCCACAGTTGTTCATCCTTTATTCACATCGTTTTCAGAGGTCCAAACCTCGTCCTTGAGAGCTTCGAGCGCAGCCGCAGTTTCCGCTTCTTTTTTGCTCAATCCGGATCCACTTCCGAGCGTTCTTCCTTCCCAGACAACTTCGGAGACAAAGGACTTCAAATGGTCGGGTCCTTCCTGGGATATGATCTTGTAGGAAGGGCTGACAGGAGAGATCGATTGAAGAATTTCCTGGAGTTCCCCTTTTGGATTATTTTCCTCCGGTTGATTGGCAGTCGCGTCGATGAAGCTCTTAAAATTGGTGAGAATGAAAGTGCGGGAAGGTTCGAATCCGCCATCGATGTAGATTGCCCCGGCGAGAGCTTCAAATGCATCGGCAAGATTGGAGGAGCGTTCGCGACCACCGCTTGCGGCTTCGCCTTTGCCAAGAAGGAGATAATTTCCCAGATCGATATGATTGGCAAATTCCTGGAGTGCTTCACGGGAAACAAGCCGGCTCCGTAGCTTCGTCAGTCGGCCTTCACTGAATTCCGGGAAGCGATTATAGAGCTCGTCGGTTAAAATCAGCTGGATCACAGCGTCCCCAAGAAACTCGAGGCGTTGATTGTCAAAATGTGGCTTTTTCGACTCGTAGGCGAGGCTGGGATGGGTCAGAGATTCAGCCAGGAGCAATGAATTCGTGAACTTGTAGCCGATTCTCTTTTCTATTGATTCCATACCAAATTTCCAACGAGCGTCATTTTGACCTCCTCAGGAGCAAAGCTCTGAACGAATTTGGGAAGAGAAAATGGGGTGGCTGACGGGACTTGAACCCGCGACAACCGGAATCACAATCCGGGGCTCTACCACTGAGCTACAGCCACCATCTTGGAAAGGCTATTGCCGATCCGGGAGATTTTGATTCTAGGCGAATCCTTTGGCATTTCCAGCGGAAATTTTCAAGGACACCAAAATTGGAAATTTGTCCGTTCCACACTAGGGTCAATAGCATGAGTTTACCCGGCCCCGAATGGAATCCTGTCGCCTTTAAAGAATGGTCTCTTGTGTGCGATGCGATTGCCGAAGGTCAGCAGTCGATCATCTTGAGAAAAGGCGGTATTGCCGAGGGCCGCTCGGGTTTTCAATGGGATCATCGGCGCTTCTTTTTGTTCCCGACTCATTTTCATGAACAGGAGGACAAAATCAGAGTTCATCCGGAAAAACCGGTCGCTGCGAAGGATGGAACGATCGAACTCGAGCTATATGTAGAAACGCTCCAAACCGGTCGATTGACGGACTGGAATGAAATCCGACGGCTCGAATCTTTCCATATCTGGAGCGAAGAGACGATTCGAGAGCGTTTTGAGTGGGGAGACGAGCCGGGTATTTCTTATGCCATGATTCAGGCAAAGCGCTTGATCGAGCCGATCGTATTAAAGGACGGGCCGGAATTTGGCGGCTGTCGTTCCTGGGTGGATCTGCCGGCCGGGAAAACAGAGCAGGCATTATCCTTAATAGACTCGGCAGCCGAAGTGCAGATTTTTTGCGGGTCGCCGAACTGGCTTGAGTGAAATAATTTTCTGCGGGCGCGGGTAGTGGTTGACGGTGCCTTTTGAATTCGCGAGAGTATCGCCAGTTCAATTTCACTACTCCTGCTATTATGCTTCCCGAGATCGAGAAACTCCTCATCGTCCAGAATCACGATCAAAAAATTCGTTCCCTGGAAAAAGAGCTGGCCGGGATTCCTCTCGAGGAGGAAGACATCCGCGAGCGTGCCATCAATGATGAAAAGTCGATGAGCGCAGCCAAGCTGGCTGTTCAGGAAAATGAAGTCGCAATCAAGAATCTTGAGCTCGACATCGACACCCGGAAAGATTCTATCGCCAAACTGAAGATTCAGCAGTTTGAAACCAAGAAGAACGACGAATTCCAGAAGATGGGGACGGAAATTGAACGCTATGGCGAGGAGATTACCGCCCTGGAAGACAGCGAGATCGAATTGATGGAGAAAGCGGAAACGCTTGGAGCAACGTATTCTGCGGCGAAAGAAAAATACAATGAGAGTGCCTCAGACGTCAAAAACGAGATCGAAGATCTCGGTGATCTGAAGAAAAAGCTCGATTCAGATGTCGCTGAAGAACAAAAGACGCGTGCCGAAAAGGCAGGCGCGATTGATGAAGACCTCGTCTACAGCTACGATCGACTTTTCAAAGCCAAAAACGGAATGGCCATCGTCGGCCTCGTCGACGAAGTCTGTCAGGGCTGCCACATGAAAGTCACCAAGTCCACCGTTGTTGGAGTGAAGAACGAAGCTGAAGTGACTCACTGCGAAAACTGCGGCCGGATTCTCTATTGGTGGACCGACGACAGCGTTGGCAAGAATATGGGTGAGTATTAAGTAATCTTTCTATTCCTCCCGGCGAATTCACCGCCAGCGCGAATCTGAGAGTGGACGCGAACCTATGTAAGTGTTCCTGGATGCTTGCTCGCGCTCGCTTCCACTTTTCGCCGTGATTAAATTAGTGGGCCATTCGGCTGTCAGCTTCGCGCTTGCGAGATGGCTGATGCGCTGTATTTTCCCCGCCCTCCGCAATAGTGGAGTCTTAATTAAACAAAACGATCATGTACCGAACCCATCACTGCAACGAACTCCGCAAGTCCGACGCCGGAAAAACCGTGACTCTGGTTGGTTGGGTAAATACCAAGCGTGATCACCACGGCGTGATCTTCATCGATATTCGCGACCGCGAAGGCGTCACCCAGTGTGTGTTCCGTCCCGACGAAAGCGGCGAGGCAGCTGAACTCAGCCACACCCTTCGTGCTGAAGATGTGATCCAGGTCACTGGAAAAATCGAGGACCGCCCTGAGATTGAGGGCCAGTCCACGGTAAACGAGGCAATCGACACCGGCGAAATTGAAATCGTTGCCACGGAGCTCAAGGTGCTCAACAAATCCGAGGTGCTTCCTTTCCAGCTCGACAAAGAACTCAGCAACGAGGATCTGCGGATGAAACACCGCTACCTCGATCTGCGTCGTCCCCGCATGGCGAAGAACCTGCGTGTTCGCCACGCCATTACCAAGGCAGTGCGCGACGAACTCGATGAGCACGGCTACATCGAAATCGAAACACCCATCCTTTCCAAATCGACTCCGGAAGGTGCCCGTGACTTTCTCGTCCCGAGTCGTCTCAGCCCGGGAAAATTCTACGCGCTTCCCCAGGCGCCTCAGCAATACAAGCAGCTGCTCATGGTTGCCGGCGTGGAACGCTATTTCCAGATAGCCAAGTGTTTCCGCGATGAAGATTTGCGAGCCGACCGTCAGCCTGAGTTCACTCAGGTCGATATCGAAGCCAGCTTCGTAACCGAGGAAGACATTTACGCGACCATCGAAAGTCTGCTCGCCCGTGTTTTCAAATCCGCCAAGGACGTCGAAGTTCCAACTCCGTTTCCGCGCATTACCCATCAGGAAGCGATGGACAAATACGGCAGCGACAAACCGGAGCGCCGCATCGGAATGGAAATCGTCGAACTTTCTGAAGTGTTCGCGAAATCCTCTTTCAAAGTCTTTTCCGGCACGGTGGAAAGAGGCGGCACAGTCCGGGCGATCAACGCCAAAGGATTCGCCAAAATCACCACTGGTCAGATCAAGCGTCTCGAAGAGCTCGCCAAAGAAGCTGGTGCGGGTGGTCTCGCCTACATCAAAATCGAAGGCGGCGAGTGGAAATCACCTATCGTAAAATTCTTCTCCGACGAAGAGAAAGCAGCCCTCGAAGAGAAAATGGGCATTGAAGAAGGTGACCTCATTCTTTTCGGCTGTGACAAATGGCAAACTGTCTGCGACGTGCTCGGACGTCTTCGTCTCGAAGTCGCCGACCTTTGCAAACTATACGAAGGCAAAGAAGACGAACTCGATTTCCTCTGGGTCATCGATTTCCCTCTGCTCGACTTTGACGAAGAGGAAGGAAAGTGGAATGCGGTTCATCACCCCTTCACCCGACCTCATGCTGACGATCTCGCACTGATCGATGACGAGTCCAAGTGGGGTGAAATTCGCGGTGCGGCTTACGATGTTGTTCTCAACGGAAACGAACTCGGCGGCGGAAGTCTCCGGATCCACGAAGGCGATCTTCAGGCTAAAATGTTCAACGTTCTCGGAGTGAACGACGAAGAGCAGGCCGAAAACTTTGGACACATTCTGGGAGCGTTTCAATATGGAGCGCCTCCACACGGTGGACTCGCTCTTGGTCTTGACCGGCTTGTCATGCTCGCCTGCGGCGAAGACAGCATCCGTGAAGTGATCGCTTTTCCGAAAAACAATCGCGGTGTTGATCTCATGTCCGCCAGCCCGGCGGAAGTCGATTTCAAACAGCTTCGTGAGCTCTACGTGAAGTCGACCGTGAGTGAGAAAAAGGACTAGTTCCTTTTTTGGACGGGGCCTGTGGAGCGAATGTTCTTGTTCGCTCTACGGTAGCCTCACCGATAGACTTTCCCGGGTGCGTCGTATGCATTCCCTCACCTGGGAATGCCCACATGGCTGTGGATCTCTTCAGGCGTCTTCAGCAAATCATGTCGAATACGTTGGCCTCTGATATGACGCGGCCACCGAGTCCCACTCGCATCCCTTCGTCGTTCACATAATCGACGACATTGTTGAAAACGTGGGCGTCCATATTTCGGAACTCACCGGGAGACCGTCCGAAAAGGATTTGGGCAATAAGGGTTTTCATTTCGCTTAAATGATCTGATACTCTCGCCCCGATCACAGAATTGCGGCACTGAAACTTTCCGCTTCCCCAAATCCCCAAATCCATCCCCTGAATGAAAAATAGCAAAAAGCTGATCCGACTCGTCCTGATCCTGATTGTCGGAGGAGTTGCCTATTGGCAGAAAGGTCGATTTTCTGAAAACGATTCTGCGTCCAGAGGATCGTCGAACACTCCAACGATATCTGAATCCCAGGTTTCAACTGGATCCGGCCTGGTTTCAAAAACGGGGCGATACGAAAAACTGGATGACTGCCGGCTTGTCGATGCGAAGAACAACGATGGCGACAGTTTCATGGTTCGGCACGGAAACCGCGAGTTTGAGTTGCGTCTCTACTTTGTGGATGCTCCCGAAAAATACCTGAGCGATCGCCATGAATCTCAGCGTCGTCGCGTTGCCGAACAGGCTCGCGAAATGGGAGGAGTTGAGGTCGATGAAATCGTGCAGATAGGTCTCGATGCAAAAGAGTTCTCCAGGAAGCAACTCAGCGGAAAAACCTTCACCGTCTACACCTACTGGGAGGAAGTATATGACGGCAACCGCTACTACGGTTTTGTCGAGTTGCCAGGCAGCGGAGAATTTCTCGGAAACGAGTTAGTGAAAAACGGACTCGTCCGCATTCACACCAAAGGTCCGGGGTCCAAACAGGATCCCGTTCCGACTCCAAAAGGCGCCGCTTTTTTCAAACACCGCGACAAACTCTACGCCCTGGAGAAAGGCGCGCAGAGATCGAAGGTCGGTGTTTGGGGTTTGTGAGCGGAGCTCCCGTAGAACAAGCCTGCGAGTCATGATGACCACATTCACTTGCAGATTATCGAATGAAAACGTTCTATCGAAGCCTCTCCTTCTTGGCGCTGTTCACGCTCCTGTTCAGCCAGTTGGTGTCGATTGCCACACCCCGCGAGGACTTTTTGGCTTCGCGGCTGCTAGCTCACGAATCTGATTGGAAGCTTGAAGTCGAAAAAAATTCGGCTCTGGCGAAGGAGAATTGGGGTGCCGATAAACCCAAGTCGATTGCGATGCAGTTTATCAAAAAAAGCCTCGGCGGGGAGTACGATGGAATGGCGATAATTTCGCTGGTCAGTGTCTGTGTGCTCTTGTTCTCGCTTCTTGGATGGTGGCGGGAAAGCCGGATTTCCGCGCGATAAAACCTATGACGTTCGAATCCCTTTTTCCGACTTCGTTTCTTACTCCAGTTCGCTGACAGCGCCCCGCTCGTTTCCGGCGATCAATCGCCCTTATCCAACTACTGTAGGCCGGCCGCTCCGGCTGGCTTTGAAAACCTACTGCGCCAGCAGGATCTCACCCCGCGATGCGGGTAGATGGCAAAGGCAAGCGGAGCGCTCGCCCTACATTGCCTGTGTCGTTATCGGTCAATTCTCTACCGGCGGACGCTGTGGACGGTCGCCACCGCCACCCGGACGATCTCCACCTGATGGACGGTCTCCGCGGCCTTTTCCGAAACGACGATCGGGCTCTTCGCCGTTGAGTTCTCGCAGAGTGCGCTCGGCTTCGCGTTCGGCGCGGAATGCCGTGCGTTCAGCTTCCGACACCTGACTGTCTCCGTCTTTGTCAGCCTGTCCGATGAATCCCCACATGCGCTCGTCGACTTCATCTTTGCCGATGTTGCCGTCTCCGTTGGTATCGATTCTTGAAATAAATTCCTGACGGGCTTTGACGCGTTCCTCTTCAGACATGTTGCGCCAGTCGGGGCGTCCGCCCTTGCCGCCTTTTCCTTTGCCCCCTTTTCCTTTGCCGCGATCATCATTGTCGGCAACGGGAGGAAGTGGTGGAGCTCCGTTGATGCCGATTTGCAAATCCTTCGGTTCGCCGGGAATGGCACTGACATCGAGTTTCATGACAACTTCGTCGCGAATGAGATCGTCCGCTTTTCCAGCATAGACGATCTCAAAATCTTTTCGATTGATGGCAAACTCCGCATTGAAATCAACGAGGTTCCCGGCTTCCGCGACTTTTACGGCTGTCTCTTATACACATCTGACGCTGCCGACGAA
>CAJXQE010000279.1 GCA_913058215.1 uncultured Verrucomicrobiales bacterium
TATCCTCTTCGTCGGCAGCGTCAGATGTGTATAAGAGACAGCAACTACCCTTTCCGGCCGGAAGATCGCGGATTCAACGAAGTGCTTCGTCACGGCGGCGGCGGAGTCGGCCAAACCCCTGACCTGTGGGACAACGCCTATTTTCATGACACCTTTTTCCATAACGGAACGCCCGAGAAGACGGATGGCTACTGCACAGATGTTTACTTTCGCTATGCGAAGAAGTTTATCGAAGCAGAGGTGAAAGCAGGCCGCCCCTTTCTGACTTACATCTCCACCAATGCGCCCCACAGCCCCTCGCATGCTCCACCGGAATTTGCGGCGCCTTACGAGAAAGATTTCCCCGTAAATGTCGCTCACTTTTTCGGGATGATCGCCAACATCGATCACAACGTTGGAGAACTTCGCAAGTGGCTAAGTGAAAAAGGTCTCGCTGAAAATACCATTTTCATCTTCACCACCGACAACGGGACAGCAGCAGGCAGAGCTGTCTACGACGGGGGAATGCGAGGAGCCAAAGGAAGCGAATATGATGGAGGACATCGCGTTCCGTTTTTCCTTCACTGGCCGGAAGGCGGCTTCAAAAGCGAACACAAAGTGGAAACGATCACTTCCTATGTCGACGTCGTTCCAACCCTCATTGATCTATGTGAAGTTCCGGCACCAAAAGGTGTCAAGTTTGACGGCGTGTCTATCCGGCCTCTAATGAACGGCAGATCCGAGGGCTGGCCCGACCGTATACTGGTGACCGACAGTCAGCGGGTCAAAGATCCCATCAAATGGCGTAAGTCCAGCGTCATGACCAATGACTGGCGGCTCGTCAACGATGCCGGGAAAAACGGGCAGCCGAAACATGAGCTCTATGCGATCAAAGACGACCCGATGCAGAAGACGAATGTCATCGCCGAGCATCCTGAAGTCGCCGGTCGCCTGAAAAAGTTCTACAATGAATGGTGGGCCGAACTTGAGCCAACATTTGGCGAACCCGCGCGAATCAAGATTGGAAACCCTGCGGAAAACCCCTCACGTCTCACCTGTCACGATTGGATTACTGATGGCTCAACTCCGTGGAATCAGCAGCACATTCGCAACGCTGACGCCAAACCTTCCAACATCGGATTCTGGTATCTGGAGATCGAGGAAGCCGGCGATTATGAAGTCACAATTCGTCGCTGGCCTGATGAAGGGGAAGTCGCCAAGAAAGCGATCACAGATGAAATTCCGCCGTCTCCTGATGTCCCGGGTGTTCAAGCTTTCCGGGCACGGGTCGGCAAATCCATCGCCGCCAAAACAGCAAAAATCAAAATGGCCGGACAGCAAAAATCTCAAGAAATCGAAAAAGGAGCTCCCAGTGTCACCTTTCCGATCAAGCTGGAGAAAGGCCCCGCCTCGCTAAGTGCAATTTTTGAAGGTCCCAAAGGTGAAATCACCGGCGCTTACTACGCTTACGTCAAAAAGTTGTAAGTTTGTGACTCCGCGCCGATTCAACAGAGTTGGATCGGCGATTGGACCCTGTATGATTCTATTTTTCTCAACAGCAATTCAACTTGAAGCGCGCGATTTTCGCTTCACATTCGGATAACTATGTTTCTAACCCCAGTTTTGGCGTTCGCAGCGGGTGGAGGTGACCCGAATGCCTCCGGCTCATGGACGCTGCTAGCCGTCTACTTCTGCCTCGCAATCGGCGTTTCGTTTTTCTGTTCAGTCTGGGAGGCCGTCCTCCTGAGCGTTACGAATCCCTATATTGCGCATATTAAGAAATCCCGTCCGCGGATCGGAGCGACGCTGGAAGACCTCAAGACCCGGATCAATCGTCCGCTTACCTCCATCCTGACGCTTAACACCATTTCCCACACCGTTGGTGCCATGGGAGTAGCCTCTCAGGTTACTGCGCTCGGTGGAGGCGCCTGGGATGCCATCGCCGGCGCGATCATGACAATTGCGATTCTGATCGCATCTGAGATCATCCCGAAAAATCTCGGAGCACGTCACTGGCGGACATGGGCTCCGTGGGTCGCATTGTCCCTGAAATTTCTTTCTAAAGCGATGACTCCCATTATTTGGTTCATCGAACTTTTCAGCAAAGGGCATCATGGCGAGGCACCGTTCAGCCGTGACGAATTAAAAGTCATGGCGGAGATGGGTTTGCGTCAGGGCAAACTGGAAGAAGACGAATCCCGCATTCTCGAAAACCTGCTTCGCCTCAGTGAAATTGCAGTCCGTGAAGTGATGACACCCCGGACCGTCGTGTTTGCTCTCGATCAGGAGACAACCGTAAAGCAGTATCTCGACGAGCACGAGGATTCCCCGTTTTCCCGGATTCCCATTTTTGGAGAAAACCGGGATGACATCAAAGGCTTCGTTCTTTCACACGACATTCTTCTTGCGATGGCACGGGACAAGTTTGATCTCCAGCTCAAAGATCTCTGCCGCGATGTTCCGGCGATTCCGGAAGTCAGCAAAATGACCGACGCGTTTCAAAACCTTGTCGCGAACCGCCTGCATATTGCAATTGTTCTGGATGAATACGGTGGTCTGGCCGGATTGGTCACGATGGAAGACGTAGTCGAAACTCTGCTTGGTTTGGAAATCGTCGACGAGGCTGACACTCGCGAAGACATGCAGGAATTTGCCAGGAACCTCTGGAAAAAACGCGCTTCCAAAATGGGAATAACCTTCGAGCCATCTCAAAAGGCAGAAGAGGGAAAAGAGCCGCCGGCAGAAGAACCGCAAACCTCATAAGCTATGGATATAACGAATTTAATTATCAGCGCCCTGTGTGGTGCAGCCGGAGCCAACTTCGCAGGTCTCGCCTTCCGGAAATTCGGCCTCGGATACATCCGGAATACCATTGTTGGTGTGATCGGCGGACTTCTGGTCAGCTTTGCCGAATTGATCAAATTCAACCCTGTCCTCAGTTCGGTGATCTGGGGTGGAATTGCCGGAGCTGTCCTCGTTCTTATCATCGGATCGATCCGCAATGCGGTGAAAAAGCCGTAGGGCACGGGATTCGCGGGTAATTTTCGAACGCGTTGCTATCTATTCTCCCTGCAGTCATACTTTCTCCGAAAGTATGACTGCACAAGCCTTTCTGTAATCCCACCGATTACTTCGTCGGGATTGTCCCCGGCTTCAATGCTGCAAGAGAGGGCTGCCGCGCGCGCATCTTGTGATTGAAAATTGGCGCCATTTGTATTATGGTATTTATAATGGATTCAATAATTCACAATCTGCGGAGCCTTGTGCTTTCCAATCATCCTTTGATTGTGGTCGAGTCGGTGGAAGAGGAACGCGTCGAAGATCTGCTGAAAGTCCTTTGTGATCGCGAAGTCTGGACACTCTTCGACTGGTCGCTTTCTTCGGGACTCGTAAACCGCAGCTCTGGTGCACAGCTGACTCAGGGAAATCAGACGCTCGCCTCTTTCCAGAGAATTCTCGACATCGACATGCCGTCTTTGTTCTTGTTTCGAGATCTCGAAAGCCAACTCGAAGATCCATTGCTGGCCCGGATGTTTCGGGAAATGGTACAAGGATTCCAGACCTCTTCGCAGCCCATGGCAATCATCCTTTGCGGAGATAAAATGTCTCTCCCGAACGAGTTGGAACCTTTCACAACCTACGTTCCCCTGGAACTTCCTGATTCCGCTGAGCTGGAAACAATCCTTCACCACACGCTTGAGGATCTGAAGCAGCGAATCGATTTCCAAATCGAAATCGACGCTTCTAAAAAGCATGAACTGATCCGGGCCCTTCAAGGCCTCACGGCCAATCAGGCCCGCCAGAAACTGAGCTATGCTGTCGTCGAAGATGGCAAGCTTTGTCCTGAGGACATTGAGACGCTGACTCATGAAAAAGCCAAAGTGCTCCGCGACGGTGGTCTTCTTGAGTATTGCCCGGTCGCCGAAAATCAGTTTGAGATCGGTGGTTTCGACAATCTGAAAATCTGGCTCGACCGCGCAGCTGTCGGCTTTTCCAAAGAGGCAGCCGCCATGAATCTTCGCCCGCCGCGGGGAGTCCTGCTGGTTGGAGTTCAGGGCTGCGGAAAATCATTGGCCGCAAAAGCGATTGCCCGTCAGTGGCAAATCCCTCTGCTCAAGCTCGATGCCGGACGCCTCTTCGATAAATTTGTAGGCGAGTCAGAGAAAAACCTGCGTAGAGCCTTGTCGCTGGCTCAATCACTCTCACCCTGCGTTCTCTGGATCGATGAGATCGAAAAGGGCTTCGCTACCGGCAGTGGTGACAGCGCGGATGGAGGCACCGCCAAACGGATGCTCGCCACATTTCTGACCTGGATGCAGGAGAAAAAGGAGGAAGTCTTCCTCGTCGGCACGGCCAATGATCTCAATGTCCTCCCGCCGGAATTCCTGAGAAAAGGCCGCTTTGATGAAATCTTTTTTGTCGATCTCCCCAATGAAGCCGAGCGCAAAATCATTTTGGAGATTCATCTGCGCTTGAGAAAACAGGCCCCCGCAACTTTCGATCTCGAAGAGCTGGTTCAAGCCACGCTCGGCTTCAGTGGAGCCGAGATCGAGCAGGCTGTCATTGCCGCACTTTACCGAACCCTGCATGAGCGATCATCTTTGGCGACCGGCTCACTCATTTCTGAGTTCAAGGGAACGGTTCCCCTTTCGGTTTCACGGCGTGAAGACATCGCCCGGCTCCGGGCGGATGCACTGAAGCGTTTTGTTCCAGTCACTTCGACGCAGGAAACAAGCGCAGCCGTTTCACTTTAGACGAACCCCTTTTCCCGCGACCGGGAGGACGACTTTCGAGAAATGAAACCGCTCTCCTTTTTTGACAGTTTTGCGATAGACACAAACACGATTGATTGAGCCGGGAAAGAGTTGGAAGATCGGATCATCTGTTCTTTCGAAACCCAATTTTCGAAGCCGGGTTTCCTGGCTCGCCGCTCCCTTTTCATTCTCCGGTGGAGTCAGTGCATAAAGTTCGCCACCGGCCTCCACTTCAAAGTCAAAATCATCGATCGTGGTGCGTAAAAAGGTGAGTCCCGCAAGGGAATCGGGCACTTCAGTGATTTTGTAATTTCGATCCGTAAAAAGAATTTCCCCGGGCTTCATCACTCCCGGTACCATCGGAGGCGCGAAGATTGGATTCCGACTTAATCCTTCCTGCGACGCAAACTCCCCTACAGATTCCAATTTTCCGAAAACGATTCGTTCCTTCCTGCTTGCCTAAGTATCGCCCTGCGTTAGACACACCCAAACTTCGCCCGCATGTTCCCGGAAGGTCGGATATTGAAAAGAATTTACCGTCTCAAAGCGATACTTTCGTTCCCACTTCAATCCGTCACGCGAGACATCAAGATTGAAGACACTCCGACTGACGCCGTGTATTCGCGTTCTCTCCTGCCAGCCAAGATAGTAAATATCTCCAAATTTATCGAAGGTCGGTTTCGAGTTTGCTCCATTGGGCACGAAGGGAACTTCAATACCGGCACTCCAGTCCCGACCGTCTTTGCTGGTGACAAAATGATAGTTCCCCTTGTCGTTTCGACAAATCGCCATCCAGGTGCCATCGGGCAATCGGTTCACTGCTGACTCGCTCAGGGATTCGGACTGCGGTTCGTTGTAATGCCCCAGCACTTCAAAGGTTTTGAAGTCGCCATGAACCAGCGCCAGTGCATTCTGCTTGCCCTGGAAATTGTTGATCGCAACATAGGTCTTTCCGTCGAACTCCTTGAATGAATCGAAGATGAAAAATGCCCCGTCACTTGCGGGCTTCCCGAATCCGTGAGCAAGGGCGGCCGCATAGAAATATTGCGGCTGCATATCGAACACTCCTGCTGCGGTCTTGAGCTTTGCCTTGTGAATTGTTGACGCAAAGGTGCGCGTCTTCAGATCAAAATCACGATACCAAATTTGGGATTGCCTTACACCGGGGCGCTCACTGGAAAAGTAGCACCGAAGCATGTTCTCATTGATTTGAATAATCCGGGGAACAAAGCAAGCCCCGACCGGCAGAGTGACATTTTCAAAAGCCTGTTCACTTTTAGCAAAATCGATCACCTGCTCCGTTTTGAGCGTTTTGAGATCGACGATGCTCATCGAAGCATAAATCTCAGGCCAGCCGGAGCTCTCACCCGAACGGACCTCATTGAGCTCGGAAACGATGTAAGCAAACCCGTCGAGAATCACCATCTCGGCATCGTGCGCGCCCCTGACCCGATCCGCCGTTACCGTGACAAGTTTTTCCATCACCAGATCACCCGCCAATGCCGGATCCCACTCCACAGGAAGAATCGATTGTGCGCGAAGCTCAGCAGCGAATACAGGCAAAGATCCGGCAATCAGGATGGGCAACAAGAGTTGAGGGATCCCCCCTCTGATACAGGAAGTTCTTTTCCGGGTGTGGCCCTGTTCGTATTGCATGTATTCGAATTATAAACAGCATCCACAAACAAATTCGAGGGCGCATGTCAGGTTGAAGAAAGACCTTTCCCTGCAATGCCTGAGTCTTAAATTCGTTTGTGCGCTATCGCAGGTCAATTAGGGCATCCGAAATTTCGAATACCAGTGTTGCCCACGAGCACTTTTGAAATCCTCAATCCCCGGACATCAATTCCTTTAACATCTCCAACTCCTCCGCCAGCACCTCTTTCGCCGCTTCACCTTCTTCACAAGTCCGACCGCAATGAGTTCGGCAAACAAATCCATCGTAGTCTTCGTATCTCTGAGGGTCTGTCTCTTCAGAATACAGGGTGATTTTTGCTTTGCCGCCTGCCCCTCCTGTTATGGAAAGAGGATGCATCCAACAGGTGAAGGGTTTGAAATGCCACTTCGGTAATCCGTCCTTTTCCGCCAACACCTGCAAGCCACATCGCGCGTCATCGAGCAGAAAAACACAATTCGTTTCAGGAAAGTGATCGGGATAACTTTCTGCTGAATCCCGCATCGGAACTTCTCTGGTCGCTGTTTTCGGTCCTGAAGCAACGTCACGCCACTTCCCGAAAACAATCACCTGCTCCGGCAAATCGAGGCCAATTTCTTTCAAGTCGTCGCGCCGGGCTGCAACCAGATCCCGAATCACAGAGGCTTCCTCTCCTGACAAATACGCCCCGTCATGACAGCAAGTTCCACGGCATTGCGTTAAATCGCACCGCTTGATCTTGCGCTCGAATGCTGGACCGTCCAATTCGGCGCCCGCCAGCATTTCTGCGAGGTCGACAGCTGTTTTGGTAAAGGCTGAACTGTTTTTTCCGGGTTCCACAATAAGGCCATTTAAACGTAAGATTTCTGATCCTACCGCATTATTCTTTGTTAACCTGCCCCTTCTTTACCGCATATTCTTCTGGATTCTTTTTCATGCGTATTCAATTTACAGTTTTCTCCCTCTTCAGCCTTGTCACGATTCTTTCGGGAAAGTGCGGTGAGTTGGAATTTAACCGCGATATCCGTCCGATTCTTTCAGATAAGTGCTTCAAGTGCCACGGCCCCGATGCGAAGAATCAGAAGTCTGATTTTCGGGTCGACTCTTTTGCCAATGCGACCAAGGACCTCGGCGACTACGCCGGGGTTGTCCCCGGTGACTTGAAGAAAAGTGAAATTCACTGGAGGCTTCATAGCACCGATCCCGACGACATGATGCCTCCCGCCGATGCGAAAATGGCGCTGACGAAAAAGGAGATCGCAACCATTGATCAGTGGATCGAGGAAGGCGCGCAATATCAGGAGCACTGGTCCTTTATCCCGGTTCCGGAAATCGTACCGGCCCCGGAAACCAAAACCACCTGGGGCTACAACGAGATCGATGATTTCATTCTCGCACGGCTCGAAAAAGAAGAGTTCTCTCCATCGCCGGAGGCGAGCCGCGAAAAATGGCTACGGCGCGTCACCTTCGACCTGACCGGGCTACCTCCTACACTTGAAGAGATTGACAATTTCCTCGCCGACGAATCCACTCGCGCCTACAAAAGCGTCGTCGAGCGTCTATTTGCGACAGACGCCTATGCCGAACGCATGACCACCGAATGGATGGACGTAGCGCGCTACTCGGATAGCTACGGATTTCAAGTGGACCGCGATCGATTCGTCTGGCCGTGGCGCGACTGGGTGATTCGCAAATTCCGGGAGAATCAGCCTTATGATCAATTCATCATTGAACAGGTCGCTGGAGACCTTCTTCCGAACGCGACTCGCGATCAGGTCCTCGCCACGACCTTCAGCCGCCTTCACGCCCAGAAAGTGGAAGGCGGGAGCGTTCCTGAAGAGTTCCGAATCGAGTATGTGTCAGATAGACTGCACACTTACGGAACAGCCTTTCTTGGCCTGACGATGGAGTGCTGCCGCTGTCACGATCACAAATACGATCCGCTCGCGACAAAGGAATATTACGAGATGTCCGCCTTCTTTGCGAACATCGATGAATCAGGATTGTATTCCTTTTTCACCCCGTCAATTCCTACTCCCACTCTCTGGCTACCCGAAGGGAGCCAGGAAGAGGACCTGAAAAAACTGGAGACTGAGATTCAGGCAGCGCAGAAAAAACTCGAAGTGATAGGGAATTCCGCTCAAGCGGATTTCGATAAGTGGCTCACTTCAGCGAAACCGGACCAGCTCAAGCCCGGTCATGCGCTGGCATCCTTCTCTTTCGACAATCCGGAAAAAGGCGGAAAATATCCAAACCTTGCCGGAAAAACAAAACCTGCCAGCACCAATGGGAACAACAAGGAAGTGACTGGAAAGAAGGGCAAGGGAATCCACCTCACCGGAGACGACGCTCTCACTCTGCCGGTCGGCAATTTTTCCCGGGACGAAGCGTTCTCGGTTTCCTTGTGGCTGAATACGCCCAACAAAAAAAATCGCGCCGTAATTTTCTCCCGCTCCAAAGCCTGGACGGATGCCGCAAGCCGCGGGTATGAACTCCTGCTCGAAAAAGGAAAGCTGAGCGCAGCGTTGATTCACTTCTATCCCGGAAACGCTATCCGAATTCTGGCCAGGGAAGAGCTACCGGTGAAATCCTGGCAACACGTCACCATGACCTACGATGGGTCGAGCAAGGCTGCCGGACTTTCCTTGTATGTGAACGGCAAGAGAATCGAAACCGAAACAGTGCGCGACAAGCTCACCCGCGAAATCACCGGCGGCGGTTCCGACACCATCGTCTTCGGACAGCGAATGAGGGACAACGGCTTTAAAAACGGACTTGTCGATGAACTTCACGTTTTCGAGAGATCCCTCTCCCCGGCGGAAGTTGCGGCTCTACATTCAGACAAGGAAATTGCCGCCAAAGATTCCCTCCCCTACTTCCTCAATACCGCACACAAACCCTGGCAGGACCAGAATTCCGCACTGATTGCCCTTCGCAAGAAACGCAGTGCATTGGTAAAGAAGATCAAAGAGATCATGGTAATGGCGAAGAAAAAAGAGCCGCGCCAATCTTATCTGCTCGAACGAGGCAGTTATGCAACACGCGGTGAACCTGTCACCCCGGGAGTTCCCGCCGCATTGCCCGAATTCCCTGAAGGACAATCCCGGGACAGACTTGGACTCGCAAAGTGGACAGCGTCCCCCGACAACCCTTTAACGGCCCGCGTCGCTGTGAACCGCTACTGGCAAATGCTGTTTGGAAATGGGCTTGTCGAAACTCCGGAAGATTTCGGTAGTCAAGGCCGTCTCCCGACACATCCTGATTTACTCAACTGGTTGACCCGTGAATTTTTGAAGAGCGGGTGGGATGTTCAGCACCTCTTAACCCAGATGGTTCTGTCAGCTACCTATCGCCAGACCTCAGTCCTCACTTCCGGTGAAATCGCGGAGCGGGACCCCGAAAACAAATTGCTGTCACGCTTCCCTTCCAATCGACTCACCGCTGAGATGATCAGGGATAATGCCCTCGCCGTAAGTGGTTTGTTAGTCAACAAAGTAGGGGGTGCATCCGTCAAGCCTTACGAGGTTTCAGTTTCTTTCAAACCTTCCAAGCCGAGCACCGGAGAAGGACTCTACCGGAGAAGTCTCTACACTTACTGGAAGCAGACCGCACCAGCTCCAATGATGACGACTCTTGACGCCTCGAAGCGGGATGTATGTCGGGTCCGCAGGGAGAAAACCGACTCTCCGCTACAGGGGCTGGTTTTATTGAATTCCCCTCAGTTTATTGAAGCCGCCAGAGTCTACGCAGGAAACCTCGTCTCCCGTCATGGCGACAACAGCGACGCCATTATTGAAGAAGCCTTTCGCGCCCTGACTAGCCGCAAACCAGATGATCAGGAATGGCCCATTCTCAGAAAACTGTTGAGTGAGCAGCGGCAAATTTTTTCCGATAAACCGGAAGAAGTAAAAGCGCTTCTCTCGAATGGAGACAAGCCGACGGACGAAAATCAACATACCCCTGACCTTGCCGCAGCCACAATACTCGTCTCGTCCCTGATGAATTTTGACGAGTGCATCACGAAACGATAGACAAACTTCACTGAACGATTGCCATGAACGATTCTCTTTGCACCGGTTTTGAAACTCCTTTTGGCCTTAGTCGACGGCAGGCATTGACTCGTTTTGCCGGCGGCCTTGGCGGAATTGCCCTCGGAAATATGCTCCAGGGCAACTCCTGTCTCTTATACACATCTCCGAGCCCACGAGACCGAGGCTGATCTCG
>CAJXQE010000280.1 GCA_913058215.1 uncultured Verrucomicrobiales bacterium
CGAGATCAGCCTCGGTCTCGTGGGCTCGGAGATGTGTATAAGAGACAGCATTTCAGGAGTGTCCAATCCCGGGTGTTCAATGAGCATCCAAATTCCAGGTTTCAAACCTTCGACTAATTGGATCATTGCAGAAACTCTACTTGCCGGAGAATCGCTACGGTCTCCAAATTTTCCTGTGCGTTGAACGTCAGGCAATTCGATAGGCAGATGGTATTCTTTTGCCAGGCGGTCAGTCAGGGCCCTCAATTCCGGGGTGCTTGTCGCTGTTCCCATGTGAGCGGAGAGATGGGTAACATTGGGCAGTAGCCTAATCGCCATTTCGATTTGTGCCCGCAATTCACGCTCGACCTCATTGATTTTCCAGCCGGATTGCAGAAAGCCCGTTTTAATGGGCCAGGTCGAAGACCGGCTGGTTCGCGAAAAGAAATGCCCGTTGTCGTCCACTAAACTGGGTACTTCTTTTGAAACTGGGCCCCATTTCAAACCGGACCACTCACTCGTCAAGTCGAGGTGGACTCCAGCATCGATCTCCGGATGCTCTTTCAGCATTTCCACGGCCTCAAGAAACCAGGGTGATGGAACGATGACTTCAATCGAGCGGGCAATGCCATTCTTCACGCTTTCCAGACACGCCTCGTTCACCGCATGAGCGACGCCCATGTCGTCACTGCGAACCAACAACATGATTTCACCTTCGGATTGTTGAGCTCTTGCCAAAATCGGAAAGCAACAAAACAGAAGGATGTAAAAATGAAAAGTAACAGGGCGATTTTTCATAAGCACACACATAGGATTTCAGCTCCCAGCCTACTAACATCGTCACGGATAGGGAATCGACATTTTAGGGATTTGATCAACGCGTCGGTCCGACCGGGCGTAGGGGGAAGCTGTCTCGTTTTCACAGGATCATCGTAAATTTCGGGGTACCAGAATGTATCGGGTTTGGAAAATGAAACGTTTCACTTCCAAGTCCAATGGGAGTGAAGAGATTTTTTCAGTTCATCGACGACCTGTTGGTATTCCGCATGCTTTGCCAAATTGATCTTTTCCGGAGAATCGCTTTCGTAGTCATACAATTCGTAGAGAGGCTTGGCGATTTCTGTGCCGGTCCATTCGACAAACCGATATCTATCCGTGCGAATGCTGCGGCCCATGGCTTCGTTCGGGCGTTGATAGGGCCTCGGAGTTTGAGAAAAGGCTGCTTTCTCCCAAGACAGATCGGGATGATCCAATAGCGGAGAAAAACTTTTCCCGTGAAGATCCTTGCTAACCGGCAGGGTGCAGAGATCTGCCAGAGTTGGGTAGATATCGACCAATTCGACCAGCGCATCGCTTGACTCCCCTTTCCCCTTGGCACGCGGATCCGATACGATTAATGGCACGCGGGTGGCAGTTTCGAAGTTTGTATTTTTGCACCACAATCCGTTGTGCCCAAGGTGATATCCGTGATCACCCCACATGACAATTACGGTGTTGTTGCTCAGGCCGAGCGTGTCCAGTTCATCCATGAGTCGTCCAATTTGGACATCCACATAACTGACGCAGGCATTGTATCCGTGTGTCACCCATCGGGCCTGTTTCCCGGGAATGGGGCCACTCCTTGCAATCCCTGCATAGCCGCGCAATTCCTGAGAGTCATTATTAGAAGATTGATCAGGTGCACCTTCTGGCAATTGATTCACCGTCGGAAAGGTGAAACTATCAGGATCGTAGAGATCGAAGTATTTCTTCGGAGCCACATACGGCGCGTGTGGTTTGACAAATCCAACAGCCAGGAAAAAGGGCTTTTCCTTTATCTGCCTCATCACTTGGATTGCTTTATCTGCGGTCCTGCCATCCATCAGATCACTGTCGCCGACATCCGGCGCTTCGACGGCGAGCCCTTTGAAGCGACGCTTCCCCTGCGTTTCTTCCGCCAAATCTCTACTGTCGGGAAACTGCTCCGGGTAGCGTTGGTGAAGGGCCAGTATTCCCTCTTGGGTCCGATACTGAATCCCCTTTGGTCGCCACGCGGGTGCTGACCATGAGTCCGGGTCTTCATTCACCTCGCCGCTGAAAATGCCGTGAAAGACTTTTCCGAATGATCGAGTGTCATAACCATTATTTTTGAAATGCTGCGGCAAAGTCACCACATCGGGAAGCGCCGCACGAAAACGACGACGGTTGTCGAACACGGTTGTTGTGTCAGGTCGGCGACCGGTCAAAAGAGACGCACGTGACGGCCCGCATGAAGCAATCTGGCAGTAGGCCCGCTTGAACAAGGTGCCACGCCCCGCGAGTCGATCTATATGGGGTGTCTTTAAATCGGATGCTCCGTAGCAAGCGAGATTCGGGCGCAAATCATCCACGGCGATAAACAAGACATTCAGCCGGTCTTCAGCCGCGATCAGGTCCATTTGCCCGCCAAATAAAAACAGGAATGTCAGCGCAGAGCAAGTGAGTCTTGTCGGGTGGAAGGTCATTACTGATAGAAATTCAATTTTAAATGGACCGCCATCGAGGCGTCGGTCCAGCTGAGTTTGTGAGGGCAAAAGAGATAGAAGTCATTGTTGTGTTTACGCCGCAGCTTTTCACTGGCGCATCATGCCTTAGGCAGATTAGGGTGAGTGTATTGATCTTACGAGCAAAGAGTCAAATCATAACAAGCGCATGAAAAGAACCGCCAGTTTCCTTGTCTGGATTGCAATCCTGGGCGTGACTCCATGCTTTGCGGGTGATCGCCCGAATGTTCTTCTGATTGTCACAGACGATCAGGGATACGGTGATTTTCGTTCAACGGGAAACGAGAAAATCGATACGCCATCACTCGATAAGCTGGCAAAACAATCGACTCGGTTCGAGCGCTTCTTCGTCAGCCCTATGTGCACGATGACCCGGGCCTCTCTGCTTTCGGGACGTTACTATTTGCGGACAGGCGTCGCTGGAGCAGCAAAGGGGCTGGAGACCATGAGGAGCTCGGAAATTACCATTGCTGAGATGCTGCGGGACACAGCTTACTCAACCGCTTGTTTTGGGAAGTGGCATCTGGGCGAGCACTATCCAAATCATCCTCGAGGACAAGGTTTTGATGAATTCTTCGGGATGCCACAGGGACATTGGGATAACTATTTTGATCCCGAGTTGGAACACAACGGTCAGATGGTCAAAACGAAGGGCTACATCACAGATGTCCTCACGGATCGGGCAATCGGCTTTTTGGAGAAGAAGCACGACGATCCCTTTTTCTGCTACCTCGCTTACAACGCTCCGCACACCCCGCTACAAGTTCCGGATCGCTATTTTGATAAATACAAAGAGAGAGGTTTTGATAATCGTGTCGCTGCTATCTATGGAATGGTCGATAATCTTGATGAGAATATTGGTCGCCTTCTCGCGAGGCTCGACGAACTAAATTTGGCCGAAGACACGCTGGTAGTATTTCTCACCGATAACGGACCGGAAGGCCAACAGGATAGTCGGTTCAATGGCGGAATGCTCGGGATGAAGGGAAAAGTCAACGAAGGAGGAATGCGGGTTCCCTGCTATTTTCGTTGGCCCGGAAAAATCAAAGCTGGAAAAGTGATCCAATCGATTGCTGCTCATTTCGATTTACTTCCAACTCTGGCTGATTTTTGCAAAGCCGAGTTACCAAGCTCGAATCCCTTAGACGGTCGCAACCTGTCGCCGCTGATACTGGATGAAAACGAAAATGCGGAATGGCCGGATCGAATGTTCTTTCATCGCGCACCGGATTGGAGACAGATGCTGGCATACGTCGACCCTGTGATCAAAGATCTCGATGAATTCCCCGGGGCAGTGAGGACACAGCAATGGAGAGCCGTTAATGAACGCGAAGGCTGGGCACTGTTCGATATGATCAAAGATCCCGGTCAAACAGTAGACCTCGCATCAGCGAATCCAGAGGTAGTTGATAAACTCAGCAGTGCCTACCGAAAATGGTTCGCCGAAGTCACTGAGACACCCATCATCCGTCCACCGGTTCCCCTTGGATACAAAGAATGGCCTGTGGCTGAATTGCCTGCGTCAGAAGTCTATTTCGAGGGCAGCATCCATCATTACAATCAGGGGTATGCTCATGATTGGCTAACTGGCTGGACCGACACGAACGACAAAATATGGTGGGACATTGATGCCGTCGAGACTGGTCAATTCAAGGTGGAAATCGTTTATGCCTGCTTTTCCGAATCGCTTGGGACCAAACTACAAATACGCGTCACTGAAACAGGAGCGACTCTTGAAGCCAAGCTAGAGCAGGCCTACCCACCCGACCCAAAACCACGTCCTACGCGCCATCCGAAAAAGCGTTCTACCCAAACCTTTGCCACCCAGAAACTTGGAGAAATATCATTACCAAAGGGCAGGACACACCTTCACCTCAAGGCGCTGAACAACCTTTCCGGTAAGGAGATCTGTGACGTGAAGGCGATCCGATTGACGAGGATTGAATGAATTCGTTTCGGAAAGGTGGCAGTGGGCATTCGATTCATGAAGAAGTTTCCTTACATGAAAAAAACTACGTCGCGTAGGGGATTCTCTTATAGGTAAATTTCTATTTTGACTATAAGAAAAAGTTGATTGAAAATTGTCCTTTCTTTTGGTGATGATAAAATGAGTAATGCTATGAAACATCTACTCCAACATTACACTCACTCAAGCGACTTCACTCCAGAATCAGGGATATCCTCTTCAGGGCGGAAGCAGAGATTCTCCCGTGCTTTTGCATGGCTGAGTATTGCCTTGGCAGGACTCTTTTTCCTTCCGGATTCATCCTACGGGCGGGTCTACAATAATCGCGAGTTAAAAAAGGCAGGTTTTTACGGGAGATACCGTGGGACCGCGAGAGGCACAGTTACGGAATGGAACGGCACCCTTTATATTCCAAGGAGTGTGAGTGGCACCGTTACGCAGAAGGTGCCAGCACGAACCCGCCGCATCACCGGGCCCGATGGAAACCAGTTCAGCTTATTCTTTCGCCAGGCCAGAGGGTCTTCTCGAAGAGTGGTAATCCGGGGAGCCTACTCAGGTGTCAGTTGGAATCCTTTTTGGGGATTCAATATGGTTGCTAGAGGAACCTACGTAGTCACTCTCGTAAAAAGAGGGCGAGGAAGGTCTGAACGGATCAAGGCGACGGTAGTCGACAGATTTTCCGAGAGGGCGCAGGTTGGCGGAAGCCTCTATAACTATTGGGCTCTGAGTGCGCGCAATCTCCAATAGATTGACGGCAATTCACTCCTTTTCCTTCAGAGGCTTTGATTCAAATGAATCAAAGCCTCATTTCTTGATCGAGTGGAAGCTTTTGACTGATTCCACTTTCCACTATCACTGAAGAAGGCGGGGTCACCTCTTCTGAAATTGGAATGAGACCGGACCGGGCCCTGCCCTGCGTCCCTACCCGCTCCGCCGTGACATCACATCCCCGGCCACGTGTCAGCGATCCGATAACCCTCGGGCCAAGGATCGTCCGGGTCGAGCGTGAGTTGCTGCGTCCCGGTGATCCAGGCTCGACCGGAAATCGTCGGCACGATCGCATTGGTTTCACCCAGCGAAGTTAGTGATTCGATGCCGCATTCGAACTCGGAGCCGATGATCGAACGTGCGCGATAGCGATCGCCCACCTGCATGCGTCCCTGTGCGTGCAGCACTGCCATGCGCGCCGAGCATCCAGTGCCAGTCGGCGAACGGTCAATTTTCCCGGGACGGATGCACACGGCGTTCACCCCGATCAGTTCACCATTCTCTTCCGCGAGCGGACCTGCGAACTGGCAAAATGAAAGGTGGTCCCATTCCGCGTGTACCGGGTGTTGGAACCCGAGTTGCTGGTTCGCCGCGGCAGTGATTTTCATACCTGTCGAGACCAAGTCAGCGGCCTCGTCCGGCACGATCTCGAATCCCAAAGCTTGCGCATCGACGATGACAAAACTGTCACCGCCATAAGCGGTATCGACTGTGAGCGTGCCGAGCCCTTCTACCTCCAGTGGTGCGCCGAGTTTGTCGGCAAACGAAGGCACGTTGGTGATCGTGATCCGCTCTGCCTTGCCGTCACGACATTGCGCCCGCGCTTTGACCAATCCACCTGGTGCTTCCATCAGCAAATTGGTCTCGGGCCCGGTCATCGGAACAATCCCTGTGTTGAGCACCACGGTTGCCACGCAGATCGAGTTCGACCCCGACATCGGAGGTGTGTCGGCCGGCTCCATGATGATCCAGCCGACTTGTGCATCGGGGTGCTTTGGCGGGACGAGCAGATTGACGTGACGAAAAACTCCACCGCGGGGTTCGTTGAGGACAAAGCGCCGCAGGCGATCATCCTGTTCGATGAAACAGCGCTGCTCCCAGATCGTGTCCCCGGGCGGCGGCGCGACCCCGCCAACAATCACATCCCCGACTTCACCTTCTGCGTGGCAGCACACTACATCTATCGCTTTGGAAGTGCTCATAGGCTAACTGATCGGTAATCGCTTCCTCAAGGATTCTATCGAGCTCTTGGTGGGATCGGCCTTGTGAAGGGAAATGGCTTCACTCGGCGATCAGCTCCACTCCGGAAAGGACAGGGAGCTGAGTAGCGGAAGAAGATTTCTGTAGGGTAATTTTCAGAACATCGGCGATACGGACACCTTCGATTCGCTTGACCAGGCCTTGAGTTTCTCCAGTTGTCTTTGCCAGATCAAGGTTCCTGAGAACGGCCTTATCCTGAAGCGCTACGTCGAAAACGCGCTCACCGGGCTTCAGTGAATCGGGCTCCGCAAAATACAGGAGGACCGAATAGCTTTTCCCCGGGGCAGATTTCACCGGTGTGCTCTTATCAGTTTCGGTGTCCATCTGCATCGTAAGTTTCGGGGCACCCTTCGCTCTGGTTTGGGCAACCCGTTTCCCCTTGCCCGTGATGATGAAGGCAATGGCGTTGCCGGGTTTCCAACCTGGACGGGAGATGACTTCGGCGATAAGCGATGACAAATCAGGAGTGGCTTGCCCGGGGCCGGATTCGCCTTCTTTAGTCCAGGGCTTGGGAGACCATGAAACGGAGGCTTTGGTTTGGGGTCGGCGGGAAATGTTTCCGTCCTTCGCATCGAATTCCTTGGCACTGTCGGTCGCTTCGGCGCGCATCGATAGTTGAGTCGGTTTCGAGCCCGTCTCATCAACAGTGAATTGGATGAAGGTAGGAGGTACCTTCTCTCCGCGCTCCAACTTCAAGTCGCGAAAACGGACACCAATGATTTGCTCGGATTTGTCTGTGGTCAATTCCAGATCGCTGCTGGTGATGGTCACCTTGCCACTCGAAGATTCCTCGCCAGTGTCGGAGTTCTCGTCGGCAACGATCACGCCGGACTGCGATGAATCCGCTGCTGAATCGTTCTGAGTTTCCGGACGAATCACAATGCTCTGAACATTGCGAACTCCGGACGCCATCACCCAAGGAAGCTCAGAGTCGGTGAGTGCAGAGGTGTGTTGACGAAAATAGTCCAAATCTTTACCGGTGAGCTTCACATCGACGATAGGAGAACGTCCGCCGACAGAGGGGTAATCCAGCCACATCGTTCCATCGGCGGATTGGCGGTCGCCGGGTGCGCCGAAGTTGATACCGAGGCGTTGGATGGAATCATTAGCATCGTCGACACCACCCAGCAGACTGGAGGTCCAAAGTTCTACGTCGGGCATGTGAACCAGGGCCAGAGATGTCTGGTTCTGATAGGAGCAGCTGCAAGTGCGCGTGTAGTCCGGGGCGTTCAACACCCCGTTGGCAACGACGAGGTTGGCGGTACATCCGGATTTGAATCCGCCGAAGCTGCCGATGCCATTGCGATTTTCAAGATCGTAGTAACTCGCGGCACCATCGCGGAAGGTCAAAAAATTCTCACAGGCAATGATCGTGTTGCAGCCTTTTCCGCGGACGATTCGCCAGGGTTCCGTTGCGCCGGTAATCGGATTGACGGTCATTTGATCCGACCCATCGAGCAAACTGAATACCGTGCTGGTGTCGCCGATTCCTTTCTTATTGGAGTGCTGATCTGCATTGGCAATGATCAGCTCGTTGTGAAGGATGCATGGCCCTGAATAGCGGACGTCTTTGCGGTGCCAGAGGACTTCGCCACTTTGACCGCGATAGGTAATCATTCCAGAGTTGGCTTCGTCCTTGAGCCGATCACTGGCTTTGGCACCAGCCTGGAGGAGGATATCGTGCTTCGTCGAGTAGCTTAACCAGGTTCCAAGAATATTATTTTTGTGCTCCCACAGTTTTTTGCCGGTGCGACTGTCGATCGTTACAATCCGGTAGTCGCGAGGGATGTCGCCACCGCGGCGTTTCAATTTGTCCTCAGCGCTCTTGGGAAGTTTATCGAGGCAGTGAATACGACCGTCGCCTGCGACGATGCCATTGTGTAGAAAGCTGTGGCTCGCCGGTAGTGTCCAAAGTTCCTCTCCGGTGTACCGATCAAAGCCGACGAGGCCGTCACTGGCTGAGTAGTCTTCAATGGAAGGCTCTACGGTCTTGCCGGCCTGGGCGAATTTTTGACTGAAGTTAGCGAAGCCTTTGCCGCCAATCAAAATGTCTTCGTAGATGCCAATGAAGGCCCATTTCGGAGCCTCACTCTGCGCGGGGTCCTTCGTCAGAGTGATGACCTTTCTGGTTTTGCCAGTCTTCGTATCGAGGATGTGGCAGCTGTCTCCGATTGCCACATAGACCGCGTCCTCCGTGGCGACATAGTTGGATCCGCGACCGTTGGCACCGGGAATGTGTTTCTGGTTGTAGGCCGGATCGAGAGGAGTGTCTGCGTAGGTTTCGTTGTAGTAGATTCCAAACGTGCCGAGATCGTCAAAACGGCGAATCCAGAGGACACGACCTGTGTAGACATCGCGGGCGCTAAGGCAATTAATTCCCTCGATGAACATGCGTCCGCCGATGACCTGCTCGGGCGGTCCGTGACCATGGCGAGGGAGAACGTCCGTGTTGGAGCTTCCACCAAACCAAAGAACACCCAATGGGAGTTTGAGGCGGCTGTCGTCAGATTTCACCGAGTTGGCGATGTCGCCATATTGATGGGTCCAATCGGCAGAGTCCGGGAGCGCTCCTGCGCGGGAAACGATCAGACGCGATTGATCTTCGACAATTTCGGCTCGTTTCAGATCGGCGGCTGCGACCAATTTCCGGACACCGTGATCAAGCGAGAGAGTTCCACCATAGGGCCGCACTGAACTGTAGAGAGACTCCAGCGTGGCTGTGGTTAAGTTGCTGGAGAGACTTGAACTGACGTGGATGAGATTGGCAATGTAGGGAGGAGCCTTGAAAGTTGCCGGTGAGCCTTGATGGACGGTGATGCGCTTTCCATAGAGACCGGACGCATCGAAACGACGGCGCAACTGTTCGACCTTCTCTAGGTCCGGGTCGACTGCTATGACCTGCAAATCCGATACAGCCAGCACTGATTCCAGAAGCTCGATGTCGTCGATACCATACCAAAGGCAATAGCCATCGCGGGCCTTTGCCTGCTCCAGAAACTTGGCGGCACGCGAGTCTGCGGCGACAGCAACAGGATCAACGGGCCGTGGGTCGATGACTCGATCAGAACGCGAACCGGAGCCGAATGCCATGATTCGACCATCAAGAGTAACAGCAAAGAGTCTTCCGTTGGCGGCGAGTAGTCGTTTGATGTCGCCGTCGACCTTTTGCGTCCAGGCCGGAGCCCCCTTCCCTCCCCCGTCGGAAAGCTTGATTGCCGTCAGGGAATTCCCACCGACAGCGTAAAGTCGGTCGCCAGCCTTGATCAAATCACCAGTGGCGTCGGCTGCGATCGTCCAGACCTGCTTCTTCTCTTTGGCATCGAGCACCTGGACTTCCTTCTTCCCTTTCTCCTCGGTGGCAATGTAGAGGTAGGGTGAAGTCAGAACGGGTTCGTTGCAGGTGAAAGCCCCCTTCTTGCCACTGGATAGATTGTAATTACGGACGCCCCGATAACGGGTGTGGACGAAAAATTCGTCACCGTTAGCAATCACAAAAGAACCGCCGTTCCCTTTGCCGCCGGCGTTGATTTCGAAGTGGACGAATTTTCCAGTGCTACGATCAAAAGCCGCGGGAACTGAGCGTCCACCCGGGACCAGTAAATACTTGTCGGTGGCAACAAGCGATCCCTGTGGAGCCACACCGGCGAAGGACGGAGCACTGTGTGGTTGTTGGATATATTGGGAGCCAGTGCTGTCGTTGACCCATTCGACTGCGCCGGTGTCGGCGTTCAGCGAATAAATGAACGTACCCATGAAAGGCCAGATGCTGGCGGCGAAATAAACCTGTCCGTCGCGGATCACCGGGCCGCCGCGAGCGGGCCACGCGGAGATGAGGCGCTTGTTGCCGAGGACTTTTAATGGAGAAGGACCGCCAGCGAACTTCCAGCGAAGTTTGCCCGTGTCGGCGGCGAGGCAATAGAGAAATCCATCGTCACTCGTGATATAAATATTCCCATTGTATCCGACCGGTGGCAGACGAACCGGGCCGTCGGTATAGAAACTGTCTCTTATACACATCTGACGCTGCCGACGAAGAGGAT
>CAJXQE010000281.1 GCA_913058215.1 uncultured Verrucomicrobiales bacterium
AGATCAGCCTCGGTCTCGTGGGCTCGGAGATGTGTATAAGAGACAGGTCTGGGGTGGAGAATTCGGTCGGAGTCCACAGGCTCAGTCTGCAAATGGAGACGGGCGCCGACACAACAATCGTGGCTATTCCATGTGGATGGCCGGCGGTGGAGTCAAAGGAGGAATGCGTCATGGCGCGACCGATGAACTGGGAGGAACCGCTGTTCAGGGGAAAATGGGAACCCACGATCTCCATGCGACGATTCTGCATTTGTTAGGTCTGGATCATACCAAGCTCACATACAATTACGCTGGTCGTGATTTTCGACTGACGGATGTCTACGGGGAAGTGGCGAAAGAGATTGTCGCCTGAGGTGAAATCATATGGTGCTTAGGATTCCCCCGGCGAAGGAGGAATACTACTTTGTACGACGCACCTAGATTGACGATTGAAGGCTACGGTTTTTCCTTTTCAGAATGCGGTTTCGTGAAAATCGCCTTTGCCAATCCGCAGCCCATCCAGAAAACGAGTCCTCCCTGGGCAAGCACCAGAATCAGGGCAAAGAGAAACATTCCGGGTTCCTCTGACCAGAGATGATCTCCCCCGCCGCGCCTCGTTCCCTGCCAGTAGACGGAGAGCGATAGCCTGCCGGTGATGACAGCAGCACCGCCGAGGTAGAGGGAAAACCCACCGTAGAGCAGGCAGAAGATCGCCCCTCCTGCGAGGAAAAGGTTGTCGGCCCAAACGCTGCGTTTTTTCTTTGGCTGCGAACTCACCGTTCCGGATCTTCCTCTTCGCTCAGTAACTCTTCGCAAAGATCACTCGTCCCTCGGCAGGTTTGCCAGTGTAGATGCAGGTTCCGGCGCCGCCCCGAAGTTTTTTATTTTTGGGAATACAACGAACGGTCACTTTCAATTCCTCCTGCAGCGCGGCCTCGTCTTCGGCGGATCCGGCCCAGTGAACGAGAGCAAAACCACCGTGGATTTCTTTCGTGTCTTTGGTGGTGAAATATTTCCGGAACTCTTCCATGTCGGTGAGCTCGACCGTGTGTTCGTTGCGGAATTCGCGGGCGCGTTTCAGGAGGGTGTCCTGAATCGACTGAAGCGTTTCCGAAATGCCGGAAACAGCATCCGCCGTGGCGATGAAATCTTTGTCCTTCGGTCCGCGGTCACGTCGTGTTTGAGCGACGGATCCCTTTTCCAGATCCCGAGGTCCAATCTCAATCCTGACCGGGACGCCTTTTTTGATCCACTCCCAGTTTTTAACACCGCCGCTAATATCGCGTTTGTCGATTTCCACGGTAATGTTTTCGCCGTGAAACTTCTCTTCCCGCAGTTCGGCAGCCAGTTTTTCGCAGGCTTCGAAGATGGGCTCTTCATGCTCGGGCTTGGGAGTGACGGGTAAAATGACGATCTGAGTTGGAGCAACTCGTGGAGGAAGCACGAGCCCATCATCATCGGAGTGAGCCATGAGAAGCGTTCCGATCATACGGGTGCTGACGCCCCAACTGGTGGTCCAGGCGAATTCGCGCTTTCCTTCGCGGCCTTCGAATTCGATGCCTGCGGATTTGGAAAAGTTCTGCCCGAGAAAGTGAGATGTCCCGGCCTGAATGGCTTTCCGATCCTGCACCATTGCTTCGACGGTGAAGGTATTGAGAGCACCAGGAAAACGTTCTGCTTCCGTTTTCTCTCCGGCGATCACAGGGACAGCGAGGTGATCGGTAAGGAAAGTCTCGTAGACTTCGTGCATTTTCTCCGTTTCCTCCATCGCCTCTTCTGATGTTTCGTGAGCAGTGTGGCCTTCCTGCCAGAGAAATTCAGCGGTCCGTAAGAAAAGGCGGGGACGCATTTCCCAGCGCATCACGTTGGCCCACTGATTGATCAGCAGAGGAAGATCGCGATAGCTCTGCACCCAGCGGCCAAAGGCGGCTCCGATGATCGTTTCTGAAGTCGGACGAATCACATAAGGCTCCGGAAGCTCGCCGGCGGGAACCATTTTCCCATCCTTCATTTCGAGGCGGTGATGAGTCACCACGGCGCATTCGGGCGCAAACCCTTCAATGTGCTCGGCTTCCTTGGCGAGATAGCTCACCGGAATCAAAAGCGGGAAATAAGCATTTTTGTGACCCGTCACTTTGAACATGTGATCGAGTTGCTTCTGGATTTGCTCCCAGATTCCGTAACCCCACGGTTTGATCACCATGCAGCCGCGGACGTCCTGCGCGTTTTCAGCGAGATCCGCCGCGCGGACGACTTGCTGATACCATTCTGGAAAATTCTCTTCCCGTGTCGGGGAGATTGCATTCTTTGGTGCTTTTGCCATGACTTGCTTTCTAAACAGTTAGAGCCCTATTTGTGGACTTCTCGGACCCTACCCACCTCACGCAGGATTGCCAGCAGGGAAATCCGAAACTATCATGTAGCCGTAACCCCTTTTTCCATCCAGGTGAAAATTCTACAGCTCTATATTTCCAAAGATCACAATTATTTTGGCCATCACGGTCAGGAGCCGGATAGCCATGCGATGGAATCCGTCAATGAGATCGAATGTATCGCGGGCAGTGGAATCCGCGGAGATCGCTTTTTCGATTTTAAAGAGGATTACAAGGGGCAGGTCACCTTTTTCGACATCGCCGTTTACGATAGGCTTTGCGAAAAATTTGGAGTGACCCATTTCGGTCCGGATGTTTTCCGGCGAAATATTATTACCGAAGGGCAGGATTTGAACGAACTGATCGATCAGCATTTTACGATCGATGGGGTTGAGTTTTTTGGAACCCAGGAGGCCAAGCCATGCTACTGGATGGATCAGGCATTTGCTGAAGGAGCCGAGAATGCGCTGCGCGGACACGGCGGATTGCGAGCCAAGGTGATTTCCAGCGGGACTCTTAAAGTGGGCGGGGAATCATGACTGGTCTCGAAATCTCCACACCTGCGCTGCTATTCCCGGCAGTGAGTTTACTTTTTCTGTCCTACACCAATCGATTCCTTCATCTCGCCGCCTTGGTCAGAAACCTTCACCGGGATTGGCTGGAGCTGAAAGACGAGGCTCTCCGCGCGCAAATCGACAATTTGAAGAAACGGCTGCTGCTTATCCGGTGGATGCAGTTGCTGGGAGCGAGTAGCCTCCTGCTCTGTGTCGTGTCGATGATTGCCCTTTTCTACGGGATGAGCACCACAGGCCATTGGTGTTTCGTCATCGCGCTGGGTCTCATGGCTGTCTCGTTGGCCAGTTTGATCGTTGAGATTTTTGTCTCTGGAGGGGCCTTGCAAATTTTACTGGAGCGAGTTGAGAGGGAAGAGTGAGTTTCGCTCTTTAATCTTCCGGAGTCAGGCCGATGACGATGTCAAATTTTCCGGATAGCTCCCCGGTTTTCGATCCGGGGAGAGGCTGGTAGTCCACCATCAAAAGGTGCTGGAGGTCTTTTGGCGCTTTGTTGAGAAGAAAGTCATCCTCATTTTGCTTGTAACCTTTGATGTAGGCTTGAGTGGTCAGCAGGTTTTTCTCCCCAACACTCACGGCGAGGTGGATGTGTGGTGTTCGCCGAGTGTAGGGAACCGGTTTGATTGTCCGGAAATAATACTCACCGGTCATTCCGGTTAAAAAGCGGCCATATCCCTGAAAGTTTCCATCAAGCTTTCCGTTTCCGCGACTTTTCGTGTGAATGTAATTTCCTTCACTGTCTGCTTCCCAGATTTCGACAACTGCATTTCGGACAGGGTTCCCTTTGATGTCTCGAACTGTTCCGTGGAAGTGTGTGATCTCTCCGACGGCAGGAGTGATTTTATCATTGATCAAAATGAGATCATTGTCCGTGTCCAAAGGAAGCTTGTCAGGGTAAAACGGCCCTTCGGCTTGAGCCGGTGTTTTCGTCAGGGCTTCGGCAAACGCTCCCGAAGTCGTAAAAAGTGCAGCGGACCCGAGCATCGCGTTCCGGAGAAAACGGCGGCGTTGGCAATCGGAGCAGGATGGGTCGGAAAGGTCGTTCATATCAAAAGAGCTAACACCGGGGAATCTGCTTTGTTTCGAAATTCCTCCAGGTCTCATCACGTCCTTGTGTTGTCGCGGGAAATTGGTTTCAGTTAGGGGTATGCGAATTCTTGTCTTCCTCATTGTTGTAATGGTAGTATTTCCCGCGATGGGCCAGGTGCCGGGGCGCCCGTCTCTTAACAAAACCAAAGTGCGGCCGACAATGACCGAAGGCCTTCGCGTAGAGGGATCCGTCGTTTTCACCTACGTGGATGAGAAAAAGAGACGCCGATTGTCTGCAGATATCTATAGCCCCGCAGAGGGTAACGGACCCTTCCCTGCCATCGTGATGTATTTCGGTGGAGGCTGGCAAAACGGTCGCCCGGCTCTGTTTGCTCCCTTGGCGCAACGCCTTGCTCAACTTGGCTATGTCACCGTAGTGCCTGAGTATCGTCTTTCCGGGGAGGCCCCTTTTCCCGCTGCAGTTCACGATGCCAAGGCTGCGGTTCGTTTTACGAGAAAGTCTGCCAGACGGTTTAAAGTTGACCCGGATCGTATCGCCTGCATGGGAGGATCAGCCGGAGGTCATCTGGCGGGTTTCGTCGGTGCGAGCAATGGAGTTGAGCGATTTGAAGGAGCCGGCGAACATCGCGAAGTTTCCTCTGAAGTTCAGGCCGCCATCGTCATGTGTGGTCCGATGGATCTGTTTGATCCGGTAATTCTGGCGCGAGTTGAGAAAGCGGTAGGAAATCCGAACGGTGACGCCATCCTTGATTTTATGGGAGGAGAACCGCCTTCGAAAAACAAAGCGATTTATCGCGAAGCGTCTCCCATTTTTTACGTCAGTGCAGCGACGCCTCCGATGCTGTTTATTGATGGCGAAAATGACCGCCCCGAAATTCGCTACGTCGATTTCCGCAAGAAGCTGGACAGCTTTGGAAAGGCTCACGACTTTGTCCTGATGCCTCAGGGACCTCACCCGTTCTGGGTCTATGAAGAATGGTTTGAGCCGACGGTGCAGGCAGTGGATGCGTTTTTGAAAAAGAACATGTGAGATCCGGCACAGGCAGATTTTACTTTTGCCAGTCGTCCGGGGTCAGCACTTTCCTTTTACTGATGTTGATCAAAAAGGAATCCGCATTCGGATATTCCAGCGATACTCCAAAATCGAGATTCAGCTTTTGCGCGCTGCTCATAGTGCGTCCGAGCCACATTCGTTTGGCTTCGCAAAGTGTCCGTGCTGTCCCCAGCAATTCCCCATCTTTATTGAGAACGGCGGCACTGACATCGTATTGGACGTCGTCGAACATGGTGACCCTTCCCTTGACCTCAGCGCGCAGGTGAGATTCTTCATCGAGAGAAAACTGAATGGTGTTGAGACTTACAAGGTGAAAGGTGGATTCACGCCACTCCACCGGATGGGATTTCACTTTGATGGGCAGAGGTTCTTTCAAATCTATTGGCAGACTTGCCTTCGGCTTTTCCGGCGCAACGACAAGATCCTGTCCCGTTGTAAAACGGACAAAGAGCAGGAGAACAGCAATCAAAGATGCGGAAGTGACCGCAACAGAAGTCAGTGTTTTCATAAGCTTAGAATATCACGAATTGAATTGGGAGCGTGTAAAAGAAATGTAAGACTTTTTTTGAGTTTTTGGAGTCTGCAGCGTCTCAGTAACAATGACCATCCAAGCCTACGCTGCCAAAGAATCCAAAGGGAAGCTGGAACGCTTTGAATATGAAGCGGATGAACTGAAACCGGATGAGGTCGAAATCGATGTCGACTATTGCGGTATTTGCCACAGTGATCTCAGCATGCTGGCCAATGACTGGGGGATAAGCCAGTACCCCTTTGTTCCAGGCCACGAAGTTTCGGGAACCGTTGCTGCAAAAGGGGAGAATGTTAGCCATCTCGAAATCGGAACCAAAGTTGGCCTCGGTTGGATCTCAAGATCCTGCCAGACTTGCGAGCAGTGCTTATCCGGAAATCACAACCTCTGCCGTAACGGCGAAGACACGATCGTCGGTCGCCATGGCGGGTTTGCCGACAAAGTGCGCAGCCATGCACTCTGGGCGGTCCCACTCCCCGAAGGTGTCGATCCAGTTTCTGCTGGACCGCTTTTTTGCGGAGGCCTGACGGTATTTAATCCCATCGTTCAAAACAATATTTCGCCAACCGATCGTGTCGGCGTTATCGGAATCGGCGGGCTCGGTCACATGGCACTGCAGTTCCTGAATAAATGGGGCTGTGAAGTCACTGCATTTTCGACCAGCCCGGAGAAGGAGGAGCAGGCGAAGGCGCTTGGGGCTCATCGTTTCGTGAACTCAAAAGACGAGGATGCTCTCAAAAAGGAGTGCGGGCGTTTTGATATGATCCTTTCCACTGTGAATGTCGAGCTGGATTGGGAAAAGTATATCCTGGCCCTGTCGCAAAAGGGAAAGCTGCACCTGGTCGGAGCTGCGCCAAAAGTGACCTCCCCGATAATGCCTTTAATTTCAGGGGAACGTTCCATCGGTGGATCACCGGTAGGAAGTCCGGCGACTACGGCGAAAATGTTGGATTTTTGCGCTCGTCACCAGATTGAGCCAAAGACGGAAGTGTTTCCGATGTCGGAGGCGAATGAGGCTTTTGAAAAACTGGAAAAGGACAGCCCTTCTCATCGTCTGGTTTTGAAGAACGACCTGTAAACGCCTCGTTGGATATAGTGGTCCGGATGACAATCTCAGCACTAGGGAAGGCTGCGTCATTAATTGGTGAGTGAGAGTTATTCGGCGGTTTTTTCACCTTTTCCTAAAACGAAAATTTCCAGGCTTCCCCGCCGCCCGCGGACTTCGACCGTCCCTTTTTCCAAAAACAGAAATTCATCTCTATTGCTATCGTCAATTCTTGAAACGACAGCTTCGCTTACGAGCGTTTCGCATTCGAAATCCTTGGTGAGAGTTTGCAAGCGGCTGGCAACATTCACGGTGTCGCCAATCGCAGTGAACTCGCGCCGGTGACTGGCTCCAATATTTCCAACGACAGCTTCGCCAGCATGAATCCCTAAACCCATGGAGAGTGGAGGCAGGTCTGCGCGCTCCCGGGTTTTATTCAAAGTATCGAGGGCTTTGCTCATGGCCAGCCCGCATCGTAAAGCTCTCAGGCAATGATCGGCCTGCGGAACCGGAGCATTAAAATAAGCGAGTAGTCCGTCTCCCAGATACTTGTCGAGGGTTCCTCCATATCGGAACACTTCCTCCACCATGTGCCCGTGAAAATCATTGAGCAGGCGAACCACTTCCGAAGGCGCGAGAGGTTCGCTCATCCGGGTGAAGCCGCGGATATCGCAGAACAGCACCGAAATTTCACAGGATTCCCCTTCGCCGGGATCGTCGCGGCCTTCGATGACTTCGGCTACCCCCGGTGAAAAATAACGGGCAAGCCGGTTCCGTTTTGCCTGTCTTTCTGCGGCTTCGCGGGTCAGGGCGTTCTGGCGATTGGGGAACCAACTCATCATTCCCGCCGTCACGATGATTAGCATGGGCCCGGTGATTTTCGACACCATGGACAGGTCCGCTGCTTCATAGACCACCAGCAATCCTAAGACCCCAACCAGAGCAGTGAGCATTAGGTGACGGGAGCGAAGGCTGAAAGACGACATGGCTGTCAGGCAAAGAATCAGGGCGAGGGTGAATACAGCAGTTGTGCCCGGGGAATCTGTGTTCACCACGTTTTGATATTGAATCAGAGAAACGGTGGGGATGTCGACCAGGGGGACGGCGAAGCGGCTTATCTCCAGGACCGGTCGAGAGCGTCTGCCCAGAATAAAGATGAGGGCAATGATGACCCACAGAAAAATCATCTGCTTCCAAGTCTGGAGCAAATCGGTGTCCAGTTCTGCGTAGTAGGCATACAGATAGACCAGGATGAAACCGCTGATCAATACAAAACGAACAGCGTTCATGAGAAGCGCGTTCCGAAGCCGACTCTCACGCATGGACTCTGCAAGCAGGTCCATCTGATCCCCATCGCTGGATTCGATACGTTCTCCTTTCACGGCGCCAGCCTACGGGGAAAACGGGAAAAGATCGAGTCTTTCGAGGGGAAGAATCAAGGCAGTTCCGCAACATAGACACCCAGCGGGCGTCCTTTCGGATTATCCCGGGAGCCGGTCCAGAGAACGCGCTTTCCATCGGAGGAAGGAAATTCATGGCTCAATAATGAGACCGAAAACGGATTCTGAAAAAAAATACAAAAAAGATTCTAACCTCGAACGGCGAAAACGGGAACTAGAGGGTGAGGGCAGTCAATGCCGTTCAAAATCAAACCAAAGCCAACAAACAATGAAACCAAAATCAATCTTAAGAATTCTAGCCCTCACTGCGATTTGGGCGATGGCGCAGCCACTTCAAGCAGCGCCTTCCAATAATAATTTCTCCAGTGCTGAACTGCTTAGCGGAGCTTTCGACACTGCTGCAGGGACCACTGATGGAGCCACGCGCCAATCGGGTGAGAGTCCAGCGACGGGTGAATTCACTGTCTGGTACAAGTGGACTGCCCCTTCTACCGGCCGGGTTCGCTTCTCTGTCCTTGGGACAGACAATGATTTCGAATCCCAGCGGATTACCGCCTGGACCGGTTCCGGTTTGGGGGATTTGACCTTTCTGGCTCATCAGGAGGAATACACCGGCCAGGCGAATCTGTTGAGTATCCCGGTGAGACAGGGCATGCCGATCAATTTTTGTGTTGCTCACCGTGGCAATAGCTCTCGTGATCAGGGGAATTTCGACTGCTCGGTAGTCCTTTCAACCAACACAGATTTAAATTCTCTCAACGTCGTCAGCTATTCTGTCAGTGACGGACGGTTCGACAATGCAACGAGCCTGAGTGGAGACAACGCGACTGCAATTTCCTATGGAATTGAGTTTTCTCAGCGTGAAGCGGGCGAGCCCTTGATCAATCCAAGCTTTTCGAGTTGGTGGAAGTGGACTGCTACCGAGGATGGCTCTGTGACGGTTTCGATTGCCGGCAGTGAAGTGGGAAAATATTTCGACTACTATGAAGACAAGACCTTCCTCGCATACAATGTCGATAGCTTTGCGGAGATGGTCAATGCTGATCCAATCGGTGGAAACGCAGTTGATTATGGTCTTCCCGGCTCATTTTCTTTTAACGTGACCAGCGGTGAGACTTACTACATTGCTGCTGGCACAGGTCGCCTCACCCAGTATGGGTTTCGTGGAGGCCAGGATAATGGGGATCTCGGTTGGCGGGTCATGACTCTTCGCTACTCACCACTGCCACCGCCCCGCCCTGAGATTAATCTGACAGCTCCCGGACGAAGAGTAGGTCGCTCTTTTACCGCCAGCGCAGTCATCACCAATCCGGAAAACGCGGACCGCGTTCTCTGGAGGATCAACGGAAAACCTCGTCTCGTAGCAACGAACGGAGCACGTAAGGTGACGAAAAGTTTCCGCGGATCGAAACAAAAGAAGCGTCGCGGCAGCCGCAAAAAACTCCGTCCGAAAAGTGTCGGGGTCTCTGTAGCGGTCTACGCGACCGATTCGGGATTCGAGTCTGACAGCGACGCAAGGGTAGCGAAATCGATGTTCTACAAGTTCCGCTAGATTGGCTCGATTGAAGATACCGGACCTCTCCGAGCCCGGTATCTTTTTTGTATTAACGGCCACGCGCTTCCAGCACGAAATCGATTTCCCGATCAACCCCATCTGGAGTGACGGTTTCACCAACTACAGAACGGATTCACTAGCCCAAAGTAAATTCAAGCAGTCGCCAGTTTCTCCAGCTCCGAAAACGGAACATTGTGTGGCAGCGTTTTCTCTTTCACTGCGATCGCTGATATAATTCCGGCGGCTTCACCCATCGCGACGGCATTCCCGGTGACGCGGTAGCTGCTGTGGGCAAAGAAATCCCCACTGATGTTTCGTCCGGCCAGCATCAGTCCGTCGACGTCTCTGGCAACCAGTGCCCGCAGGGGAATCTGATAGGGCTTGGATTTGAAAGGTTTGGATTCGATCGCCTTGGTTTTGTCAGGATTGGTTGAGTGGACGTCGATGGGAAAAGTGACCTGACAAATGTTGTCATCGAATTTTGCGCCGGTTCTGAGATCTTCACTGTCGACATAGTAGCGTCCGAAAACCCGTCGCGCTTCACGGGTGCCGATCTGTTCGCCGGTGCAATTGAGATGGAGCTCTTTCCATGGGCCGCCCAGCTTCTTCAGGGAGTCGACTAAGGAATGAACCTCGCGTCGTGCTTCGATGGTCGCCTTCGAAACTTCATCTGCATGGATGGCTGACGCTCCATATTGATGGTTCGCCATCATCGCATAAAGGCCGTCTCGAATTTCAAAAATGGAAGGCCCGCCATAGGAAGGGTCGATTCCGGCTTTGCGGAATTCAGCGAGTAGGTTTTTCTTAGGACTGCCCAACTTGCGAGGCTCGGCCTGCCCTCGAATGAAAGCGGCGATACCGTCAGTGTCGACTCCGGACAAAATTCCCATCAGCGAAAAGGGCTGAGTCACTCCGTCACCGGCTGTCTCTTATACACATCTCCGAGCCCACGAGACCGAGGCTGATCTCG
>CAJXQE010000282.1 GCA_913058215.1 uncultured Verrucomicrobiales bacterium
CTATCCTCTTCGTCGGCAGCGTCAGATGTGTATAAGAGACAGGGCCTTCGGCGTAGAGGGTCTGAAATGCGAGCGAGGACTTTCCCGACCCGCTGGGGCCGGTCACGACGGTTAATTTTCCGACAGGAATATCGAGATCGATTCCTTTCAGATTGTTCTGACGGACGCCGCGAACTTCAATTGCCTGACCGGAGGTGGGAGTTGGTTTCTTCTTCTTCGCAGGTGCCATCGTGTGTGTCGGAGACCTTACGCACCGTGAGACGAATCGCATCCGCTTTTGTCGCGAAATCTCAGCCAAAGTGCGCGATGACGGGTTGTCGGAAAAGAGGAGGAGGGTCTACGCTGAACAACATGAAATCGCTTTCAGTCATTCTCTTCGTCCTTTTGCCAATCATCACTTTTGCAGAGCCCCTGAACATCGGGACGCGATTGGAGATTTTCGCCGACGATTTTTTAATCGAAAAAATGGAGGGTGAGATCTCTCAGAATGTTCATCAGCCGAAGCCTGAGGATGTGGTCTTTTCGGCAGATGCGACCTGGGAGGGAAACACCTCCGGCTACTACACTCTTTTCCGCGATGATGATCTCATTCGCATGATCTACCGGGGCTGGGCGCATCAGCCTCAACCGCCGGTCAAGGCGCGCCACCGGGAATTCACCTGTTATGCCGAGAGTAAGGACGGTCTCAACTTTACCAAACCAAAACTGGGTCTCGTGGAATGGGAAGGATCAAAAGAGAATAATATCATTCTCGATGACAAGTCGGCCCATAACTTCGCGGCGTTCAAGGATGAAAACCCGGACTGCCCTCCCGAGGCTCGCTACAAAGGAATCGGTGGCGAAAAAAAGGAAGGCGGGCTTTTTGTCTATCAGTCCCCGGACGCGATTCACTGGACGAAGATGGCGGAGAAAGCGGTCATTTCAGATGGCGCCTTTGATTCACAGAATCTCGCCTTCTGGGATTCCAACGCAAAAATTTACCGGGCCTATTACCGGATCTTTTCCAAAGGGGGAACAGATGGCGGTGAGTGGAAACCGAAAGGAGTTCGGGCGATTCGGACCTCGACATCGAAAGACTACATCAAGTGGGAAAAGGGAACTGATCTCACTTATGCGGAGGGCACTCCTGAGCAGCAGCTTTATACCAACGCAGTGCAGACCTATTATCGTGCGCCTCATATCCTCGTCGGCTTTCCCACCCGCTATTTGCCTGACGAAGGGCAGCGGGTTGAACCGGTCTTCATGATGAGTCGGGACGGCGTGAAGTTCACCCGCTACAACGATCCCGTAGTTCCAGAGAGTGCACCCGCTGATCGGGCTGGAAACCGGAGCAACTACATGACCTGGGGGCTCTTTCCCCTTCCCGGAAAACCGGATGAAATGACGGTCTACGCGACCGAGGCCTACTACGGTCCGGTTCCCGGAAGAGTGAGGCGTTTTACTTATCGGCTTGATGGATTTGTCTCTCTCCAAGCCGGGGAGAAAGGCGGATCAGTCCTGACCAAATCGCTTCAGATTGCTGGCAAAGAACTCACCGTGAATTGTCAGGTTCAGAAGGGCGGTTCGCTACGAGTGGAACTGCAGGACGCCGACGGTAATGCTCTGGCGGGTTTTGCTTCCGCGGATTGTGATCCTTTCACCGGCGATGCGACATCCGCGAAAATTTCCTGGGGAGGCAAGAGCGACTTGAGCAGTCTCAAAGGAAAGGCCGTTCGGGTGAAGTATTTTCTTTCCAAAGGGGATCTTTATTCGATGCAATTTCGTTGATTTAATTGAGATATTTACAGGCCTGTTTTTCCTGAATAGAGTAGGATCTGCCCGAACCTAACGAATCGCATGAAAATCAACCAAATCTGTTTGCTGCCACTCTGTGTGGCGCTTTTTACACTGAGTTCTTCTATTGGCTTGTCTAAAGAGGAAACCCATACCTATAAGGGGTCGTGGCGAGGCAAGCCGGTCATGGTTTCGATCATCTGGAAGAATTTCGGGGGGAATGACGATATCGAAGGGACGATTTACGATCGTGTTTCACGAAAGGCTCATCCATTCACCGGCATCAATCTGCGTCCAGGATACATTGAGTTCGGTTTTGCCGATGACAATTATAAGCTGTCTTCGACTGAAAAAAACGGTCAGATTATTTGGAAAGGTGGTCCCGGCGATTCGCTCACATTTTCCCGCAAAGGTGCAAAAGGAGGAGTTACCACGGGTCAGCCTCCAGTGAATATGCCCCGGCCAGTGACTCCGCCGAATATGCCCCGGCCGGTTCCTCCAAAGGAGCCCCCGTACTTGCCCAGGCCGGTTCAAGAACTGACGATGGAACCTATCGTATGGCCGGTCGGAAAGTGGCCTGAGGGAATCGCTACCGACGGCCGCAATTTCTGGGTCGCCGAGAGCGGGCAGCGCACTCTGGCCCAGTTGGACCTGGATAACGGCTCAGTATTGAAGAGGGTCAACTCGGGTCGACTTCCGGTCGGGTTAGTCAATTTCAGGAATGAATCCATCTTTTCAGTCGTCGCGACAGATCAGAAATTAATTCGATACAATCAGGCCGGAAACGGAGGTACTTTTTCGAGTATCCCGGAATATCCAAATGACATTACCTCTGACGACAATGCCGTTTGGGTGGTGATGTGGATCAACGACACGGATTCAGCCGCGCAGGTAATTCGTTACGATCCCGATTCCGGAGCTACCACAAAGTCCGGCATTCTAGGATCGAGTGCAGCCGATGTCATTCGTGCAGGGAAGTGGCTTTGGGTTTCACATGCGTCCGGCAAGGAGTCCAGTCTTGATGTTCTTGAACCCAATGGACTCCAGCAGCTACCCTCCGTTCCTCTCAACGGGCACTTTTCTGCTCTGGCAGGAAACGAACACAGTGTTTATGTCGCGGGCGGCGAATGGGACGTGAGAGGCGAGATTGTCAGGGTCGATCCGGGTCAAATGCAGGAGGTGGCACGGCAACAACTACCGGGTGAGTTCATTTACAGGGTGACAGCAGACAGTGATCACGTTGTCGCTGTCGGTTACCACGGGACCATTTGGGTGATGTCAGCTCACGATCTTTCGATCGAGAAAGTGATTCGATTGACCTGGGGACAGTACACCCCCGCTTCCGTGATGTTGCTGGGGGAATCAATCTTCATCACTACCCATCTGGGAAATGGTGAAAATGGTTCCGTCCTCAAAATTCCTGAAGTCATTGAAGGGGGACATCCGTAAGGGGGCAGGCAATCTTCACGAAATCATTCGCTTCGCCAGTTTGTAACCTTCCGTGTCGGCATTGTTACCGACCTCATTGAAGATTCGGCCTACTTTGCCACGGGAGAGTTTCCCGAAATATTTCACGGTCTCGACAAGGTCGGTCTTATCGCCTTTGTCGCTCTCAATGAGATGCTGGGCGTAGGACATGCTCGCCGAGATGGCGAAGAGTTCCGCTCCGGCTTCCACGAAGCGTCCCAGGAGGACCTGCTTCTTGTCGAGCTTGGGACCATAGCGCAGCATGGAGTGAAAAAGCTTTCGGGCGAGTTTGCGGCTGAGTCCGCGCACTTTCCTCGACTCACTTTTGAACTCACTCATGACGCCTTTGCCGGAGAAAATCGCAGGCAGCCACAAAACCGGATACCAGCGTCCATAGAACCAGGCTGAGCGAAGGGCGGCTTTGAAGCGCTCACCCATCGGTAAAGTCGTATTCAAAACCGGTCCGCCCATTTTCAGGTGCGGATCTAATGCCTCGCGGGCGATGAGCAATCGCATGATCTCGCTCGAGCCTTCGAAAATGGTGTTGATCCGGCTGTCGCGAAGAAAGCGTTCTACCGGAATTGGATCGTCCCCACGGGCCTCAAGCGAGTGTGCCGTTTCGTATCCGCGGCCACCGCGGATCTGCATCGTTTCATTGATGATATCCCATCCGCGTTCTGTTCCCCACATTTTGCCGAAGGCGGCCTCGATGCGGATATCTGATTTCTTATCCTGATCGACTAACAATGACACATATCGAACCATCGCCTCGATCGCGAAAACCTCTGCCTTCATTTTCGCCAACTTCTGAGCGATCGCATCGTGACGTCCGATGGGCGCGCCCCACTGAACCCGACTGCCGGCCCATTCGGTCGACCATTTCAGGCAGCTATTCCCGAGGCCGACACAGGCGGCCGGGAGGGTGATGCGTCCTGTATTCAAAGTGGTGAGCGCAACTTTGAGCCCCCTGCCTTCGGCGAGAATTACGTTCTCTTTCGGGACCCTGACATTGTCAAAAGTGACTACACCATTGTAAAGCGCTTTCAGCCCCATAAAGTGACAGCGGTGCGTCACTTCAACTCCGGGAGTATCCATTTCCACGAGGAATGCGGTGATTTTCGGGCGGCTGGGATCTTCTCCTGCAGTTCGTGCCATCACCACGATAACACCGGCTTTGACTCCGTTGGTGCACCATAGTTTCTTGCCGTTAATAACATATTCACTGGTCTCTTCGTCGAGGTCGGCTGTGGTTTCCATCTTCGCCGGGTCGGATCCGACATTGGGTTCCGTTAGGGCAAAGGCCGAGATCTCACCGCCTGCGCAACGGGGAAGAAACTTCTTCTTCTGTTCTTCTGTTCCAAAAACAATCAGCGGCTGAGGAACACCGATCGACTGATGCGCAGAAACGAGCGCGGTCAAGTTCCCGCAATACTTTCCAAGCACCATCGCGGACCGGGAGTAGTTGGTTTGCGAAAGGCCGAGGCCTCCGTATTCAGTGGGGATCTTGATTCCGAAGGCTCCCATTTTCGCGAGGCCCTCGATGACCTCATCTGGAATCTCCCCGGTTCGGTCAATCTCATCCGGATCGACTTTCTCTTTCAGAAATGTCTCCAGCTCTTTGAGGAAGGCATCACCCTGATCTTCATCCTCAGCGGACTGACTGGGGAAAGGAAAGATATTCTCAAAGGCAGGGCGCCCCATAAAAAGAGAACCTCCGAAACTGCCTTTTGGTCCCGCCTGGACACGGGCGCCTTCCGCGAGTTCGAGAGCAGCGCGCTCTTCCGGCGACATCTTCGATGTGTCGATGACCGAATTTCCTTTCTCTTGAGGTGCTTTGGATTCAGTTGCGGGTTTCATAGGCTTGGGTCCTTTTCTGGTGAAATTATCTTACTTTCTAAAATGGATAGTCGGCGCTGCAAAATCAGTCACTCTTTGTAGAAGTGAGGCTTTTGTCATAGCTCAGGGGGCCTCCGCGGAATGGAGCAAAACCAGTTCCGAGAATCATGGCGAAATCGATGTCGTCAGCGCTTCCAGCGACGCCTTCTTCCAGGCAGAGTTTTGCCTCATCGACCATCAGTCCGGCCAGTTTGGCGGCAATCTCAGATTCGGACATCGAGGGTGATTTTGCGGGATTGCCACTCACTGCGGGTGTCGTTTTTTTGCCATCGTATTGATAGAATCCGCGTCCGGATTTTTTTCCGATACTACCAGCTTCGAGTAACTTGTTAAGAATGTCGGGAACAGCAAAGCGGTCTCCGAAAGCGCCGCTCATGGTTTCGGCAACGTGGGCAGCGACATCGAGTCCAATTTCATCGAGAAGACGGATGGGCCCCATAGGCATTCCAAAGTCGAGCATGGCCTCATCGATAGTTTTGGGATCGTACCCTTTGTCCACTAACGCTCCCGCTTCAATCAGGTAAGGCATCAGGATTCTGTTCACCAGGAATCCGGGGGAGTCCTTAACGACGACCGGCATTTTCCCGATTCTTCGCACAAAGAGTAGAACCGCTTCCACTGTTTCAGGGGCGGTGTGTTCTGTCACCACGACTTCCACCAGTTTCATCCGGCTCACGGGATTGAAAAAATGAACTCCTATAATCCTGCCGGGGTGGGTGACTCCTTCTGCAGTGCACAATTCGGTAATGGGAAGAGCTGAAGTGTTAGTGGCAAGAATGGTGTCGTCTCCACTTCGATCACAAAGATCAGCGAAGATTCTCTTTTTGATTTCCAGATTTTCGACCGCCGCTTCGACAACGATATCGCAGTTCCGCAAGGGGACAGGAGTGGCCGACGGAGAGATCAATTCCATCTTCTTCTGAGCTTCGTGTTTGGAGAATATTCGTTTCTTGACCGCTCCGTAGAAAAGCTTCGATACCGACTGCATCCCCGCTGAAACACGGGCGGGATCGATGTCGCGCAGGATGGTGGGATAGCCCCGGGCTGCGAACCATTGGGCGATTCCGGAACCCATGACTCCTGCACCAATCACCGCAGTGCGATCGATTGAGGGCAAGTCGGACAGATCGACGGATTCATCGTAGCGGAATTTCTTCGCATTCTCCTGAAGTTGAAAGATTCGCATCAAATTGGCTGCCGCGTCTGTGCCGGCCAGTTTGATCGCGGCGTCTACTTCGCGTTTGAGCGAATCAACGAGCCGCCCGTAACCGGCGCGGGTGACCACATCAATGGCGGCTTCCTGAGCGGGATAATTTCCCCGGGTTCTTTCGAGAACTTTCTTTCTCGAGATGGACCTGATCACTGCGGAACTGAGTGGGTTGTTGCTCAGGAAATGAGATTTCCGCTTGGGGAGTTCGCCGGAGACCAGTTTCAATGCCTGCTCCCGGAGGCGCTCTTTCGGAACAACTTTGTCGACAACACCCAGTTTGAGCGCATGACTTGGAGCGAGTTGTTTTCCGCTCAGAATCAAGTCGAGGGCTTTGGGAACACCAATGAGACGGGGCATCTTTGAGGAGCCTCCCCAGGCGGGAATAATTCCCAGCATGGTTTCAGGAAGTCCAATCTTAGTGGCCTTGTCAGAGCTTGCAATCCGGGCGTCACAGGCAAGCGCCAACTCAAGGCCGCCTCCGAGACATGCTCCGTGAATGGCGGCGACTGTCGGCATTTCCAAGGCGCCAATTTTTGCGAAGATCATCTGCCCCTGTTCGACCAACTGGCGTAGTTCTTCGCCTTTGGCTTCGCCGAGAGTCTTCAGGTCAGCACCGGCAATAAAGATAGATGGTTTTGCGCTGATGAAAATGACTCCCCGGGCAAGGCTGGTGGAAAGCTTGTCGACCTCTTTCTCAAGTTCGACGAGAGTCTGGATGTCGAAAATGTTGGCCGATTTGTCAGGGTGATCAAAGGTGAGGATAGCGATTCCATCCTCCGTGGTTTCCAGTCGGACGTTTTGCAGGTCGGCAGGTGGAGGCGTGATGTTGTCGCGGATCTCAGTGGTTTGTTCGCTCATAGTTATCTCCTTCGTCTTACATGCTTTCCAACCAGGCGGCTCCGCCCTGACCGCCACCAATACACATACTGATGAGGGCTTTTTTACCACCGGTGCGTTTCAATTCTTTCAATGCTGTGAGCACGAGTCTCGAACCCGTGGCACCGACCGGGTGACCCAGGGCGATCGCGCCCCCGTTCGGATTCAGTTTTTCTTCAGGAATGGCGAGGCCGTCAAATGCCTCAGTTTCCAGCATACGAAGAACGGCGAGAGCTTGAACGGCGAAGGCTTCGTTGACCTCTACGACGTCGGCGTCTTCCGGTTTGAGGCCGGTCCTCTCCGCAAGTTTTCGAATCGCATAGGCGGGGCCGAGACCCATACGTTTCGGGTCGCACCCTGCGTAGGCGTAACTGAGGAGGCGGCCCAAGGGCTCCAGTCCCAGTTTTTCGGCTCTGGATTCTTTCATCACGAGCATTCCGACCGCGCCATCGGTGATTTGAGAGCTGTTTCCCGCAGTTACCGTTCCGGTTCCGCGTTCAAAGACCGGCCTCAATTTTGCAAGGGCCTCGAGGCTTTGCTCCGGGCGGATTCCATTGTCTGCGTCGACAAAGCCATTTCTCGATTTGGGTAGATAGACCGGGCAGATTTCTTCGGCGAGTTTTTCGCGGGCGGCAGCAGCTTTTTTGTGTGATCCAAGAGCGAAACTGTCCTGTTCGTCACGCGAGATGTTGAAATCTTTGGCGAGGACTTCGGCTGTTTCACCCATGTTCAATCCCGAGACCGGATCACTGAGTCCGAGGCGAAGCCCAATGATGGGGGCAAAATCTGAAGGCCGAAATTTCAAGGCTGCAGCCACCCTGCCGCCCGCAGTTTTCTGGCGCGCGAACGCCGAGAATTTGGCAGCTGCAGCCAGAGAGAAAAATAAGGGGATGCGAGTCATGTTTTCTGTTCCGCCGACGAGGAACACCTCGCCCTGACCTGATATGGCTCTCTCTGCGGCCACGGTCAGTGATTCCAGTCCGCTTCCGCAGTTCCGGTGAACGGTCATTGCGGGGACGTGTTCGGGAACTCCAGCCTTCAGCGCTATAACCCGCGCGATGTTCGCTGCGTCCGCCGGTTGGGACACGCATCCGAAAATGGTTTCATCCACTAGTTCCGGATCGAAGCCGGTTTGATTCAAGAGGGTTTGCAGGACGATTCGACCCTGTTCGGTCGCGTCGATTGCGGCAAAATCGCTTCCCATTTTCAGGAATGGGGTTCGCACTCCGTCAATGATGACGAGTGGGTCTGTAGTGGTTGCGTTACTCATTTTTTGGCGGTCCTGGAAATTGGGATATCGGAAGAGTCCGTCGCGCTTTTGATTTCGCGATTGTCGATGACTTTGGCTTCCTTCAATTCTTTGCCGACGCCCTGTTTGGTTCGGAGCGTTTTGGCGTCGTGAAATTCAACCCGGTTGGGTTTCACTTCCGTCGTTCTCAGGAATCGTTTCTCGATATCCTCGATCACCTTCTCCTGCAAGATGCGTCCATGCGGGGCGACATGAACGATGATCTCGTCGCACTCGAGAGGGTCGTCGTTCCGTTTCCGCAATTCGATCTGCCAGGTCCCGACATCATCGAGGTCATCGAGGACGTGTTCGAGTTCATTGAAATTGACGAGGGTGCCTTTCACTTTTCCAATATTCATCCGGCGGATATTACTGACCCTGGAGATGTGCCCGACAAGGCGCGGCATTGTTCGGCCGCAGGCAGGGCAGGGTTCGTAGCGGAGTCCTTCCGAAATGTGATCGCCGGTCCGGTAGCGCATCACGATGCTTCCGCGACTGTCGAGAGGTGTGAAAACGATTTCGCCGGGCTTGCCATCGGCCACCACTTCGCCGGTATCGGGATCGACAATTTCAATCAAGGCGAGATCGGGAGAAATATGATAACCGCTTGGCTCATCGACTCCGCGTCCGTGACATTCCGGCCAGGCCATCTTGGCTTCGGTGAAACCGTAGGTCGCCATGACATCAACATTTCCTGATCCGAGCTCGGCGCAAAGTGCCCGCAGTTTCCGTCGGGTTCCATCGGGAACTTTCTCTCCTCCGAGAACGATTCTTTTGATGTTTGGGCAATCCAGCCCCTTTTCCACGGCGATCTGGAGAACGTGGTAAATGAAGGTTGGCATTCCGATAAGTGCGTCGGGCTGGATCTTTCCTAACATGCGAACATTTCCATCGGTCCCCATGACTTTTCCTCCTCCGGACGAAAGCGTAAAAGAGTTGAAAGCGAGTCCGGCATAGTGAGCCTGCCAGAAGGCGAGGTGGGGAGCGTAGGGAAACAGATTGAAGTGCCGGTATTCTTTTTTCGAGTCGCAGAGTTCCATCATGCGACGTCCGGTGGTCTCAAGGTTGTTGAGATCGTGCTGCGTGTAGAGAAATGGAACCGGTTCAGCGGAACGCCCAGTTGTGCTGGTCATGAGAATGGGCCGGTACTCTTTTTCAAAGTCTTCCTTCACGCCTTTCTTACCGCGATAGAGAGCGCGCAAGATGGTGGAGGGGCGTTTGCTGAGGATCTTTTCATCCGGGACGAGAACGAAATCTTTGGTTCGGGAAGTGCCATCTTCATCCGAAATGAGATTTCGTTTCATAGTGAACGGGAGTTTGGAAAAATCCTCCAGCGTTCTGATGTCATTTGGATCAATGCCTTCGCGTTTGAACATTTCCCGATAGTGAAGAGAAAACGGGGCGACCTGATCTCTCAAAAACCGTCGAAGCTTTTTCGCCTGCAGGGCCTTCAATTCGTCAGAATCGAGGCGGTCCCAGTTGCGGGTAAGTTTGTCAGTTCTTGAGCTCATGATTTTAACTCCAGTTCACGTTCTTTGGTTTCTATGTCGGACCCGTTTTTCAGAGCCAAAAGTTCGGGAAGCATTTCCGTCGCGGCCTCACGACCGAGGTCGATGTAGGACCGGTAGTTGTTGTAATCATGCCAGCGGGGCGCCGGGCTGATGGCTTCAATGAGGAGATCAGCGTTCCTGGCGCTGCGGGCGACGAGTCTCATTTGAGATCCCATTGCGGAGCTACGCAGAATATCGAGAAGGTTTCCTCTCGCGAAAAGGTTCAGGTGCTGATTGAGAAATTTAAGCGGATTTTTCCAGATATGGAATTTCTCAGGAGGAAAATGGAAGCGCTTGGTTTGTCCGACTTTGGGAAGGACATTGACCGCGATAATTTCTGTCTCTTATACACATCTCCGAGCCCACGAGACCGAGGCTGATCT